>JADGDJ010000108.1 GCA_016744925.1 Spirochaetaceae bacterium
ACAGGAGTGATGAGAGATCTCCATAATTGAGCACGGCTTTGTTTAATCATATTGAAATAGTACTCTATAAAAATACCGCCTGCAATTAAAGAAATACCGCTCAACTGTGAATATCAACCGTTCATGGAAATAGTGCATTATTTTCCATCTCTGACCGTTATATTTTAGTCAGAAAGAAAATATGACTGCATGAAAGAGTCCGGCTTTACAGCATGCATAGAGCGGGAGAATCAAATCAGTCACAGGAGAAAAAAATGAGAAAGATTATATATGCGTACTACTTATTAGTGGTTCTTTTATTTGCGTCAACCGCAATTTTAACTGCCGAGGCAACACATATTGACGGAGGAAGCATTATCCTCATCACCGATGAAGATGGAGAGAATAATTCTGAACAGGGTCGCTTTACTGATGATTATTTCTGGGGCGGAGAGGCATTGAATTTTTCCGGGATTGCCGATGACCTCTATCTTATGGGGAAAAATATAGATTTTTGGGGAGAATCGACCGGTTCGGCCACTATTTTAGGTGAAAATATTGAAATCCAGGGTCTAGTCGCCAAGAATCTCCATTCAGCTGGAAACGATGTGCGAATATCGGGGCACATTCAGGAAACTGCTTTTATAGGGGCTCAGAAGATAACTATAAGCAAAGAAGCGGTTATAGACGGAACACTGCTCAGCGGTTCCAGCACGCTGCATATTATGGGACAGCTGAATAATGGGCTTTTAGCCGGTGCCGGAGAGATCATCATCGATGGTCCTATTGAGGGAAATGTAGAAGTTCATACGGGGAAACTCATAATAACAGAGAGAGGATCCATATCGGGAAACCTAGTCTATGGTTCCAATGTAGAGATTTCTGAAAAAGAGAAAGACCGTGTGAATGGTTCTATAGATTATGAAATTAAGGAAGATTTTGATGAAGGTGGATTCACAACATTCTGGATCGTTGCTTGTGTACTATTCTTTCTATCCATAGTTGTCAGCGGACTTCTGCTCTTGCTGCTTCCTGGTGTAAAGGCTGTATTTACTTCCGAGAGGGAGTTCGCCTCTTATGGGAAAACAGCCCTATGGGGTCTTATTCCTCTGTTTGTCTATCCCGTAGTCCTTTTGATTACCATACCTTTATTCCCTTTATCGATCGCGTTGGGGCTGGCTACACTTCCTTTGATGGGATTGACCACCATAATGGGATTGGCTTTTACAGGACAGCTTCTGTTTAAAGCTTTTAAGTGGGAAAACAACAGCATTTACCTGCAGTTCCTTTTCGCTTTCCTAATCTATGTGATTTTTGCACTGATCCCCATTGTGAAAGTTCCAGTGATACTGGCTGTGTCAGCGGCCGGTGCAGGGCTCTTAATCAGTAGATTGTTTAAAACTGATTTCTGATATAGCAAAATCATTTAATAAACCCGGCGGGAACTCTGCCGGGTTTTTTATGCTTTTCGGAATGGCCGGTTGGCGATGAAATAATCTATAGAAAACTGTCCGGGACGTTTAATGATAGATTTAAATCAGGAAAAGAAATTCAATGCCCTTCTCCCCTGAACATCTTCAAGGTGTGATCCATTATGGGAATTACAACCCGGGTACAACATCGAACAGCCTTCACTGAACCGGGAAAGTTTATCACGACTGTCTGGTTTTTATATCCTGCATAACCCCGGGACAGCATAGCCATGGGGGTCTCCTTATAGGATTCAGCCCTGATCATTTCTGAAATACCCGGAAGTTCTTTATGGCAGAACTCGCGGGTTATTTCTGGAGTAATATCTCTGGGAGAAATGCCTGTACCTCCGGTTGTCACGATGAAGTCGCTTTCCAGAGCCTCTTCAAGGGCTTTCCCTATGGGACCTTTTTCATCAGGTACTATTACCTTCCTGATTTTACAGTCGGGATATGCCCGGTGGATCATTTTTTCGATTTCCGGTCCCGATAGATCTTCATATTCCCCACGGCTGGCCCGGTCACTGACAGTAAGAACAGTCACATTCATTGGTAATGATTCCTCCCTTAATAACTTTTACGAAGATACCTTTACGCGGCATAACGCAATCACCTACAGTCTGAAAGATGGCGCAGCCCTGATGACACTCCTTACCGATCTGTGTCACTTCCACCTCGCACTCTCCCAGGTTCAGACGGGCCCCCACGGGAAATGCACTGAGATTTATGCCTGATGTTGTGATGTTTTCGGCGAAATCACCATATTTCAGTTCAACACCCTTACCTCTCATTCCTTCAATATCTTCATTGGCCAGCATGGAGATCTGACGGTGCCAGTTCCCTGCATGGGCGTCCCCTTCTATGCCGTGATCCACTTTCAGCTCCATGGAGTCAACAGGATGTTTCTGAACCCCCTTTTTCTCTGAAATATTCAGGGAGAGTATTTTAAATGATTTTATTTCGTTCATGCCAGTTCCTTCTTTGTTTTTTCTACAAGGCGGATATCGCTGATGCGCATATTCTTGTCCACGGCTTTACACATATCGTAAATTGTCAAAGCTGCTATGGACACGGCGGTGAGGGCTTCCATTTCGATACCTGTTTTATCTGTACATACGGTTTTAGCGAGGATTTTCACTCCCTCTTCTTCAATACTCAGGTCCATAACCACCTGATCCATTCCTATGTTATGACAGAGGGGGATAAGAGCAGAGGTCTGTTTTGCTCCCATGACTCCGGCTATATTGGCTGTGGTCAGGACGTCACCCTTTTTTATCTGGTTTTCTCTGATCAGATCCATAGTTTCTGGAGAACAGAAAATCCTGCCTTCTGCAATGGCGGTTCTGTGGATCACCGGTTTAGCCGAGACATCCACCATTTTGGCCTGTCCTTTTTCATCAATATGTGAAAATTCCATTTATCCTCCTATTTCCACCATGTTTAAGGTGGAACAGCTGCCTCCGCAGCGTGGTTTTTCTTTGATCGCTTTTTCAAGGGCTTCTCTTATATTTTCCCTATCCATAGGGCCTATGGGTATCTCATCATCCGAATGGAGGCAGGGTTTCAAACTGCCAGAAGATAAGAGGCGGATTCGGTTGCACTGGTGACAGGGGGGCGGACGGTGATAGATAATCTCTTCGTCGGGAAATTTATCTATCTTTAGATTATATTCTCTGATTCTCTGGAGTTTAATGCCTTTTTCTGTACAAAAAGATTTCATATGGTCCATCTCAAACTGTGTAGTCTCAGATGAAATAACCATATTGATTTTCAGGGGGAAACCTTCGGTTCGGGCAGCATCGATTCCGTCGAGTACTTTTTGGATATCTCCACCTCTTGTAAGCTGGGCATATCTATCGGGATTCAGAGTATCCAGAGATATATTGAGGCTGTCGAGCCCCGCTTTTTTCAGTGCTGCAGCATTTTTTTTCAGAAAGTGACCGTTTGTGGTCATCCCCAGACTCTGCAAGCCTTTTATATTTTTTAATTGGCCTACAAGGCTGCAAATCCCTCTACGTACCAGAGGCTCTCCACCGGTTAAGCGGATTTTACGTATCCCCAACTCCACAGCCTCTCTGGCAATGGCGGTTATCTCTTCAAAGCTAAGGCAGTCGCTATGGCTTTTTTTTTCAACCCCTTCTTCGGGCATACAGTAAACACAACGCAGGTTGCACCGGTCGGTTACAGATATCCGCAGATAGGATATTTCTCTGTCAAAGGAGTCTAACATGAACAATTTCTCCCGCAGCGACCTCTCTGATTCCCTTATCTATCACTATCAGTCCGTCGGCATCGGCCATAGCATTTAAATGGGATGATCCATGGTATTTGATGGGCCAGACCTTATTGTCTTTGAAAGATACGGGAAGAAACTCTGTCTTGTCACAGCTCTGTCTCCGGATCTCTTTTGCCAGTTCACCCCTAAGCACATCTGGTTTGTAGTTGAGACCACAGTAATGCCAGATCAGATGTTTGACGAAGACTTCAAAGAGAATGTATGTGGAGACGGGATTTCCCGGCAGACCGAATACGAAGCAGTCTTCTCTACTTCCGAACCACAAGGGCCTACCCGGTTTGATAGCAGCTTTATGGAATTCTTTTTTTACATTGAGTTTTTCCAGAGTTCCTGGGATAAAGTCAAATTCTCCCATGGAAACACCACCGGAGAGAATGAGTATATCGTTTTCATCAAGGGCTTTCTGAATCGTATCATAGAGTTTTGTTTGATCATCCACGGTGATACCGTAATATTGAACGGGGCAGGAGATGCTTTCTGCCTGGGAAACCAGCTGAGGGCCGTTGCTATTGTAGATTTCCCCCTCTTTCAGAGGGCTTCCCGGTTCCCGGATTTCTGAGCCTGTTGTGACAATTCCAATCCGTGGCGGTACAGCTACTTCCACTTCTGCCAGTCCAAGGGAGGCTAAAATTCCTATGTCCCCCGGCTTTAGAAGACGGGGGGTGAGGACCATATCGCCGGTTTTCAGATTCTCTCCCTTGTGAATGATATTCTCAAGGGGTTCTTCAGTCGTCAAACGGACTGTATTCAGTTCTCTCTCTGTATATTCTATCCGGATGATTTTCCCACAACCTTGCGGGATTTTTGCCCCGGTCATAATGGCTGTACATTCACCCTTTTTAAGAGAACGAACGGCTACATCTCCAGCAGCAACAGTTTCAATGAGCCTCCAGGGGCCACGGTGATCACCCTCACAAACAGCCCATCCGTCCATGGCTGATTTATCAAAAGGCGGGGAATCCATTTTCGATACTACGGGGTTGATCAGCATTCGCCCTGAGGCGGTTCTCAGAGGAACGGTTTCTTTATTTTTACTCTGCTTCTGGTTGTTGAGAATTTCGATGATTCCTTTAATTCCAAGCATTTTATTATCCTTATTATAATTAATTTAAAATAATCCTACGGCAGAAGGGGAGAACATAACTGTTACCTCTTCTTCAGGGCTATATTTGTGCAAATTGATTTCAGTACTGCTCATTCTCGCTTTCATAATGAACCCGCTACAGTCAAGATCGAATGTAAAGCGCCCTTCCTTATAGGGGCGTATAGATTTTATCAGGGCTGTCAGGCGGTTGTTTTTTTCAATGGGTCCAGTTCCCCTGGATATACTGATATTCTCCGGAGAAATAACCACAGTTGAATAATCTCCCAGACGGGAAGGGCAATCTATGACGAATTCACCTGTATCGAAACTAGAATGGAGTTTATCTTTGTAGGTGTATTGCCCTTTTAAAATATTCTCATCGTGATCAACCGGGCTGCCTTTGAAGAGATCTATAATTCTATCGGAAGTCCTGTAGGTAAAACCTTTGTGATGTGAACATAATATAATCGTCATCCCATCGTCTCTGAGTGCTCGAATTAGTTGTTCCAATTCCCTGGATGTAGCAGAATCCACATTGGCATCCGGTTCATCCAGAAGCAGTACGTCCGGTTCAGTCATGAGTGCCCTGGCAATGGCTACTCTTTTCTTTTCGCCTCCCGACAACTCTCGAGATTTTTTTTTGCTGAAGTTTTCCAGTCCAACAAACTTCAAGTTTTTCCGGATTAAACTTTCCCTGTTTCCTTTTCTATTCAGGAACCGGAGTGGGGCTGTCAAATTTTGATGTACTGTGCCATGGAACAAATATGGTTCCTGCTGGACGAGAACAGCGTGCTGCAGTACGGAAGCGGTGATAATTCCTTCATCCGGTTCCAGCAATCCGCAGATGAGTTTCATAAGGGTTGTCTTTCCGGAACCGTTGTGACCTCTTATCACATTGATGCATCCCTTATGAATGCTCAGATCTGCAATTTCCAGTGTGCAGCTCTCTGACTTTCTTGAAGACTTCCCGGGATAGTTGAATTTGAGTCCTTGAATACTATATGCATTGACAGGTTCTATTTTAATGCTATTCATGACGAACCACCCCATGTATAAGAAAATTTAATGTGAGGGCAATGGCCATGAGAATTATCCCAAGGGCAAGACCGAGTTCAAATTCTCCTTTGCTGGTCTGGAGGGATATGGTTGTTGTTATTGTCCTGGTATACCAGCGGATATTTCCTCCGAGCATCATGGACACTCCCACTTCGCCGATAGCTCTGCCGTATCCTGCCAGAATAGCAGCCAGTATGGGTCCTTTCATCTCTCTTGCCAGCATCCCGTAATAGTTCAGTCCCCGGGCACCCAGAGTCTGAAGCGTTTCGGGAAGTCTAGGATCCATATCAGAAATGGCCCCGTGGACCATGGATGTTATGATAGGCAGAACAAGGACTACCTGTCCCGTGATCACTGCTGCCGGTGAATAAAGTATTCCAATCTGACCTAGCGGACCTGAACGGGATATGAGAGTATAGATAAGCAATCCGACAACTACGGTGGGTAGTGCCATAAGGCTGTTTACTATAATCAGCAGGAGCTGCCGGCAGGGAAATTCCTTCAGTTTGAGAAGGAAGCCCAGAGGTATAGCGGCAAGAGAGGCGATGAAAATGGAAATCGCCGAAAAGGATATAGATGTGAAGCAGATTCTGTAAAGCTCTTCATCTCCGGAAAGGATCAGACCGAGTGCTTTTTCTAATAGAGTCATCTATTACAATTCCTTAATTCAAAGCGTCCGGGAAGAATAGCTGTTCTCCATTCTTCCGGTAACTCTGTATGATGTTTTGCCCGGTTTGACTTGTGAGGAAGGAGATGAAGCGCATGGCGTCTTCATAATTTACATGATCATGTCTTTCGGGATTTACAGCGATAACGCCATAGGGGTTGTATAGTATCGGATCGCCTTCGAACAGAAGAACCAAATCCAGTTTATCTTTCATCGCCAGCCAGGTGCCTCTATCAGTCATGGTATAAGCTAACATTTCATTGCTCATTGTCAGCACAGTACCCATTCCCTGTCCCGCTTCTTTGTACCATTGTCCAGAGGGAGTAATGTCCGTATCCTTCCACAGTTGTCTTTCTTTGGTATGGGTTCCAGAGTCATCCCCCCGGGATAAAAACGATGATTCATACTCGGCAATAGACTTCAGGGCTTCGGTTGCGGAAGAGCTTCCCCTGATACCTGAGGGATCGCTATCCGGTCCGATCAGGATAAAATCGTTGTGCATAACATCCCGTCTGTCGATTCCAAATCCGGAATCAATAAAGGCATCTTCCTGGTTTCTGGCATGGACGAGGATAACATCTACATCACCGTTTTTACCATGAATGATGGCCTTCCCCGTGCCGACAGCAATCACATCGACTTTTATGCTGTTCCTTTCTTCAAAGACGGGGATTAGCTCTGCTAAAAGTCCGGAGTTATCTGTTGTGGTGGTAGTGGCTAGTTTTATATGGCTCATATCTTCATGCTGACCACAGGAAGACAGTGTAAAATTGAATAGAAGGCTTACAGTGAGCAGAAATGCAGACAATTGCATTTTTTTTTGCATTTTTCCTCTCCAATAAAATAGGATTACACCATTCTATTAAAGGCTGGAGGGTTCATTTTTAGGATTATCTGAAATTCAGACAATCCTTATTATAATAATGAATATTCTCTGCCTTTCCACAATGGGAGGCTTGCCCGTTTCCAGTCAAACCCTATCGGCGCAATTCCGTTCCATTCTGGATAGGGTAGGAATCTTTGCTCGGCTTCATCATTTCTACCATGGAAATCATAAGGGGTCAATCTTCATTTGATATGGATTATGTCATATTTTTTCTAATCTTTATTACAGAAGCATCATTTTTCTCACTTTTTATTTTAGAAATAAACTCAATGTGTAAAAAAAAAATAATACCTGAGAAATTTTTCCCAATGCCTTCCAACATATTTGATTAAATGAGCCATGTAAATCTATACTGTATACATGGATAGAATCAATTTTCAGGAACAGGCTGAAGAAATCGGAATCGACTTAGAAAATCTCCTTTCTTTATATAACTTGTTTGTTGACCAAACTGAAGGCGATATAAGTAAAATGGAGAGTTTTATTTCATTAAAAAATTCTAAAGATCTCAGATCGACATCGCATCATATAAAAGGAGCAAGTCTGAATTTAGAGATTTTTTCTCTGGTTGACAGTGCTAAATACCTTGAAGCATATTCTGAAAGTGAAGATTGGAATCAGATTGCAAGTGAGTTTGAGAATTTTAAAAAATGTTTTGTAATACTGAAGTCGCATCTTCAGAAGGTGGAAAATGAGTAACACACCTCTTAAAGTCCTTATTGTCGATAACCATCCCCTATTTCTCGAATCAATTTCCAGAATTTTATCCAGTACAGAGTATGAAGTGAAAACTGCCATCGGAGGGCTGGAAGCCATTGACCTCATCGAGGAATTCCATCCCCAAATTTTCATAATTGACCTGATTATGCCCTATATTTCCGGTGAAAAACTTTGCAAGTACATCCGGTCTCTCGATACATTTAAAGACTCCTTTATCGCTATCCTTTCGGGGATAGCCAAAGAAACTGAAAAAATAAGCATTCCTCCCGGTGCCGATGCGTTTATAGCAAAAGGTCCCATGAAACATATGGCGGGGAATATCTTTGATGTCATAGATTTGTATAGAAACAAAAAAAGGGATGTCCCCTTCGAAAATCTTCTGGGTTTAAACGAGATAGCCCCGAGGCATATAACGAAAGAGCTTCTTTTTTCACTCCGTCACCTTGAGGTTTTACTCGACAATATGCGTGAAGGAGTAATCGAGCTGTCTCTGGATAACCGCATTGTCTATATCAATCCTTCAGCTGTAAAAATCCTCGACTCGAGTGAAATGGATCTAATCTCAAAAAATCTACTCAGTATCTTCCACAATGAAGATCGGCAAAAGTTCAAGACAATGTTATCTGATTTTGATTCGGGTCTGAAAGTCAAAGATGTCATACTTTCTGTGAATAAACATTTTGTCCAAATCGATATTCTAAAAGTCGTAGAAGGGACTGTTGAAGCAAAAATAATTCTGCTCAATGATGTTACCCGATTCAAAGAGAAAGAAGCGAGGCTGCAGAAAGCTCTTGCCGAAAAAGAGATGCTGATCCGCGAGGTTCATCACAGAGTTAAAAATAACCTGAATGTTATCTCCGGACTGATCAGCATACAGAGCTCTATGATTGACGATGTTGAAGTGCAGGGCATGCTTCTGGAAATTCAACCGCGACTGCAGTCTATCTCTCTTGTCCACGATAAACTGTACAATACTGAAGATCTATCCAATATATATCTCAATTCCTATATGGAAGAGCTTGCGATGCTGCTTATCGGGATGATGACCAATTCCGAATTCGCCGTTAATCTGGATATCGACATACGGGAAATTACTTTAGATACTGATACAATCGTCTCTCTTGGTTTAATCAGTACCGAGCTGATCACAAATGCCCTCAAATATGGTTTTTACAGTGATAACCCTGAGGAAAATACACTGAGAATCTCATTTGATGAGGGGGAGAGAAATAGATTGCGTATCTCCAATAACGGTAGACCTTTTCCTGTGGATCTTGATATTAACTCGAGCAGAAAACTGGGATTCCAGGTTATCAATCTTCTCGTCGGGCAGATCAATGGAGAATTGGAATTGAAACGGGATCCAGTCACTGAATTTTCTATTATCTTTTAGTGAATTGAAACCGACCAATAATATAAGCCGTTATACCCGATAGGAGCTGTCCTATCATCAATCCCGTAATCATCCCCTGAAATCCTCCAGTAAAATGCCCCGCCAGGGCTCCCGGAATCATAAAGAGAAGAGAGCAGGAAATATTGAGTATTAAGGACCATTTCGGTTTTCCTATAGCATTGAGTCCGATTGCAGTCCAGGAGAAAAGAACCATACCTGTGTATCCGGCAAAAATGATTCTGAGATAGAGAATCGTGAGTTTTAAAACCTGAGGATCTTTTGTAAATACCCGCCCAGCCCAACCGGCTAAGGGCCAGAATATTATAAACACGGATAAACCGTATAAGAGAGCCATCTTAACAGTGGATTTTCTGGTTTGTTCTACTCGGTCCCATTTTTGACTGCCCCAGTTCTGGCCGACCACTGTAAGAATTGCTGAATTAACAGACAAGGCAATTATCATGGGAAAACTTTCGATCCGGCTTCCCACAGCCAATGCGGCAACACCCACTGTTCCTGCGGAGATTGCCGCCAGTGATGTGAGCACTCCCCTAATGGCGGGAGGAAGCAGCTGGGTCAGAACAGAGGGAACACCTACGTAGAGTATATTTTTCCATGCCGCCCAGATATTGGAAATTTTCGGACGGCTGAGATCGAGATGTCCCGCCTTGTAATTGAAATAAAGAGTGAAAAACATTCCGCAAATTCGCGAGATAACCGTGGCCAGGGATGCTCCACGGATACCCATCTCCGGAAATATTCCTATTCCGAAAATAAGCAGAGGATCGAGCAACACATTCAGAACAGCACAGACGGACATGACGATAAAAGGTCTGATCATATCACCTGTAGCTCTGAGGCAGGCATCTCCCACAGGGGGCATGACAACAGCCATGCATCCCAGATACCAGATTAACATATACTCTTTCACCAGTATGAGAGTCTGCCCCTCAGCTCCAAGTGCTTTAAAGAGAAGATCCATTGAAAAAATACCGCTGATCCCCACTATGGCGACAACGACCAGTGCCAGTAGAATCCCATAGGTAGCGGTATGTTTTTTAATTTTGTCATTTCCCTCACCCATGGCGCGGGCCAGAACAGACCCGGCTCCCATGCTCAGGCCAGAAGCTAGTGCTCCTGTAATCATGACAATAGGGAAGGTAAATCCCATGGCTGCCAGAGCTTCTGTACCCAGTCGGGCGACAAAAAATGTATCGGTTAAATTAAAGGCTGTAATGGCGATAAATCCACCTATTGTGGGGATCGTCAGCCTGATTAAATGTTTGGAGATGCTTCCTGATGTAACGTCTTTTTTCAATTATTTTTCCGATGCTTTGTAGATTCGGTCCATAACAGCTCTTCCCAGGCCGTCTTCGGGTATTTTTTCTGCGTAGATGATATCGATATCCGATTTATCAAGATTGTGAAGAGCCACAAAAAGGCGGGCCGCTGCTTCAACGGGGTCCCCCTGCGGTGAGAGTATTTCAAGTGATTTAAAACCATCGGTCTCGGGACCTTTTTTAAAAATGAGAGCACCGGCTCTGTTTCTGTCAGAAACAGAGTCTATCGAATCGACAATATGCAATGGTTTTAAAGGGGAATAATGCATTTTCAACTGACCTGGAGCCGTGGGGGAGGTGGTGGTTCTGTTGAAGATATCCACATCGGGAATTTCTCTCTGGAGTTCTTCCAGAGATATACCGCCAGGTCTCAGAACTATGGGTCTGTCACCCGTGACATCGAGAACAGTCGATTCCACACCGATACGGCATGTTCCGCCGTCGAGAACCATTTCTATTTTCCTTCCCAGTTGCTCATCAACATGGGCGGCTGTCGTAGGGCTCAAGTAACCAAATGGATTGGCACTTGGTGCCGCTACAGCGCCGGTGGATAGTTTTATCAGCTCCAGGGCTGTTTTGTGGTCGGGCATCCGCACGGCCATAGTTTCCAGACCGGAGGTTACGAGATGGGGTATTATGTCTCTTTTAGGGACAATGAGAGTGAGAGAACCGGGCCAGAATTTTTCGATGATATCAAAAATCCGCTTATTGGAAATCTTGGCCACCCTATCGAGCATTTCCAATTCTGCGATATGTGTTATTAGTGGATCAAAGGAGGGCCGTGCTTTGGCTTCAAATATTTTGGCGACAGCCGAGGGGTCCAGAGCATTTCCACCGAGCCCGTAGACTGTTTCTGTGGGGAAGGAAACGAGCCCTCCCGCCTTAATAATGGCAGCGCCTTTTTCTATATTTTCTCTGCTGTCTGCAAATATCATCTGAACTCCTTTAAAAGAGCTATAATAGCTGAATTGAGGGTTGATTCTCAATAGTCGCAATGCATTTTGACTCTCTTTTATCCTATCAAATTGATATAGTAAAATAGAGTGAGTCAATAACTTACCGATACTGATATGAGCCCAAAGGGCAATTCGATTGATTTCGCTTCGGATAATGTAAAGAAAAGTCTGAGGGAAACCTTCAAAATGCTCAGAAACAGAAAAGAAAACTATATCTCTCCTGCGCGAAAGAGTGGAGGGGAAATTCAAGAGAAGCTGCTTTGACGACGGCCTTAATGCACCGAAAGATATTTCTCTTTGCAAAAATAGGTAAATATTAAATTATTATCTTAGATTTCACGACTGGTATCTCTATAGTTGAAAGAGGAGGATTTGTTGAGATACAGACTTGTATTTATAACAATATTATTGCTCAGTTTCTCAGTCTGTGGTGAAAGTGTTATCCGTTTCGGTCTATTTCCGATTTATAATTCAAAAACAATGATCAGGTGAAACTCCTGCTTGAAGAGCGGAAAATATATAAATTTATACAATACATTCACGAATCGGGTATTCGAATCTCCCAAATTATTCAGGATATGCTCAATTATGCCCGGAAGAGTGATAAAACTTTCTCTACCGCTAGGATGCAATCTCTTCTTGAAAAAACGATAAACCTGGCACTCAATGATATTCAAGGCAGTTCACATTCTCATTTCAGTAATATTGAGATTGTGAAAGAATTTTGTGATCAGCCTCTTGAAGTCTTTTGTGATTCCAATAAACTCATTCAGGTTTTTCTGAATATACTCAAAAATGGTTCCGAAGCTATGTTTGAAACCGATAGAGCTCCCGTATTAATATTGAGAACTGAAAGAAGAGACAACTTTGCCGTGATCGAGATTGAGGATAACGGACCGGGAATTGGCGATGATAAGATCGGTAATATTTTCGATCCATTTTTCACAACGAAGAAAGAGGGCTCGGGAACCGGTTTGGGAATGTCTATTTCCTATTTTATCATCGTCGATCATCACAAGGGGAAACTGGAAGTGAAAACAGATGGTTCTTCCTGGACAAAATTTATAATAAGCCTACCCATTTCCTGATAAAAAAATCTCTCTTGCAATAGGCTTGTCAGAACTTTTTAGTATAAATGTGACAGTAGGGTGTACTACCTTTTTTTTCGTAGTAAAACTGGTGATAATCCTCTGCTTCCCAGAAAGTTCCCGCTTCTATCAATTCCGTTACAACAGAATGGCCTTTGTCCTGCAGTATTGAGATCAGTTTTTCTATGGTTTGTTTCTGTTTCTCATTATGAAAGAAAACTGCGGACATATACTGTTCTCCAATATCCGGGCCCTGTCCATTCTTCTGTGTAGGATCGTGTATCTCAAAAAAGAGTTTAGCCAGTTCCTCATAAGATACCACTGCTGGGTTAAAGCTTATTTCTATAGCCTCGTAGTGGCCTGTATCTATACTGCATACCTCTTTATAGGTGGGGTTGTCTTTAGTCCCTCCTGTATAACCAACACGGGATGTATACACGCCGTCTATTTTTTTGAAGAAATGCTGCACTCCCCAAAAACATCCACCGGCAAAAACAGCTTTTTCAATATCTTTTTCGGCTATAAAATCCATGGATATGGAATTGACACAGTGTCGTTTGTTCTTTTTCGTATATCCCTCACCTTCGAAAACATGCCCCATATGTGCTCCGCATCGGGAACAGACTATTTCTGTCCTCCTTCCGTCGGGATCGGGGTGATAGGCTATGGCTCCTTGTATTTCATCATCAAAACTTGGCCAACCACATCGGGAATCAAATTTACTATCTGAAAAGAAAAGAGGTGCATTGCACTGTTTGCAGATATATAGTCCTTTCTCTTTAAAGTCGGTGTAATATCCTATGAAAGGAGCTTCTGTCCCCTTGTCTATGAGAATGGCTTCTTCTTCGGTGGTTAAGGGATTAAATTCATTTTTCTTCATTATGCTTTCCTATTGATAGTTGTTTGGACTATTCATATGTGTAATATACACTGGGAAATTATAAAAGAATACTGAAAAGTTTTATAATTCAATTCCCAATCAATTATACTGATAGAGGGAGTGATTTTTTGACATTTGCAGAAAAGCATCAGAAACCTATCGATTGGCTTCTGCAAGGTGATATTTCCATTAAATATCAGACTCTTCGCGATTTGACTGATGCTTCGGAGAAGGACCAGGAACTGGCTCGCAGTCTGATCCTGTCCACAGGATGGGGCGGTGCATTGATGGATTTACAGGATCAGAGCCATCTCTGGTCAATGGCTCTCTATTCTCCCAAATGGACATCGACCTTTTACACATTACTACTTTTAAAGCGTTTTGGATCTCCACTGGATCCCCGGATCGAGAAGGCTTGTGTTCAACTTCTGGATCATGGTTATTATGAGCCCGACGGCGGTATCAATTACTGGAAATCCTGGAAACAGGGAGAGAGTTGTGTCACAGGCATGCTTCTCTCCATCCTCTGTTTTTTCAGGATTGAAGATAAGCGAATACTAAAGATGGTTCAATACCTTCTTGAAGAGCAAATGTTTGACCGCGGGTGGAATTGTGAACGTTACAGAGGGGCAAAGCACAGCTCTTTCCACACCACTATTTCAGTTCTCGAAGGACTGTGGGAATTTGAGAGAATCTGTCCCGACAAAGGGTACAGGCTCATTGTTTCCCAGGCACAGAAAGAGGGGATTGAATTTCTTTTAAGACACCATTTGTATAAATCCAACAGCACCTGGGAAGCTGTAGATCCTCAAATGACCAAAATGATATTTCCTCCCCGCTGGCATTTTGATATTCTACGATGTTTCGATTATTTTCAGTCAGCAGGGGTTGAATGGGATGAACGGATGTCCGATGCCTTTAACATTATACTGAACAAAAAAACTTTAAATGGTTCTTGGAAACTTCAGGCGGGATATGCCGGAAAAACCTTTTTTAAAATGGAAAAGCCTGGAACAGAAAGCCGTTGGATTACCCTTATATCTTTGAGAATCTTGAAATGGTGGGAATCTTATGAACTGGAATTGAATTCCCGCTAAAGCGGAAATCCAATTATTAACAATCCTATTTTTCCATAGCCGCCAGACCGGCCTGGTTGAGGAAATTCCAGGGTTTATTGTAATGAGGCTGGAAGAAAAAGTCCGTTAGTGCCAGCTCGGATACTGTCATTTTATTCTGGATACAGACAGACATTGTATTGATGGATTGTGTCAGGTCTATTTTTGATCTCAGC
>JADGDJ010000354.1 GCA_016744925.1 Spirochaetaceae bacterium
GCCATATATATAATGCTGTCCAGAGAAGTGAGCCCTATGGATTTCAGAGTGTTGAATATCGGGAAAATTGAAGGCGGAACTGCTGTCAACAACTGCCCCGGCCATGCTAAAATAGGGGGAACTTTACGAACTTTTGACAGGGCTGTTGATGCATTTATCGGAAAACGAATAGAAGAAATTTCCCAAAGTATAGCTTCTGATGCAGGAGCAACTGCCCAAATTAATATTATAAAGAATCAACCGCCGCTGATAACTAACGGGAAAGTAACAGATGCTATAATCGTTTCTGCCGGGAAGATTGTCGGTAAGGGAAACGCCTATCTCTCTGAGACACCCAGCCTGGGATCAGAGGACTTTTCCCTTTTTGCTGCAGAAAAACCGGCTGCCTACATAAAACTGGGAACCGGGTGTGAAGAGAAAGGCACAACGACTCCCTTTCATAAAAATGACTTCACCATAGATGAAGAAGCTCTGGTTTTCGGTGTGAAAACATTTGTGCAGTTTGTTGTTGATAATATGGATGGAATAACTCTATAGAAGGAGGTGTGTTGGGTAAAAAAATATACAGGTTTTACTGTATTGCATTATTAATTAGTTGTATATTGCCTCCTTTTTCAGCCGCTGCTATCAGTTCAACGATAGAAGTGGCTTTTAATCAATACCTACCACCCTATCAGTTTATCGACAAGAGTGGAAAAATCAGGGGAATGCATATAGATATTCTCAATGCCATAGCTCTGGAAAAAGATTTTGCCATAAGGTATGTACCAATGACAACCAACAATGAAGGACTGGAAGCATTGCAGAGAGGAGATGTGGATATACTTCTGGGGACGACAATCACTGATAGCTCTCAATATGCATTTCAGTATACCAATGAAGTATCTTCGTCTTCCATGTGTGTCATAGCCTATAATTCAGTCGCTGATACGATCGACGATCATCTGGAGAATCCCGAATTAATAGCATCATTTGAACATGGTACAGCCAGTTATTCTATAATGCGCAATCTGGGTATTCTCCGATTCAATGTTGTCGGTAATCAGATGCGTGTGTTGCAGCTTCAAAAGGAGGGAATTGTCGATATCGCTGTCGGAGTCAAAGACAGTTTGCTCTATCAGATTTATCAGGATGGACTGGAAGACCAGTACTCGATTATTCATCGGCACATCGGTTCTATAAGTTATGTTATGTCGGTAAAAAAGGAAGACAGTTTTCTACGGCAGGCACTGAATGACGGATTGGCGAAACTTCGGACAAGTGAGGAATATGAAAATATTTACAAGCGCTGGATTGTAAATGAATATGAGCAGAGCAATAGTGTCTTTTTCAAAAAGATTACTCTATTTGCCGTTTTTATTTTTCTGATTTTTTTAATCTATTTTCTGTTCAATTCAAATATAAAAAAAATGCTTAAAAAACAGGTCGATTTTAAAACTCATGAATTGAGGGATGCCAATAACAAACTCAAGCATCAATTCTCACAAATGAAAATAGAAAATGAGCTGAGAAATAATATCATAGAGTTTTCTCCCGGAGGGATAATCTTATTCGATAGTCATTTCAATCTAAAACTATTTAATAAAAGTGCTGAAAACCTGATTTCGAATTGCCCTCTATTGATTGATATGAATGTTCTCGAACTGAGAATATTCGGTGAAATACTAAAGGGTAAAATTGATAAAACGTTCTTTAATTCAGGATCGGGACTCATCATTGATACTCTGAAAATATGTGAGAATGATAGAAAAGAGAGGATATACCGCTACTCCATTCATCATACAAAAATTATGGGAAAAAATGATGGGGCTCTTATGACTCTTGAAGATGTCACGCAGGAAGAAATTATAAAATATGAAACATTTGAGGCAGAGAAAAACAAACAGCTCAACAGCATTGTTGCAAAAATAGCCCACGAAATCCGAAACCCTCTTACAGCGATAAGCACTTCGGCCAGTATCATTGAGACGAAAGGTGATAGCCGGCAGTTCCGAGAGGCTTTCGCCGAATATGTTCCCAGGGAGATCTCCCGGATCAATCGCCTGGTAGAAAGCCTGATTGAATATGCCCGGCCTGTTAAATCCCTGAATGAATCTGTCGATATTAACGACGTTGTAAAATCATGTATCTACCTTGCAGACACCATTATCAAGAAACGGAAGATTCGAATACAAACAGACTTGAAAGAGAAACTTATTATAACGGGAAACAGAGATAGAATTAAACAGATATTTTACAATTTGATCTTGAACAGCGTTGATGCTATGGAAAAGAAATTGAACTCAATGAATCCTGACGAACAGATATACCTGACTCTGAATATTCAAGCATGGAAAGAGGGATCGTGGGTCATTATATGTATAAACGATGAGGGAATCGGTATGACAAAAGATGAAATCCTTCACTGCAACGAACCATTTTTCACTACAAAATCCACAGGGACTGGTATAGGTTTAAGTCTCGTACGGGAATACGTTGAAGATAACAAAGGCTTGATGTTGATTGAAAGTGAAAAAAATAAATATACTAGAATTGAATTGAAGTTTAAAAGAAGTGATATATGACCTCAAATATTCTTATTATAGATGATGAACAAAGTATTTGCACATTTCTCTCCCTTGCGCTTGAACCGGAGAATAAAGTGTTTAAAGCGAACACTCCTGAAGAAGCCTATGCCAGGTTGAAAAAAACTGAGATACAGCTTGTTCTCCTCGATATGATGTTGGGTGAGTTCAATGGAATGGATGTCCTGAAAGAGATTAAAAAAAATCACACCAATATCTCCGTTATAATTATGACCGCTTTCGGAACTATTGAGTCTTCTGTAAAAGCCATGAAAAATGGTGCTTTTACATATCTCTGCAAACCTCTCAACCTGGAAGAATTAAACATTTACATTAAACAGGCTCTGGAATTCCAGAGTCTCAATGAGCGGGTTATCTATCTGAGCCATGAACTGGAAGCCAGATACAGTTATGGAGATATGATCGGAAAAGATGAAAAAATGCAGCAAGTCTATAATCTCATTGAAAAACTGAAAGGTGTTGATACTAGTGTTTTGGTTACAGGTGAAAGCGGAACGGGAAAAGAACTGGTAGCAAGGGCCATTCATTATTCGGGGAAGAGAAAAAATGAGAACTTCGTTTCCGTCAATTGTGCTGCTATACCTGAAGGTCTTCTGGAGGAAGAGTTTTTCGGACATAAAAAAGGCTCTTTTA
>JADGDJ010000109.1:0-6654 GCA_016744925.1 Spirochaetaceae bacterium
GTTATAACTTTTATAGTGTAATAACTCATTTTTTTAATGCCAAAATTACTAAACTCCAATACAAAATTATAAATTAATAGGATATTCCAGATGAAAATAAAGCATGAATCAATTTTACAAGCGGCAATGGATCTTGCTACAATAAAAGGTCTGGATGGTTTGACAATCGGAGGACTTGCAACCCATATAGGCCTAAGCAAAAGTGGATTATTTTCTCATTTTGGCTCAAAAGAAAAACTGCAGGTTGATGTTGTAAAAGCCGCCAGAAAAGTTTTTATACTCGAAGTAATTACTCCTGTTAATTCTGTGGCATCCGGTATCTGTCGGCTATATGAATTCAGTAAAAGCTGGATAGGGTATTCAAATCGGAAAATTTCAGACGGTGGCTGTTTCTTTTCAGCAACATCACTAGAATTCAATACAAAACCCGGAGCAGTAAGAGATGAAGTATCAAGATCCATGAGTTTATGGCTGAAAGTACTAAAACGGCAAGTGAGGCAGGCTATTAGAAAAAAAGAATTATCTGACAAAGCTGATCCTGATCAATTGGCTTTTATTATTAATTCACTGTGCATGGGTGCAAATTGGAGTATTCAAATGTTTCATGACAATCAGGCCGCCGATCGGGCTCTTAAGAGTATCATTATGATTTTGAAAAAAGATGAAGGTATAAATTGGATTAATCCCCTGTCAGTTTAAATTGCAGGGAAGAAATATTTTGTAAAAAAAGCAAAATGTATTGAAAAAGCACGAACGTTCGTATTACAATTCTCTTCATGATTGAAAAGGAGAGTTTGTAATGTCAATAAAAGGTGTCCGAATATCGGCAGTGGGTGCTTATATTCCTGAAAATATTCTTTCCAATGATGATCTTGAAAAAATGGTGGATACCAGTGATTCCTGGATAAAAAAACGCACAGGGATTATAAAACGGCATAAAGCGGACAGCAATCAATATACCAGCGATCTTGCAGTTAATGCTCTTCTTGATATTGAGAGTCATTATAATATCAGCTTGAATGATATTGATTATATTATAGTCGCCACATTTTCACCCGATTATTACATGCCCAGTGTTGCATCGCAGATCCAAGGGAAACTAGAATTGCCTTCACATATTGGTGTACTTGATATAAATGCTGCATGTGCGGGTTTTGTACATGGATTATTTATTGCCTCCTCGTTTATCAATTCAGGAATTGCCAAAAAGGTAGTTGTAATTGGAGCGGAAGCCTTATCAAAAATAGTTGATTATTCTGACAGAAACACTTGTGTGCTTTTTGGTGACGGTGCTGCAGCTGTTCTCTTGGAAAAAGACGATGACGCAAAAGGAATTCTTTCATATTATTATGGAGCCAGGGGAGACCTGGGAGGGAAATTATACTGCTCAGGGATTTCAAATACAATCAATAACAATAAACTAGATAGTGAGGTTCGAATCCGGCAGGATGGAAGAGCCGTATATAATTATGTAATGAAAAATATACCGAATGGTGTTACCGAGTTATTAAAAAGAGCAAATCTTGGAATCGAAGATTTAAACTGGTTTATTCCCCATAGCGCTAATCTTAGAATGATCAATTTTTTATGTGACACAATAGGCTTGGAAAAAAATCGTACCTTAACCAGTGTTGAAGAATATGGAAACACATCAGCAGCATCTATACCCATTGCATTATGGATGGCTGAAAGAAATAATAAGATACAAAAAGATGATAAACTTCTTCTATACGGTTTTGGCGGTGGACTTAACCATGCTGGCTGTGTATTGAACTGGTAAAAAATCTCTACTATTTTTAGAAATATCGGGGTTCACCTATAACACTTGAACGTGCTGTTACTTTTTCAACTTCAATGAATATAAGTGCATACAAGCTTGCAAAAGATCCACATATGCCTGCGACAAGAATTTCTGAAATCATAAAAGGTAGGCGTAAAATAACAGCTGAGACAGCATTGAGACTTTCTCAGTATTTTGGTAACTCAGCAGATTTTTGGCTTGGAATTCAGGATGAATATGATTTAAGAAAAGAAAGAGAAAAGCTTAAATCTGAACTTGAAAGTATTCCAAATGCAATCGCCTCATAATGATAAAATTCTGACGCAGATATTGACGCAGTTATGTTTGTGATTTTGGTTTTCAACAGGTGATTTTCTCTTTCAAAATACTATTTAAATCCTCCTTCACATACATGTTATTATTCTATAGGACTTATCCCTATTTGAATTACTCATCCTATGTTTTATAATTTATGAAACGGAGGCATAAATGAAGAATATCGCAACATTGATCATCATCGCATCGGTATTCCTAGCCGGGTGTGTATCTACTAGTCAGAATGAGTTTGGAACTACTAGTTTTAGTAATCGTAAAAATACAGTAAATATTTCTGCTCTTGGTGAGTTGGAAATTGGTAAAATTACTATAGTGAATGACCCAGCAATAAGTAAATATGCATTTATATATTACATTCCCCCTACTGCACTTAATGTTGAGTTGGTAAAAACTGTAATGATTGGTAATGGACTTATGCGTGTACCTTATCAAGAAGTTGTTGATATGGTTGAGGGTAATTTTTATAACAGATATAAACAGTATTCAGATCAGTATGGATATGTACTCCTTACAGTGGTTACACCCGGCGATGCTCAGGTAATGAATAGAGATTCAATGATTCCTGGTGAAATAAAAGATAGTTTTGTAAAACGACCCGACCTTGAATATCGTAGAGTAATTGAAGCATTCACTAATAGTATTGAAACTATGGGTTATGATGCTCATGACAAAGTGTTTATGACTGGCTTTTCAAACGGTGGAACACAATCTAATGTATTTAGTGTTATTCATCCTGATAAGGTTGAAGCAACAGCTATTGGTGGTTGTGGTGGTTATCTACGTCCTGTAAGTAAAGCAAAAGGAATGACTTTGGAATGGCCAAGAGGGTTTGCTGATATATCAAAAATTAAAGATATAACTTTCACTCCTGAGTTGTTAAAAGAAGTTGAGACCTTCATATTTATTGGTGAAGATGATACTAATCCAAACAATGACATTCTGTTTCACCCCGGATGGAAACCGTATAAAGCTAAATTTGGAACAACAACAGTTGCTAGAGTTGAAACATATGCTGACTATCTTGTGGAGTATGGCGTTGATGCGGAGTATGAAATTTATCCAGATACTGGTCATCAGTTTACTCCACCAATGCTTACTGATTTGTTCGAGTTCTTTGATTCAATTCCTGTACAATAAATATATGGGTTCATAAAATTCAAAATCACGGTAGGATTTTCATAGATGGAGGTATTTTCAAGTATGAATGTTTTACATCGCATTCAGCACATATCGCAGGTAACAAGAGATCTTGAGTTTGTAGACAGAAGGGATGTTATCAGCAGCACTCAATATGGAAGTTTTTTCTTATAATTCAATTGATGTCACACGATGCAATATTATCAATTGTTTCATAAAAAGAAGTAACTCTTTACTCACCTCAATTTTATGTACATGACTATCGAAGTATTTCATATATCTATATCAAAAAAAATCCTTTTTTAAAATTACCAAACTCTTAATGATATGCTAACATGTGTTCGAAACAGGGAATTGAACTTCTTCTTCCCATAAATATAATAATTAACAATGCCCGTGGAGTTTAAATGTCCTTGAAAATTGCTTTTGATACCGAAAAATACTTGAAAGAACAGACCGAAGCTATATTGAATCGGATGGAAAAGTTCGACAATAAACTTTACCTGGAATTCGGAGGGAAGTTGGTTTTTGATTATCATGCTTCCAGAGTTTTGCCGGGATTCGATCCCAATGTAAAAATGCGACTCCTCCAAAAGCTCAAGGATCAGGCGGAGATTATACTCTGTATTTATGCCGGACATATCGAACAGAGGAAAACCCGAGCGGATTTCGGCATTTCCTATGATGCTGATGCCATGAAGCTCATTGATAATATCAGTCAGGACTGGGGCCTGGAAGTCAATTCGGTTGTCGTTACCAGATATGATGAGCAGCCATCAGTGAAAATGTTTATCAACAGGCTGAAAAGACGGGGGATCAAAGTTTATACCCATAGAACCACAAATGGCTACCCAATGGATATCGATCTTATAGTCAGCGATGAGGGATATGGAGCCAATCCCTATATTGAAACTAAAAAACCTCTTGTTGTTGTTACCGGCCCGGGACCGAACAGCGGGAAACTTGGAACCTGCCTATCACAGCTCTATCACGATCACAGGAAAGGTGTACAGTCCGGATATGCCAAGTTTGAAAGCTTTCCCATCTGGAATATTCCTCTGAAGCATCCAGTCAATGTGGCTTATGAATCAGCTACGGCGGATCTGAAGGATGTCAATATAATCGATCCCTTTCATCTGGAAGCCTATGGGGAAGCGACAATCAATTATAATCGCGATGTTGAGGCATTTCCCCTTCTCAAGCGGATCCTGGAAAAGATATCCGGATCGGAATCACTCTATCAGTCCCCAACCGATATGGGAGTGAACAGGATCGGTTTTGCGATTGTAGATGATGATGCCGCAGTAGAGGCGGCAAAGCAGGAAATAATCAGGCGAACGCTCCGCTATTCCTGTGAATATATGATGGGCCTTGGTAAAAAAGATACTGTTGAACGGGCGGAGCTCATTATGCAGGAAATCGGTGCTGCTATAGAGGATCGCTCTGTAGTGGGAGTCGCCAGGGAGATGGCACTTGAAGCACAGAGTGATGAAGATAAAGGAAATCATGGTATCTGCTGTGGTGCTGCCATAAAATTATCAGATGATTCTATAATCACAGGTAAAAACTCTCCCCTACTTCACGCCTCTTCGGCTGTTGTACTCAATGCCATTAAGCATCTGGCCGGACTTCCCCAGAAAATACACCTCATTTCCCCATCTGTTATTCAGTCCATAAGCGACTTAAAAAGGGAGATAAGAGGAAGCAATGCCATAACCCTGGATATGGAAGAAACTCTCATAGCTTTGGCGGCATCGATTTCCACAAACAGCAGTGCTTTTCTTGCGGTTAAACAACTGAAAAAACTGAAGGGATGTGAAATGCACATCACTCATATACCCCCTTCCGGTGATGCATCGGGCCTGAGAGATCTGGGAATAAACCTGACCTCCGATCCCATGTTTTCTTCAGAGCGGTTGTTTGATAAATAAAGATACTGTGGATTTTAGACTTTCAGTGTAATTTCACAGTCCATTTAACATGCTGTTTCTATTAATATGCTCTTACTAAAATCACTCTTTCATCTACTCGAGTTCGCCCTTTTCTAAATAATCAACAGGAAATCAGTCATACCGAAAATTGCCCTTCTCCATCACGTGCCGTAGTTTTAATATGTATTTATTCACTGCTCCTGAAATAATGATGATGGAGACCTCCTGAAATTGATTTCTTTTAAATACTCCATTAACAGATAAACTGAATCCATTTAGAGAAGCAGGAACAATATTTATCGCTTTAATGTCATACTGACTGAAACCTATTGATGTAAACCGGGTAGTATTATCATGGATTAGATTCTTCTCTCCGGGATAATCATTAGAGGAATCAATTATTCTTTGCCAGGAAAGAAGAGTTTGAGGTTTTATAATTGTCAGATGGATTAAAACTACGGCACGTTATGGAATTCGAAAGGGATAGTGATAATACTGTTTCGTATTAAAGTCCCTAATATTGATGTAACTGTTTGCCAGAAATCTGAAAAACAGAATTGAAGTGAAGGCAATGAAACCGGTACGGTAGGACATTGGAGAAAACAGGGGTATCAGAAAAAACCAAAAAGCCAGGTTATGAATGATCAGGAGAATCCTTCCTATTGAATTGGGTCGTGGTTTCTCTCCCTCTTTACATTGAGCTGAAAACCGGGCTGAGCTGTGCAATTCAAGAATGAGACAGAAAAGACTGCCCACGACAGATATTGCTATCATTCCCCCCCGGCTTCCCGCAATATTAGAAAAAATGGCATACACGGCAAAGGTAAAGGTTGGAATCCCCTGAACCAGAGAAATAATCACATTCCATTTACGGTTAAGAAAATCATATTTGCTCACAACATATCTCCTCAGTTTATATTATGCTCAATTCAGATACACTATCCAGAGAAAAAAAAAGATTTTATAGTCAATCCTTTCCGAATCTGCAGATTTTACATGAATTGCAGAGCCACTTTATGAATAATAACCTGGCAATCATTGAATCATCTTGTTGGTGTGAATTGGATTGGAGAGATAATAATGAAGCAGTGGTACGCGCCACTAATCGACGTCTTTTAGTTTGTGATTTTGTTTTTCAGAGGGTGTAATTCAGATGATTTTCCAGATTCAAATCTTACTTTCACTTCTCTTTTATTTTTTTTTCATCTCTAAGCACTTGAACGGTAATAATGATGGTGGAGCCAAGATAAAATCATCATCTTCCTAATAACACATGATTATTCCACAATTTCAGCATCAGGAATCTTGTGATTAATATAATATTCTACAAATTCTAAAATGAT
This sequence comes from Spirochaetaceae bacterium, assembly GCA_016744925.1. Classification (GTDB taxonomy): domain Bacteria; phylum Spirochaetota; class Spirochaetia; order DSM-2461; family DSM-2461; genus Spirochaeta_F. The sequence continues at coordinate 6,528 of JADGDJ010000109.1, forward strand.
TTTTTGGACTTGTTTCTCAGAAAATTACAGAAAGCTAACGTTTTAGCCATGGATCTAATAAACTAACCCGCGCGCTTCTCTTGATTTACTTTCAATAAATTATGATTCTGCTGAAAAACTACAAGCG
>JADGDJ010000109.1:6664-9218 GCA_016744925.1 Spirochaetaceae bacterium
GTACAAGATGGCGGCTTTATCTGTTTTCTCCGGCAGTTTAGCCAAAATTTTCATCAGATCACTTTTCTCAATTCCCTCAACGATAACTAGCTTTTGGTTATCCAGAAATACTTCAATAAAGTGGCTCATAATCAACCTTGTATTTTCCGCTTCCATTAAAGCACTGGTTAATGCATTGCCTATTTTGATTATTTCTACATCTTTCAACTGATTTCGCTCTCTAAGAGAAACATCCAGATTTACATTGTCAACAGCAAGAGAAAAACCTTTTCTGCTTAATTGCTCGGTAAAATCCCGAATGCCTGAATTGTTCAGCAGAACTTGCTCTATTTTAATAATCACCAGATGACTTGGAATTGATAGTTCATCGATAACATCAAGAATGCCATTGCTTCTATAGCTCTTGATGGTATCTTCAGAAAAAGTTATCAGATATCTCTCTATTGATTTTCCCTCTTCGGAAAGATTTCGAATATATCTCCGATTCAATTCATTTAGCGTATTTTTATCTAATTCGGGTAAAACTCCCTTGCGTTTTAAGATAGGAAGAAATTCCGAGGCTCTCAGTGTGTTAGTATCATTTTTCCAGAGGGAGGAGACATTATACAGGGAGATCGAATCATCTGCACAATTCATGACAGGTAATAAATTAAGAGTGAGAGTGCCCATCCCGAATATATTATCGATTTTTTTGAAGAGAGAAATCCGATCATCCACTTCTTTTCTTGTCCTATATACGATCGAGTTACCAGCTATTGTCTTGCTGTCATACATCAAATCATCGGATAATTTAATCAGGTCGTTCCAACTTTCAATATTGACTTCGCTGGACACAATCCCCATTGAGAGACCGGCGAAGTGCTTTCTTCCCAAACTGTCTATGATTGGTTCGGAAAGTGACTGCCGGATGAATTTGATTTTCTCATCAATCAAATCATTCATACTCCGTTCTTCGCTGGTCACAACCAGAGCGATAAACTCATCGCCTCCATACCTATAGAGCAATCCGATATCGAAAACGTGTTTTAAGCGAGTACTAATTTCAACTAAGACTTCATCCCCGACATCATGCCCAAAGGTATCATTTATGATTTTAAATTTATTCAGGTCGATAAAAAACATGCTGTGTTTTTCTATATCATAAGATTTCATATCTTCAAAGAGGCTATGCCGATTTTTCAACTTCGTTAAAAAATCAAAGTGGGCATGGAATTCCTTCTGTTTAATTTTGACAGACAGTATCAGACCAATCATGGTTATAATAGCGCCAAATGTAATCATTGTGATATCTATGATCCGCTGACTTTTAATCAGGTCATCATTGTGATATTGGAAAAGGTTAGTCACTTCATCAAAATGGTTTTTCATAATCATGGAATTATCGATCAGGTAATTCACATGGGAGTCAGATTCCGCAACATATAACAATTCTACAGTATGGTATACATAGAGATCGACTTCTTCTTTAATGGACTCCAAACGGAGAAGGATATCTTTATAATGATTTGGCTTGAGGTTCAAGTCAAAATCGCCGTAGCTAAGCGCATGGTAAAGCCGCTCATATTGGGTAATTTCACGTTTTAAAATACCCTCAAAAAGCATTTTCTCCGTGGCCATATCTGTTTCCAGAACATTCTGAAAAGCTTGAGCATAATTTGCAATCAACATAGATCTCATGCGTTGCGATCCTGAAATATTGATGGCAACACTGAAGTAAGCTGTGTCAGAACTTGTATAAACAGAGATTCCAACTCCCAAAAAGAAAGGAGCAATAGATAGTAGGAGAATCAATACATTGCGCTGGGCTAAAGACTTCTTTTTCAAATCAACTCCATATTGCAATTATATAAATTGTAGTTTTATTTATCTAGAAACTCAATTCAATATGAGAAAATCCCTATTCACCACAAGAGGAATGTTTTTCTCACAGTGTTCATAAGTACTCCCCAAAATAGAGACTGGTATCGCTTGGTGACAATAAATTAGAGCCAAAATGGAAGTAATCAATTTGACCGACTTTTTAAGATACCGATTCTTGTAATATGCAACTTCTGAATTCTTTATTCCATTTTCCTGAATTCTATCTCTTTTACATAATCAACAGGAAATCAATTATTCCAAAGATTGCTCTAATCTGGAAGGAAAATCAGCGGTATAACAGAGCCAGCTGAGTTAATATGGAAATGTTTCGTCATTATCCTCAGGACAGGTGTTTTCAGATACTGATAGAAAACACAGAGTTCGCGGTTATTTTTAATAAAAATGCATACAAATTAACGATTAAATTTTCTTTAACCCGGAAGTATTATCAAAATGTAACATATCAGCTCTGATTTTCTTTTGCGATATTAAGTTGCCACTACGGGAATTTCCTTTGCAGAATGGGGGAATTTAAGCTTGCAGAAAACGATAATGCATGGTAATTAATCTACTCGATTTTTAATAAACGACTGCGTCTGATTTGTTTATTTACCTAAGAGGATAAAATGATATTTGAGAAAATATTCCGAAACAATGAAGCTCCCCGCAGCAAGCTGAGGGGTATCTGCTTTCG
>JADGDJ010000109.1:9228-14955 GCA_016744925.1 Spirochaetaceae bacterium
AGAGAAAGCAGCAAAGCTGCGAAAGATACAAAGCCTTCATCCCCGGAGCAAGCACCGATGGAATCTGGCTCGCCGAATAAACAAAATACGACTTTAAAAAGTGTATACGATAAAGAAGAAATATATGCCGAGCAGCGAATCAATATAGTAAGTCTGATATTGATTTCTTTTTTTCTGATATTTACTCTTTTACTAACTATTATAACCAATACAAGTTTAAAAACTCCCAATGCAATAAGCAATATAATTGGTTTATCTATCTATTTAATTTACAGCCTAATTATCTCTGTCATACTGTATAAAAAAAAATATCACCCTTTAATTAAATATCTGACTATATTCTTTACAGTCAGTATTATTACAACCATAGTATCCGGTTATAGTCTTGGTGTCGATTTTGTCCATTCCACAAGAACTATTACATTAACAGCCTATTTCGTTGCCATTATTATAAGTGGATTATATCAAAATCCTAAACTCTCACTATTTGCCGGTTTTCTTGCTTCTTTTCAATATGCAATACTCTTTCTGACAGCTTTATTTTCCGGTTTTCCAATAAAATTTAAAATGGAAACATTCAAAGAGAATATTCTGACATATGATATATTGTTTGTATATATTCTCTTTTTTTCATGTTCAGGTATTCTTATGTCTCTCATTACAAGACGTCAGAAAATACTGATGATTGAACTTCGGGAATCTTCACTAAAGCTGAATCGAGAAGTTGCAGATAGAAAACGGACAGAGAAAGAAAAATTGGAATTACTTATACAGTTGAATCACAAAAGTAAAATGGATGCTATAGGAGAGCTTGCGGGCGGAATTGCCCATGATTTTAATAATGTCTTAAGTGTAATATTGAGTGCCTCGGAACTTTTAAAATTGCCCCAAAACCAACTAAATGAAATAAATCTAAAATTTGTTGATATGATTTTTCAGGCTTCGAATCGAGCCTCTGATCTTATCAATAAATTACTAGCCTTCAGTCGAAAAAGTAGAATAATTTCAACCACTTTTGACATGCATAAGATCATGGATAATACGGTTGATATTTTATACAGAACTATAGATAAAAGAATAACCATTTCATTAGCAAAAAGTGCTCACAAGTCTAAATTGCTTGGAGATCAGTCAGCTATAGAGAGTGCGTTTATCAATTTGGGTATTAATGCCAGTCATGCCATGCCTGATGGTGGAGTTATACAAATAAAAACAAAGAATATTCTATTGGATCAGAAATATTGTGATCATAGTTCATTTGAAATTATACCTGGTAACTTTTTACAAATAGAAGTAAAAGATACGGGTTGTGGAATCCCTAAAGAGAATCTGCAGAAGATCTTTGAACCTTTTTTTACAACGAAAGAACAAGGCAAAGGTACGGGGCTAGGTTTATCCGCTGTATATGGGACGATACAAGACCACCATGGTAGTATTGAGGTTCATAGCGAAGTAGGAATAGGGACAACTTTTCATATATTTCTTCCTTGTTCTCAAGACTTAATTGAACAAGTCAAAGAAGTTAGTCCCGTATTAAATGGTGGTGGAACGATACTGTTAGTTGATGATGAAGAATTAAACAGAATTTTAAATAAAGAGATTCTTGAGTCACTTGGATATAAAGTTCTATTAGCCGAAGATGGGCTGGAATCAATTGAGATTTTCAGTAAAAAGCACTCTGAAATTGATATCGTTATTATGGATATGATCATGCCCAACATGAATGGATCTGAAGCTTTTCATAAAATGAAAGATATTGATGAGAATTGTAAAGTGATTATAACATCTGGTTATACTCAAGATGAGAATATCGGTGTGTTAATACAAAATGGATTGGCAGGATTCATTAATAAACCCTATAAAATTTCAGAAATCAGTCAGCTTTTAGATAAAATTCTGAATAAAAAATTGCATTAAAAGACCTTTTGATGATAAGTGAGCATGCCTTTCTGGATTCATTAAAAATGTGTGAAGTTTCCATTTGCAACTATGAAAGTTCATCCGATGTATCTTAATAATGGATTTGATTGGATGTTGATTAGTACATACATAAGCTTTCTTTATGTCGTCATTTAATCATCATCAAGAGATCTTGCTGGTGGGAATTCCATTATTATAGTATAAGTTTTACAAAATATTTCTTTCATTATACTACAATTATATTAAGAACTAAAAGATTCCGGAGAACTCATTGCGAATCACTGAAAATAGAAGAAATCCTCAGCTTGGAGATTTAATCGTTAACTGGTGGGAAAAAATATGTGATGCTATCTTTCAAAATAATAATATACAAAGAAGAATACCTTTGATATTTATTATTTGTTTTTTATTATTTTTATCTCCCCTACTTCCAGGGCAGGAAAGTCAAGTTACACTTAATGTTGGTGTTTTAAAATTATTCCCCCCTCAATACTCCACTTCAGATAATGGGCAACCTCAGGGGTTTGCAGTTGATATCATTGAATCTATAGCAAAAAGAGCTAACTTTTCCATTGAGTATATTGCTAAAGAAAACTGGTCGGAACTATTTCTTGCTCTTCAATCAGGAGAAATAGATCTTATTCCCAATCAGGGTATTACTGAGAGACGAATGAAAGATTTTTCATTTTCTGATCCTGTAGAAACATTTCCTGTTCATATCTTTACACGGATTTCATATGAAAAATTATCAGGAATTGAAGAATTAAATAATAAAAAGGTAGCCGTTGTTAAGACTAATATCGGTGAAGTTCTTGTAAAAGAAGCAGATGAAGCTGAGGTACAAGTTTTTGATGAATTCGAAAATGCTCTTTTTGATCTTCTTTCTGGGAATTCAGATGCATTGATTTCTCCTGATCCTGTTATTCTCAGTCTTGCCAGGCAGATTAAAGTTGATCATCAGATTAAAAGTAATGGTCCCGTATTGATTGAAATTAAAAGAGGAATTTCTGTATTACAAGGAAATGAATGGATTATTGATAGAATAAATCCTATTATCAAAAAGTTTATCTTAACAAAAGAGTATAAAAATATCTATATAAATTGGAATGGAGAACCTACACCTTTCTGGAATATACAAAGAGCTATTGTGGCAATGTCTATAATAACTATAGTAATCATTTTCATAGTGTTACTCTGGAAGTATTATTCTACGGAACTAATTGTTAAGAAGAGGACTAAAGAGTTGCGGTTTAAGGGATGTCTCTTAGAAAATGTAGCTGAAGGGGTCATAACAATTGATCTGGAACAAAAGATTACAAGCTGGAATTCAGGAGCTGAAACATTATTTGGTTACAAAGAGAAAGATATTCTCGATACTTTTTTTGAAGCTTTATGTGATAAGCCAGATTTATTCTTAGATCCTAATCTAAAAAATACAGAAGAATTAAAGTCTGTTGAATTTGATTTTAAATATATCCATAAAACCAGAAATATTTTTGAGGGCTTAACTTCAATAACAGAATTATTCGATGAAGCCCAAAACCATATAGGATATATCATAATAATTCAGGATATTACAGAGCGTAAGCAGTCCGAAGAAGCAATAAGAGAGAGTGAAGCTACTGTAAGAAACAAGCTTAGAGCTATTACAGAACCTGAAGGGGACATAGGGACACTTGAACTTTCCGATATTATTGATGCTGAATTACTACAGTCACTAATGGAGGACTTTTATCAGATAACTGGAATGTTTGGAGCGGTAATCGATATATCAGGAAAAGTTTTAGTTTCAGTAGGCTGGCAGGATATCTGTACAAAATTCCACAGGTGTAATCCAGAGACTCTAAACAACTGCATCGAAAGTGATACCATCCTCACCCATGGTGTGCTAGAAGGAACATCTAAGACATACCATTGTAAAAACAATATGTGGGATATTGCTACTCCTCTTATGATAGGAGGACGGCATCTGGGTAATGTTTTTATGGGGCAGTACTTCCTCGAAGACGAGAGTCCTGATGTTGCCCATTTCCGGAAGCAGGCTCGAAAATATGGCTTCCATGAGGAAGAATACCTTGCTGCTCTCGACAGGGTTCCACGATTCAGTAAGGAAACCGTTGAAAGGGGCATGCTATTTTACTCCAAACTCGCCAGAATTATTTCAACACTAAGTTTCAGTACCATCAATCAATCAAGGTTGCTTAATGAACACAAACAAGTAGAAGAAAATCTAAAAGTAAGTGAAGATAAATTTAGAACGCTATATGAAAATGCTCCATTGTCATATCAATCATTAAACGAAGATGGAAGTTATAAAGATATAAATCCTACATGTCTCAAAACCTTGGGTTATGAACGGCACGAAATAATAGGTAAATATTACAAAGACTTTTTGCATCCTGACTGGCAAGCTCATTTTGAGGATAATTTTGAGAATTTTAAAAAACGTGGGTATGTAAATGATATAGAATTTAAAATCAGGCACAAGGACGGACATTATCTGGATATCTTATTAGAAGGGTGCATGGGCTATCATCCAGATGGCAGTGTCAGGCAAACCTATTGTGTTTTTTCGGATATAACAGAAAGAAAGAAAATTGAGAAAGAATTATTGGAAAGCGAAGAAAAACTTCATCAGAGTCAAAAGATGGAAGCTTTTGGCCAGATCGCAGGCGGAATGGCACATGACTTCAATAATGTATTAAGTGGGATATTGAGTTCATCTGAACTTCTAAGATTACCTCAAAATGGATTAAACGAGAAAAGTTTAAAATATGTTGACATTATTTCTCAAGCTTCAATTCGTGCCTCTGACCTTATTAGAAAATTACTTGCTTTTAGCCGGAAAGGCAAAATTGTCACTAAGAATCTTGATATACATCAGATCCTGAGTGATACAGCTGATATCTTAAGAGGAACAATAGATAAAAAAATTAGCATTTCAGTAACGGAAGATGCTCAGATCTATAACTTAGTTGGAGATCTTTCAGCGATAGAAAGTACATTCATAAATTTGGGAATCAATTCCAGCCAAGCTATGCCTTATGGAGGAGAAATTAGATTAAGTACAAAAAATATATACCTGAATCAGAAATATTGCAATTCAAGTTCATTTGAGATTACACCGGGAAATTTCTTACAAATCGAAATAAAAGATACGGGTTGTGGGATCGCAAAAGAGAATCTGCAAAAGATATTTGAACCTTTTTATACAACAAAAGAACAAGGTAAAGGGACAGGTCTGGGATTATCCGCTGTATATGGAACAATTCAGGATCACCATGGAGTAATTGAGGTTTACAGCAAAGTTGGATCAGGTACAACATTTAATATTTTACTCCCATGTTCTGAAGAATCAATTGAAGAAGAAAAAGAAAGTCCGATGATTACAGGAACTGGAACTATATTACTCGTTGATGATGAAGAAATGAATAGGATATTAAATAAAGACCTTCTTGAGTCCCTTGGATATAAAGTACTACTAGCTGAAGATGGCATGGAAGCAATAAAGATCTTCAGTAAACAGTACTCTGAAATTGATATTGTTCTTATGGACATGATCATGCCAAAAATGAATGGTTCTGAAGCATTTCATAAAATGAAAGAAGTAGATACTCAGTGTAAAGTCATTATAACATCTGGTTATACCCAGGATGAGAATATCGATATTTTAATAGAATATGGTTTAGCAGGATTTATAAATAAGCCCTATACAATCTCAGACATTAGTAAGCTTTTAGATGATATCCATGACAAAATATTGAATTAAAAGACGAAAGTGAAATATTAGTAAGAATGGAGTATGCC
>JADGDJ010000355.1 GCA_016744925.1 Spirochaetaceae bacterium
GGGATAATTATACTGTGAGTTTGTCCCCTTAAGGAATAAAGAGTGATTGAATCTAAACATAAAAAAATCAGCTATAATATATTGCTGCTGCCGGGATTTTTCATATATGCCTCGGTAATCATATTTCCGATATTGATGAGTCTTGTCCTTGGGTTTACAAAGTGGAAACATTTTCGGCTCGTGGGCTTTATCGGATTGGAGAATTATCGGGATATTTTTATGGATCCCAATTTTATTCAGGCATTGTGGCACAATATTCAGATAATGCTGATCTCTATCGTCGGTCAGATTCCTCTTGGAATTCTGCTGGCCTATGTTCTTTATAGAAAGTTGGTGAAAGGGAGCCGATTTTTTGAGATGATGATTTTTCTCCCTATAACAATTTCATCTGTCGTCGTGGCTCTGCTCTGGAACAGGATTTTTTCACCAGTCGGCATATATACTCATCTGGTCAGACTTTTAACTGAGAACAAGGATTATGTCGTTCGAATTTTTGAAAATCCCCATTTTGCCATGGTTCCCATATTATTTGTTCTATTATGGATGCATACAAGCCTGTATATGGTGATGTTTCTCGCCAATATGCAGAGACTACCGAACTCCATGCTCGAAGCGGCTTCCATAGATGGTGCCAGCGAGATAAAAATATTCTTTCGTTTAATCATTCCCGCCTTGTCCAGTGTTATTTTTACAAGTTCAATATTGGCAATTTCCGGTAGTTTGAAAAGTTTTGATCTCGTTTTTGCTATGACTGGCGGAGGGCCGGTAAACTATACATCGGTTATGTCTATATATTTGTATAAACACACGTTCACCTATAATAATTATGGTTACGGCAGCGCCGTTTCAGTGATCATTGTTTTGCTAAGTGTCGGGCTTATCTTATTATCCCGTGCAGCTTACGATCGCTATCAGAGGAAATATGACTAATAAAATAATTCTGGAAAGAAAACGAATTAACCCCGGCACAAAAGCTTTCGCTTATACATTTCTGCTGGCTTTTACATTATTAACATTGATGCCCCTCATCTGGCTGCTCTATTCCTCCTTTAAACTTCAGGGAGAAATCATGATTTTCCCCTTTAGTCTGCCTAAAAATCCAACGATTGAGAACTATCTCTCTGCCTGGAAACTTGGCAATATGGGAATGGCGGCATTCAACAGTATATTTTATACATCAATAGCAACGATTATTACAATTTTTCTCTCATTATCTATCGGTTTTGCCCTCACCAAATTCGGGTTTAAATCGGCAAAGGTATATTACTCGATATTTACATTGGGCTTATTGATTACTGTTAACTCGGTTATTGCTCCTTTATTCGTATTGGAGACAAACATCGGTTTATATAATACCAAACTGGGCGTTATTCTTCCCTATATTGCATTCGGACTTCCCATGGCTATATTGCTGTCCACTTCTTATATCAGAGGGATTCCCGATTCTCTGATAGAGGCTGCCATTATAGATGGAGCGACGTATCTACAGATATTCAACAAGATTATAATCGTAATATGCTCTCCCGTACTGGCCACAATTGCTATTTTGACATTTTTAAAAAACTGGAACGAATTCATCCTTGTTTTTGTTCTTACATCGGGAGAGAATATGAGGAGCCTTCCCGTCTCGATAAACTCTTTCGCCGGTCGATTGAATGTGAATTACGGAATGCAGTTTGCCGCTCTGGTCATAGGAACGCTGCCGATGATACTGTTTTATATTGTTGCCCATGACATGTTGATAAAAGGATTTGGAGAAGGGGCGCTGAAGGAATAATCAGCGACTACAATAGGAGAATAAATATGAAAGATAATATAAAATTTGAAGTATGTCTCGATTCAGTTAATTCTGCGATCGAAGCACAGGCCGGTGGTGCCGATAGAGTGGAACTCTGTGATAATCTCTTCGAAGGGGGGACCACCCCCAGTGCCGGAGCTATAAAAATGGCTCGTGAGAAATTGACTATCGGGTTGCATGTTATCATCCGTCCCCGTGGGGGAGATTTCTGCTACAGTGATGTTGAAATGGAAGTGATGATACAGGACGTGATCACAGCAAGAGAATTGGGTGCTGACGGGGTAGTCATCGGGATTTTAACACCTGAGGGACTGGTCGATGTAGAACGCTGTAAGGTCCTGGTGGAAGCGGCAGGAGATTTGAATGTGACATTTCATCGAGCCTTTGATATGACACGGGACCCCTTTGAGGCTATGGAAACTATTATCGGTCTCGGTTGCAGCAGAATCCTCACTTCAGGCCAGGAAGCTACTGTATATGAAGGAATGGATCTTCTTTATAAATTGGTGCAGAAAGCGGGAAATCGAATTATTATTATGCCGGGGAATGGAATAAGCGAGAGAAATCTCCATAAAATAATGGAGGGTATCGGGGCATCTGAATACCATGTCTACCTTCACGAACCGAAGGCCAGTCAGATGACATACAAACCGGATCATATTTATATGGGAGGTTTGTTGAGACAACCGGAGTTTTCCAACCTGTATACTGATTCATCGAGAATGAAACAAATACAAAGCATAGGAAATATTCATTGAAAATAGTCGGTAATAGTCAATTTCAGAAAACTGCGAATTCGATCCTGATATTAAATTATCTTCGGAGTAACAGCCAGTGTTCCCGGGCGTTATTGTCCAGGAATCTGGGGCTTCAACCCTCAACCGTAACGTATATCGTTAACAGATTAATTGATCTGGGGCTCGTATATGAAACAGTGGAAGGGCAGAAGAGCGGCAGTGGTAGAAAACCTATTCTTTTGCAACTGAACAACCAGTTCGGATATACAATGGGATTGGATCTGCAGGCTGACTATTATCAATTTGTTATAACAGACCTTGGGGGTGATATCGTCCAATCTGGAAGAAGAGATTATACGCAGAAAATGGAGTCATTTTCTATTCTGGTAGAATCTATTATTGATGAAATCCTCATTCAATTAGATAATCTGAAAGATAATATGCTGAGGGTTTGTCTGGCATTGCCCGGTATTGTGGAAACGGGAACTTCGACTGTGATAGATTGTTGGACCCATTCTTTGAAGAATTTTACAATACCAGATAAACTGGCTAGTCACTTCAATTTTCCCATAATTATTGAAAATGATGCCAATTGCTGTTCCTGGAATAAACTGTGGGAATCGGGAGATGAAACAGATGATTCATTTATTTATCTTCTGACAAGATTTCACAATCCTAAAT
>JADGDJ010000110.1 GCA_016744925.1 Spirochaetaceae bacterium
GGCCTATGTTAAGGCGAAATTCCCCTCTTTCAGGCTGACAGTCGGTAAGACAAGACTGAGCTGGGGAGACGGATTTATTTTTAACTCGGGAGATGTTATCTTTGGAAGCACGTCCCCTTTTGTCAATCTGACTAAATCGGAAGTGCGCACAGAAACAACATGGATGACGGCGGTCAATGTTCCCCTGGGGCGCTTTTCTTTTGTCGAAGGACTTATAACAGCGCCTGATCTGCTCTATTCAGACACTACCCTTGTCGGCCCCGGAGATATAAGAGATTTCGGAGCCGGGTTTCGACTGTACACAAAAGTTGCGGGAATAAAAGTGGAATCGGGTTATTTTTTTGACGGTACTGATTATTTGGATTCAGGGATATCTGTCGAAGCCCTTCACCGTCCCTATGTGAGTTTTCAGGGAAATTTCGGTCCGGATTTTTATCTCAGCAGTTCTCTGGCAATCCTGTCCGGAGACAGCGTAAACCGGGAGGCTATTTTGAAAGATACATTTAATATCAGCTTCGGTTTGTTTCATGTGCAGGAGGTCGGATACAGCAACAGTTTGACCTTCCGGCTGGAGTCGATGATTCTCCCTTTTCTAAACTGGAGTGAAGAGGGGGGAGAAGCGGGCTCATACGCCATGCTGATCTACCCCGAAATAGCTTTTGCTCTGGGACAGACCATGAATTTCTCACTGAGGTCTATCATCAGCCCTATTGATTTATCAGCCCAGTTTACAGCCGGTTTTAGCTGGAATATTTTTGAGGGATTTAATCTGCTGACATACGCCATATTTAACGGTGGTGACGGCGATGATACATTTTCATGGAGTAAAGATGATTGGATTGCCGGTGTGGATTCTATGGATGGCGTGTCGATATTGACAGGGATAAATTATATTTATTAAAGATCATATATACACCAGACCCTCTCTGTGATAATTTCCTCTCATGGACAAAAAACGATTGAAAGCTGAATTTTTTCTGATTATAGTCACCATTATATGGGGTGGGACTTTTGCGGTGATTAAAACCGGTCTGGAAGATTCCACACCTCTAATGCTACTCACCGTACGCTTTGGGGCTTCCTTCCTCATCTTTACGGCTATCTATTACAGAAAATTTAAATATTTGGGGAAAAGCACCATTATCAACGGGATTATCCTCGGCGTGCTTATGTTTTTCGGTTATGCCGCTCAAACCGTCGGACTTGCTTATACTACCGCTTCCCGGGCGGGTTTTATCACTTTTACTTTCGCTCTTTTTGTTCCCTTTTTACAGGTTCATTTCCTCAAAAAGAAGCCCCTTGCAGGCAATATCGTCGGTTTGATTATTGTGTTCTGTGGATTGTGGATTATCTCCAAACCTACAGGCGGACCTTTCAATGTGGGCGATATGATAATGCTGATCGCTGCAGTCGCCTATGCTTTTTTCATCATCTTTATGGACATCATCAATAAAAAAGAGAATCCAGAGATGATGACGGCTATTCAGTTTTTTGTAACGGCTGTACTTTCTCTCGTAGCTTCCTTTCTTTTCGAAGATCCCTTTATCATATTATCCCGGGATTTTATCTTTTCTATCGTTTATCTCGTGGTATTGGGAAGTGTTTTTTGTCTCTATATGATGAATCTTTATCAGAAAGACACAACACCTATGAGAGCCGTGCTGATTTATTCGCTCGAACCTGTTTTCGGAGTCATATTTGCAATTATTCTACTGGGAGAATCTTTTTCCTCAAAAGAGATCATCGGATCGGCTCTTATCCTCACAGGAGTTCTCATTTCTGAGTTGTGGGAATTTCTTAGGCTTGGGAAGAGGCGCTGATCATCCGATAATCAGAAGGTGAGGCTCTAATGGATACTTATGACAACTTATACAATCACCCTCTATTCAAAAACTTCTCAGTTGAGAATCTGAAATCTCTATCTGAAAAGTTTCAGAAATACAACTGCGATGAAGGGGCGGTTCTATACTACAACAAAGATGGAGCTGGTTCTCTTTATGTATTCCTGGAGGGGGAATTCTGTGCCTCTTCTGCTGATAGTGATAAAAAAATATTCTATCTTGAAGGAGATTTTACAGATCCTCAGAACCTTTTCAATCTGGAAAAACACAATGATACACTCATCTGCCGTTCTCCCGGGAGTTATCTCAAAATAGATAGAGCAGATTTTCTTGATTTTACGGGATCTTTGAAGAGGAGTGATAGGGATTTTCCTGCTCTATTTGATGATCAAAAAAGGTTGATTGCCGGTTTGAATCTCAATTTAAATTTCCCTGCGGAAAAGAAAGTGGAACAACTGAAAAGTTATCAATGGAGAAGGAGCAGCTTTTTCCTGTTTGAAAAGATATTTTACCCCTTTGCCATTTTGATGATACTGATTCTTATCTCCTCAAGCTCTCTTTCATTTCCCTATGATTCCCTCATATATAAAATGCTTTCTTTGGGGATTCTTTTATACTCTCTTGTTCGCTTGATTCTCTGGTTGTCGGAAAAGTTCGTGCTTTCAGAAAAAGAGATTTCGGCTGTCAAAATTAATTTCCATCCCCTGGGGATTAAGAGGAATCTTCTGCCCTTAGATCAGATCCGTGGAATCCGGGTGGAAAAGAAGAGATTGAAAAACAGGTTCTTTAATATTGGATCCATTCTTATCCAGACGTCGTCCGGGACTGTTCTTCAGCTCAGTGATATTGACAAACCGCAAATCGTTCAGAAGATAATTACCGATGTAATAAATCACTCTCATAAACAGACTGACTTCAAGGAACGGGTAGAGATCCGCAAAAAGATGGAAGAGTATTTTGAGTCGAAAGAAAACATTCACGGATCAGGTCATGTAAAAACAAAGGCTTCGGTTAACACAGATGTTGTTTTTAAGAAGAGTCTCTTTTATCTCGCCTCATCAATCTGGTGGCAGATCATCAGCATTGGCGCACTGGGGGGGCTTGGTTGGCTATTTCGGGACAGTCGTGGTATTATGCTCACTCTCCCTGCTTTACCGCTTCTCTCTATTCTACTTTGGAGAATCCAGGACTGGCGCAATGATCTGTATAAAGTCAGTAATGGTAAAATCATAGATATCAATAAAAAACCCTTTGGGAAGAGTGAGAGGAATAATCTCGCCGATATCGGATTTGTCACCAATATCAGATCTGAAAAAAAAGGGATCCTGCAGTATATTTTTAATTACGGAGATATTCTCATTGAGACTGCCGGTGGAAGCATCTGCTTTGAGACTGTGGCCAGTCCGTTAGATGTTCAGGCAAAACTGCTTCTATTGAGGGAGCAGTGGAAAGAGCATGAAAATAAAAAAAACAGAGATAGACAGTTTCAGGATTTTCTTGTCTATTCCGACATATATAAGCAGGCGGAGGAACAAAATCGTATCGGTCGATCTACTCCTTCTCTAGCTGAAGATCCTATTTAGGGAGTTAAAAATACATGTTTAAAAAAATATATATATTGCCCATTTTGATATTGCTCAACATAAGCCTGTTTTCTCAGACAGGTGGACAGTTGTATTTTCGTACCATAAAAGTGGATCCCATGAACCGTATTTACGGTGAGGGGGTCATCGATGCCGATACGGGGCTGCAGGTTAATTGTTATCGTTTTACTTATGATAGCGGTCGTCTGGAGTCTGTGGAGTATCTCAAGCGAGGCAAGGCCCTGACAGATCCTCTCTTCGATGTTCACTCTATAAAAATCCAATATGAGGGCAACTACGTCAAGTGGAGTTTCTTAGATTCTGCCAATAAGCCGACACCCAATGATAATGGTGTTTATTCCATCAGGTTGAAGTTGAATGAATACGGGCGAACCTCTTCTGTATTTTTCTATGATCAGCTGGGAAATCTGAAAGCTAACTCTGATGGTGTCGCCGCAGAGATCTGGACTCTTGATAAAGAAGGGAAGAGGATCAGTAGCTTCTTTCTCGATACTTTTGGAAATAGAATCACTACTCTTCATGGGACTTATCAGGATTTTTATAAGTACAACGACGATAATAATATTGTCGAGAAGGGAATCTTCGGCCGCGATGGAAAACCAATCAATTCCAATATTGACGGAATTTCCTATCGTACATGGAACTACGATTCCGATGGGAATGTCGTTCTTGAAGATCGATTTGATAAGGATAGAAAACGGATTTCAGCAACTTCTTATGCGTACGATATAAATGGTTATATTCTTGAGAAGGGAAACCTGAACCTCTATTCCCGGCTGGTAGAAGATAATCGTGGAGTGGCGACCTATAAATGGACTTATGATGATTACGGGAACAGAATCCGGGAAGAGCACTACAATCGATATGGAAATCTCACTGCAGATGAATTTGGTGTTTCGATTTATACATGGACCCATTATGCTCAGGGAAATGAGCTGGAGCAGTACAATTTAGACAGCAATAATAATCCTGTTGAAGATGATCTCGGTATGGCATCTTACCGATGGATCTATGACTCGAGAGGCAATATTCTCGAAGAGAAACACTATGATCTGGAAAACAACCTGAAAGAGGACCTCTGGGGCATCTCCATGTATAAATGGAGTTATAATGATCGTGATTTAAGAGTTAAATCTGAAAGCTATTCAACCTACAATATTCTGACAAAAGACTCTCTGGATGTGGCTGTCTACAAATGGGAATACGACGAAAAGGGTAATATGATGGCTGAGAGACATTACGATGAAAACAATAATGCCACAGCGAATAGCGATGGAATTTTTATGTACAGCTGGACCTATAATGATAATGCTTTTCCTGTCGAGAAGAGAAATACAGGTTTATATGGGCAGTTCAGAGCCGATATTCGAGGTGTCGCTATAAAGCGATGGACCTGGGACAGCAAGGGTAATCTTGAAACGGAATCCAATTATGGTATTGATGAACAGCTGGTCGAAAACACTTCGGGTATAGCGCTCGCCACTTTTGAATACGATAAACAGGGAAATCCCCTTGCTATGGTGAGATTTAACAGGAAGAGAGTGCTGGTAAACGATTAATTACTCTAGCAATAGAGAGGCATAGGCTTCTATGGCCTCTCCCCGCCCCACGGCATCGACCTTTTCTTTGGTCTTTCCTTTAACAGATACCTGACCAATTTCTATTTCAAGTACTGTAGAAATAGATTTTTTTATGGATGGAATATGCGGAAGAAGTTTTGGTTTTTCAAGAACAATTGTGCAGTCGAGATTCCCTATGGTGTATCCCTTTCCTTTTACAATTTCAAAAGATTTTTTTAGAAGTGTGAGGCTGCTGATATCTTTCCATTTTTGATCGGAAGGAGGAAAGTGACTCCCGATATCCCCTTCGGCTATGGCGCCGAACAGAGCGTCGACAATGGCGTGAAGAAGCACATCTCCGTCAGAGTGAGCCTCCTCTCCGAATTCACAGGGAACATGTACTCCGCCAATCATAAGTTTTCTACCTAATGTTAGTTTGTGCAGGTCATAACCAAAACCTATTCTCATATCTACTTTAAATCCTCTTGATAAGTGATTTTGATGTTGGATGTATCTCCCGGTACTGTGGACACTTTCCCTATATAGCGATCCCATATTTCTGTATCGTCAATGGCCCTATAACCGTCATTTTCCGCTTCAATGTGGGCTTGTAGGATCTTTTTGAAATTGAAACCCTGCGGTGTTTGAGCGGAAACAGTATTATCCCGTTTCAAATGATCTGTAATTTTCCCATTCTCATCGATAATTTTCATGGCGTTTACTGAAGCGATAACAGGTACGGCACTGCCATCAGTTTTCGATTTGGTCAGAACCGAATCTATGAGGGATTCGCTGAGCCAGGGGCGCGCCGCATCGTGGATAAGAACAGTGTCCGGATTGTCATTGAATAATTCTTTCAGTCCGTTGCAAACCGATTGCTGACGGGTTGCTCCCCCTTCGACAAAGACAATGGGCACAGGTAAATCTTTCAGAACAGCCTGAAGCTGAGCTTTGTCGGATGGTGAGTGGGTAATAATAATTTTCTGGAATTTTTTTAGACTGACAAAAGACTGAAGGGCCGTTTCAATAACAGTTTTCGTACGATAATGATCAGGATCCTGATGCTTCGCATCACCCGTTTTATCGCGACTAAGAACGGGACCCCGACACTCTGTATCGCCCGTTTTATCTTTTAATGGGAGAAGAACTTTATTTGTTTCCAATCCCATTCTGCTTCCTGAGCCTGCTGCTGTTATTATAGCAGCTGAGCTCATTCTTTTTTCTCTATTTCTTCTTTTTCTGATTCCAGTTTGCTGAAAATCATCTCTTCAGTTTCATCAGTGTCTTTACTGAGAGAAGAGGCTACCTCATCAATGAGAAGTTTCAAAGCCGTATCAAATATTTTTCTTTCGAGTATGGGAAGTTCTTTGACTTTACTTCTGTGGTATAAAGAACGCACTACGAGAGCTATGTCGAGAACACTTCCGCTTTTAAGCAGGTCGAGGTTCATCTGATATCGCATTTTCCAGTCACCTGTTACAGGTTCATTCGGTTCGGAAATAAGCTGGAGAGCTTTTTCTGAATCTTTAACAGGAACGATGGCTCTTATTCCCAGTTCCACCGCTTTGTCTACAGGAACCATAACAGTCATATCTGATACTTCCAGATAGATGTTGTAATATAGGATTTCTTTTCCTTTAAAGTCTTTTGTAAAGATTTCCGTGATTTTTCCGACTCCCTGAAGAGGGTAGACAATTGTCTGTCCGTCGGCAAATTGAGTATCGATTGACGATTTTTTTTCCATAAACGCCAGTATAAACAATTAATATGTGCTAGTCAAATATTTGCCCGTGAATTATGCTTAAATCAGAGAGATAATATCAAAGGAAAAACTATGTCGGAAAACAAGGCATTAAAGAAGAATCTGGGCGTTTTTGAAGTTTTCAGTATAGCTTCCGGAGCAATGATCAGTTCCGGTCTTTTTGTTCTACCGGCAATTGTCTTTGAAATATCCGGACCTGCCATAATTCTCGCTTATGTTTTAGGTGGAGTTCTTATGATTCCGGCTATGTTATCCAAAGCGGAATTGGCGACTGCAATGCCTAAATCAGGCGGGACTTATTTTTTTGTTAATAGAAGTCTCGGACCTCTTCTCGGAACTTTTGCGGGTTTGGCGAACTGGGTTTCCATAGCTCTGAAAGGTTCATTTGCCCTGGTTGGTATGGGAGCTTTCCTGCAGTTGCTGAAACCTGAGATCAGCACCTGGCAGATTAAAACTGCCGCTCTGGTTTTTGTTGTATTCTTCACTATTCTCAACCTGAAAAGTGTAAAGGAAAGTGGACGTTTCCAGATTGTAATGGTGATGTTTCTTATTATTATATTGATTCTATTCATCGTTACAGGATTGCCAAAAGTGAATGTTCAAAATTTCACCCCTTTTATTCCCGGTGGATACAGTAGTATTCTGGCTGCCGCAGGTATGATTTTTATCTCATACGGTGGTTTGACAAAGGTGTCATCTTTGGCCGAAGAAGTAAAAAATCCCGGTAAAAATATTCCCCAGGGTATGTTCCTTAGTTTTGTTGTCGTGAATATTCTTTATGTTTTTTCTGTTTTTGTCGTTGTAGGGGTTCTTCAACCTGAACAAATTACAGGGTCTTATACTCCGCTTTCAATTGCCGCTTCGGCCATTCAGGGAACCCCCGGATTAATTGTCATCACTATCGGAGCCCTTCTGTCATTTGCCACAACGGCCAACGCTTCCATAATGTCATCCTCCAGAATCCCTCTGGCCATGTCCCGTGATAATCTTCTCCCCTCTTTTTTTAGTAAAGTGAGTAAAAAAAATGGTGTCCCCTGGATTTCTATATTGATAACAGGTCTATTTATGGCTCTTGTAATCATCTCTCTGGATCTCAAAGAATTAGTCAAAGTGGCTTCGACCATGATGCTCATACTTTTTTTTCTGATCAATCTTTCAGTCATTTTTATGCGGGAGAGCCGGATCACAACGTATAAACCTGATTATAAATCACCTCTCTATCCGGGGTTGCAGATTGTCGGAATGCTGGCCTCTCTCTTACTGATCGCTGAAATGGGAGCCTTGTCTCTGCTCATTTCAGCAGGATTTTTTGTTCTTTCAGTTCTCTGGTATTTTCTCTATAGAAAAGGGGGAACTTATCAGAAATCAGCACTAATCAGAATAGTTGAACGGGTCACCGACAGAAGCATTGCCGGTACTGGGCTTCACGAAGAACTCACTCAGATTATATTTGAACGGGACAATATTGTTGAAGATCGCTTTGATCTTATACTGCGGGAAGCCACAATCATCGATATTGATGAGAACATAAGCCATGAAAAATTGTTCGATGAAATCGCAGAGGCTTTTGAGAAAAAGCTCGATCTGTCCAAAGAGGATATTCTGAAAAAGCTGAAAGATAGGGAAGATGCTTCCACGACAGTTCTCAATCCTGACCTGGCCATTCCCCATCTCATCTTTCCCGGTCAGGCCGGCTTTGAAATGGTAATTCTCCGGGCGCGGAAAGGTGTAGAATTCTCATCGGAATTTACATCGGTTAAAATGATCTTTTCGTTGGCAGGAGCTCAGGACGAGCGGAATTTCCATCTGAAAGCACTGATGGCAATAGCTCAGATTGTTCAAAATTCTGATTTTAAAAAACGATGGGATCAGGCGCGATCCACAGAAGAGCTGAGAAATCTCATCTTGACGACAAAAAGAAAGAGATAGTATAAAATATAAATATGAGAAAATACCCGATATTGATTATTCTGAGCTTATTCCTATTTATTTCCTGTGGGGAACAAGAGAATCCCATTAACTCCTATTATAAAAATATCCCGATGATTCAGGGTATGACCCGCGATGAAAAGCCTAAGGTGTACAATGTCAAAATTGACCTCGGCTATGAAAAGGGCAACAAAAAGATTCAGACGGAATTGAACAAAAGAAAGGATCAGCTGACCGATATTGTCCGGAGTTTCCTCAGCACTCTCACTGAAGAACAGTTTTTAATCAATAACCAGCCTGAACTGAGAGAGATTATCAAAGATGAAGTGAACGAGATTCTCATAGAGGGAGAGATCGTTGAGGTTTATCTGATTGAACTGCAGGTTTTTGAGTATAACTAGACGTTGATTTAGACTGTCCCCGGTATATGAAATCCCGCTTTGAATTTAATATATTTAAAGGGGTGTATATCCAGAACATTGGGATACCATCCGTCTATAAATCGCATATCGATAATATTCAGTGCAGGGGAGTGGCCCAAAGGCATGACCTGTGCTGAATCGAGAAGTATGGACTCTGCTTCACTCATAATCTGATATCGCTCATTAAAGTCGCTGATTGAAGAACTGTTCAATTTATCATTGTAAGCTTTATTGTTGTAAGCCGCATCGTTGAGAGAGCTGGAATTGAGCCACATCTCCAGGAAAGTCATAGGGTCAGCGTAATCACCGATCCATGTAAGAGATCCGATGGTGTAGTCATCCCTTTTCAGCGAGTCGAAATACAAAGGATAAGTCTCGCTTTCCACACTCACTTCTACATCGAGATTCTTTTCCCAATACTCTTTCATCAGCTCTCCAATCATAATCATGGAATCCGACTCAGGCACTTTAATTGTAATAGGAGGAAGATCCTGTCCATTTTCAAATCCCTCCTCTTTTAGTAGGGATAAGGCCAGCTCCGTATCTCCTGTTTTTATTCCATCGACCGTGGGGTAGTAGGGGATGGAGGGAATCAGTGTGGCACCTGGCATCATTTGTGTCGACCGGAGATCCTCCCAGGGAAGAAGAAGAGCCAGGGCTCGTCGGACATTTTCTCTCTGCCACACTTTATTTCGATTGGAAAAAAAGAGGTATGTTGTCGAGAAGAGTGGATTCAGCACAATAGCTTCATCGATATTCAGTGTATTGAGGTCAAAGCGGTCTGCTAGCCAGTCAATTTTGTCCCTGTTGAAGAGAAGTGTATTTTCTAGAGAATCGTTTCTGAACTCGATGAGAATATTCTCCACTTCGACATTCTCACTGTCCCAATAATTTTCATTCTTAACAAATTTCAGATATCCCTCTGTTCTCTCTTCAATTCGGTATGGTCCGTTAACGACAATGTCTGCTTGATTCCAGTTGTTTTCCCAAAGCTGACCCGGGTGAATCGGGGCAAATGAGTGATGACAGAGAACTTTGAGCAGATGAGGTGCTTTATTTTCCAGAGTTATGGTGAGGACTCTCTCCGATACCGCACGGATTCCTACCGATGTAGAGGAGGCTCTTCCTTTGCGGTATTTCTCACCGTTTTTAATTATATCCAGCAGGGATCCGTATTCCGATCCAATCCCGGGAGACATGAGTTTAAGCCAGCTGTCTCTGAAATGCTCTGAAGTTATGGGATCTCCATTGCTGTACTTTAAATTTCTTCTGAGGAAAAAAGTGTAAGTCAGACCATCTTCAGAGACTTCCCATCTTTCTGCAGCTGCCGGTAGAGGTTCCAGTGTCTGTGGATGGTAGGACAGCAACCCTTCAAAAACAGCTGTATACAATTGTGCTTCTGTTGATGTGAATGTGTGATGGGGGTTAAAGTCGGCATCTATTTCTGAAAAAACTGCCGTAAAGGTGTCTTTTGCAAAAAGTCCAGCGCTTACAATCAGCAAGGCATATATAAATAATAGTATTTTTTTCATAATTTTTCCTCGTTCTGTCCATATTTTTTGTTTACAATGCGCACTTCACCCGGACTTATATATCGTTCGAAGCTGCGAGTCTCGCTTAAAAATAATCTGTAATTAAAACGCGCTTCGCTTGAAGTATATATTGTTCGAAGCTGCGAGTCTCGCTTCTCAAGTTCTGTGGTTGAATATATTGTCCGCACGGGGAAGCAAAGGAGCCACTCTATCGGATATCTGCTTCAATTCCGAAATGAGCTGATCGTTTTTTCTGAAGGAGAAAGCCTTCAAGTTTGCTTCTGTCTGCAGTCTGTTTCTACAACCAAGTATATTACAATCTATCAGCTCATTCTCTTTTGTCCAGAAAATAGACGCTTCGGTGCAGCTCATGTTAAACTTTTCGGCTATTTCCTCGAGAGAAGATATCTCTTTTTGAATTCCGGGAAAAATATCTTCATTGAAGAGTATCATCTTTTTTCTCCAGTCGTAAAACTCACCTTCAGGCATCTTGCGGAATTTTCCCGTAAGCAATCCCTGGGCGAGAAGGGAATAAGCTGCTGTTGTAATCCCTTCTTTTCGGCAGAATGGCAGTAATTCCTGTTCTTCTTTTCTCCAGAATAAGTTGTAGCCGCACTGAACAATATCTATTTTACCGGCATCCATCACTGATTTTATCTGATCGACCGAAAAATTGCTGACGCCAATGGCTCTGATCTGGCCGTTGCGACGGAATTTCTCCATCAGCTCCAATAAGGGTCTCATATCAGCACCGCTTTTAGGCCAGTGAATATAAAAGATGTCTATGTAATCGGTCGAGAGCCTTTTAAGACTCTGGCGGAAGCTCTTTTCAAAATCCTCTATTTCTTTGAAAAAGCATTTGCTTGAGATAATGAAGTCGTGCCTATTTTTCCTCAGCTGTTGTCCTATCAGCTGTTCTGCTCTCCCTCTGCCATATACGGGAGCCGTATCGAAGTGATTGATTCCTCCGCGGATCGCCGCGTGAATCGCTTTTACCGAATCACTGTGATTCTGAGGACCCCAATATTCGCCTCCCAGAGCCCAGGTTCCGAATACAGCCTGTGAGCTTTGTGGACAATTTTTTGATATCTCTATCTTTTTCATATCTATTTTATATATAATCAGAGATTAAAAATCTATATATTGATATTATCAAGAGAAACAAAAGAGGTAAAAGATGGTAGTCGTACTTGAGAACAATATTTCTGAAGATGTTAAGAAGAGAGTCAGATCTTTTCTAGAGAATAAGGGCTTTAAGGTTCGGGAAATTATTGGAGAAGAAGACACCATTTTCGGAGCCGTCGGAAGTGTTTCCATAGACAAAAGGGAAGTTGAACTTTTAGAAGGTGTTGTAAAAGTTGTACCCATTCACAAACCCTATAAACTCGCATCGCGGGAGCTGAAAAAAGAGGATACCATATTTTCCGTAGGACCTGTAAAGGTCGGAGGAAATAGAATTTTTATAATAGCCGGTCCCTGTGCCGTTGAATCGCGTGAGCAGATTATAGAGTCGGCATACGCTGCTAAAGAAGCCGGTGCTGTCATGCTTCGCGGTGGAGCTTTCAAGCCGAGAACTTCCCCTTATTCATTTCAGGGGCTCGGTGAAGAAGGGCTTAAATATTTAAAAGAGGCTGGAGAGCTCACAGGCCTTCCCGTTGTAACAGAAGTGGTTGCTCCCGGCGATGTGCAGATGATGAAAGACTATATTGATGTCTATCAGATCGGAGCCAGAAACATGCAGAATTTTGAGCTTCTGAAAACAGTCGGTTCCATGGGTATGCCCGTTATTCTGAAAAGAGGTATGTCGGCGACCATTGAAGAATGGCTCATGGCGGCAGAATACCTTCTCGCTTCAGGAACCGAGAAAATCATTCTCTGCGAAAGGGGAATACGAACCTATGAGCCCTATACGAGAAATACACTGGACCTTTCTGCCATCCCTATCGTTCGGAAACTAAGCCACCTGCCGGTAATTGTCGATCCATCGCATGCAACGGGAATTCGAGATAAAGTTCTCCCTATGGCATTAGCCGGTGTTGCCGCCGGTGCTAACGGTTTAATCATCGAAATGCACCCCGATCCCGATTCGGCATTGTCCGACGGTCCCCAGTCTCTCTATCCGGAACAGCTTGAAAAATTGATTTGTGATATTGAAGCCCTTACACCGGTTCTCGGGAAAGAATTGGCCAGACTGCCTCATGTCAATGAAAAAGAAGCCATCGAAAAAAATCTCAGAGATACGGGAAATAAACCCAAAGCGGCATTCCAGGGAAAACCCGGAGCTTATAGCGAAAAAGCTGTAATGCTTCACTTCAATGAAGATGATGTTACAGCACTTCCCTGTGAATCATTCAAAGATGTATTTGATTCTGTCCTCAAAGGTGATGTGCAGTGGGGAGTCGTTCCTATAGAAAACTCTCTTGCCGGTTCAATTCTGGAAAATTACGATTTGCTTTCACAAAATCCGGATGTCAAAATAGTCGGAGATGTCAAAGTCAGAGTCCGACACAATCTCATTGCCCGCAAAAGTGTAGATTTAAAAAATATAAAAAAGGCATATTCTCATCCTCAGGCATTGGCTCAATGTTCTGAGTTTCTGAAAAAGCACAATATAGAACCCGTTCCTTTTTACGATACAGCCGGAGCTGTTGCGAATCTCAATAGCTTTGAGGACAATTCCTGTGCTGCTATTGCCAGTGCCGAAGCTGCGGATCTCTACAGTATGTCCATTGTAAAAGAGGGTATTGAAACAAATCCCAACAACTATACCCGATTTGTCGTCATTGTAAGAGAAGATTTTATTTCGGTTGAAAAACCGGTTAAAGCTTCGATTATTCTCTCTGTTTCCGATGAACCGGGAGCTCTGTCGCTGTGTCTTTCCATATTTGCCGATCACAAGCTCAATATGACGAAGTTAGAGTCGAGACCTATTCACGGTAAGCCGTGGAGTTACAGATTTTATATTGATATTCAAATTCCCGAAGACAAAGATCTGTATAGGAAAGCACTTGAGGCGATTAAGGAAAAAGCTACAGACTTCAGAGTGTTGGGAGAGTATTAAACTTATTCCTCTTCGATCTGTATACCCAGTTTTTTCAATTGATCAATTTCCTCTTTCTGGGAGATGAATTCATTCCGTTTTTTCTGGGTAGTGCTCAGAGATAACTTAATTCCATTCAACTCAACTTTAACCCCCGAAATATCGGATTTTACATGTTTCGGGGCTTTTTCTTTAAAAAATAGATCAAGTGCGGTCAACTTGCGGAAGCTTCTCTTAAAAACCTCGAAACTACTGTTTATTTTGATCAGCAGCTCTTCATCATCCTCTTCAGATAAATTTTTCAGATTTTCCGGTGTCGACATTAGATATATTTTATGAGCTTTGGCTTTCAGTTCCTCGGAAAACTGAATATAGTTTATCGTCACATTCTTTTTTACTGTGTGCTCTGCATTAAACTCTTCAATTTCATAGATTATTTTTTTATTTTTGTTAAAAGTTTCCGAAAGCATAAAGGCAATCTGTTCAATGAAATTTCTTTTTTTTCTATTGAGAACTATGGTGTTTTCATCAAATTTCTTAAGGATTTTATTCAATAACAGGGAATTTTTTCCCAATTCCTGAATTATTTTTAACAATTCATTCTTATCGAGTCCCTTTGTTTTAACCGTCTTTTTCTCCGAGGGAGACATAATCTTAAGGAGTTTTTCCCAGCTGGCAGGGGCTGTTTTTTCATCTTCAATCAATTGTGTTATGAGAGTGCCGTAGAAGGGGACTCCCTCCATTTCCCGGGACATCATATGTCGGATTTTTTTATCTATGTCCTCCTTGACGTCCTCTTTGAAATCGATAACACCATCAAAGGATATTCTCTTTCTCAATTCTGCTTTGTATTGTTCTTTCCTGAATAATCCTATCACCTTCAAAGCCTCTTTGAAGTTGATTGTTTCTTCTCTCAGGCGTTTAAGGTCATTTTTAATCACTTTAGCCTGCATCTGATCGGAACCCATCTTTATTGTTCCCACCATGGTTGCTAAAGTTCTGGTGATGGGTTTCGCTGAATTTTCAGAAAATGTCGCCCAGTCGATAAAATTGATAAGGTCAGATAGCTTTTTCAATGCGGACAGATTTAAATTTTCGATATTAAAGCTGAATGAAGTATTGAGGTAGTTCAGCTGCTGGCTGTATGAGGCAATTCTTATACTCATCTCTATTTTCTTTTCCGATTCAATAAAGGGTTCATTTGATGGTGCTTTTATATCGGTAACTGAGGTG
>JADGDJ010000111.1:0-14390 GCA_016744925.1 Spirochaetaceae bacterium
CCCTATGAATGGCAGACAGTCGCCAGTCATGAAACCTGGGAACTTGGAAATGCCACCGTCCGAGCAGCCAACGATGCAAAAAGCAGAATATTTGATGTGGTCCATAGAGCTTTTCACATTGAAAAAGAGAGCCTTTATCTTGAAGACGGCTGTGTTAAAAATCAATTGGATCCAGATTTTATACTTCCTTTTAAGGATTTTGTCATATCGGGAATCCAGACAGAGCACAATACCTGGGTAGGCGGCCCAATAATGGGAATCGGATCATTCATTCCTGAATTTACAAATGCGATCGTCGATCCCGATACTGGAATGGGAGGGCACCCCAATGTGCATTATACAGTAGGTGCCGGTGCTGTCAAAATTGAGTTAAACAAACGAACCGGAGTAGTCCGAGTCGTTAAAATGGCCGAAGGTTTTGACTGTGGGAAAGCCATCAACCCCGATATGGTTAAAGATCAGATAGTCGGTGGATTTGTTCAGGGACTGGGTACGGCTCTTTATGAAATCTGCATTTTTGATGATAAGGGAAAAATGCTCAACACGAATTTTACGGATTACAAAATTCCAACTATTCTCGATATCCCCGATGAAATGATTCCCGTCATCGTTGAAGTTCCTCAGCCCGACGGACCTTATGGTGCACGCGGTATGTCTGAACACACCATGATTCCCGTTATGCCCGCAGTGGCCAATGCCATTGCCAATGCTATCGGGCTTAGAATAAAAGATATTCCGCTAACAGCTGAAAAAGTGGCTTTACGGCCGCTAGCAAAAGATTTTGTGGCAGAAAAGGATAATTATGATAAAAGCAATAATTGAAAAAGATCAGTATTTTGATTCAGTATTTCTCATGCTGATCAACAGCAATGTTAAAGAACTGGATGGCGTAAAAAATGCTGTGGTGAGTATGGGAACAGAAATGAACATCGAATTGCTGAAAGACATGGGTTATGCCACTGAAGATATTCTTCAGTCTACAGCCAATGATCTTCTGATGGTCATCGAAGCCGAGAACGAAGAAATTATAGAGGCTGCAGTTGCCACCGTTTCCGATCTTTTGAACAAAAAGAAGAAGAAGAGCAGTGGAAAGGCCTATCAGCCGAAATCTCTACAGTCTGCCGTTAAAGATGATCCCGATGCCAATATGGTCATCATTTCTCTTCCAGGAGATTTTGCGGCGAGAGAAGCAAAATCTGCCCTGAACAACGGGCTGAATGTCATGATGTTTTCCGACAATGTTTCTGTTGAAAGTGAGATAGAGCTCAAGGAACTGGCCTGGAAAAAAGGTCTGCTTATGATGGGACCCGACTGCGGAACGGCTATAATCAACGGTTATCCTCTCTGTTTTGCCAATGTTGTGTCCCCTGGCGATATCGGAGTTGTCGCCGCATCCGGCACGGGCCTGCAGGAAGTGACAAGCTGCATTGATACATTCGGTGGTGGAATTACCCAGGGTATCGGAACGGGAGGGCGCGACCTTAAAGAACCCCGGATCGGTGGAAAGATGATGCTCATGGGGATAGAGGCATTAAAGCAGGATCCGAAGACAAAAGTCATTGTCGTTATTTCCAAACCTCCCGCACAGGATGTGGCTGATACGGTTCTTTTGGCACTTGAAAAAACAGGGAAACCGTCAGTCGTTCATTTTATCGGACAGGCACCTGAGAAAAACAGAAATAACTTGAATTTTGCTGGGAACCTTGAAGAAACAGCCAAAATTGCAGTAGCTCTGTCTAAAGATGAGACCTATGCATCAACGGTTTTTACAATTCCACAAAGCGAAGTGCAAAGCATTATAGAGCGGGAATCACAGAAAATATCGACTGATCAGAAATATTTGAGAGGACTCTATACAGGTGGAACTGTTGCCGATGAAGCAATGATTCTATTAGAACAAATTACAGGTCCCGTATATTCCAATAATCAGAAGAAAAAAGAGCTTCAATTGTCCGACCCTTTTAAATCTGTAGGTCATACAATTGTCGATCTCGGTGATGATATTTACACGGTTGGCCGCCCTCATCCCATGATTGATCCCAGTACCAGAGAGGAACGGATAAATATCGAGGCCGATGATAATGAGATGGCTGTTTTGCTGATCGATGTCGTTCTCGGATACGGGTCTCATTCCGATCCTGCCGGCGCGATTATCAAAAGTCTGAAAGCTGCCCGTGATAAAGCGAAAGCCCGGGGGGGATATCTTCCGGTCATAGCTTCTGTTATAGGGACAAAAAAGGATTTTCAGGGATATGAAGCCACAGTTGCAACGCTGGAATCGGCAGGTTGTGTGGTTATGCCTTCAAATTATCAGGCTTCCATGCTCGCTGTGGAAATTATCAAAAAGGGTGGAACACTATGAATGTAGGCAAAATTACATCTCTATTTGAGAATGATCTCAACGTAATCAATATGGGGCTCGAATCTTTCAGCGAAACCCTGGAGGAGCAGGGTGTTCAATCAACTCATGTCCTCTGGTCTCCTCCGGCAGGTGGTAATGCCAAACTGATCGATGCTCTGGATTTTCTAAATAGCCGTAAAGAAGGTATTGATAAAGCCAATGAAAAAGCTTTGGAGATTATTCAGAAAGGAAAACCTGAAATTGTCGATATTCAGATTGCCATAGATGTCATCCCCGGTATGACGGCAAAGACTGTTCTTCATGCGGGACCTCCCGTCACCTGGGATAATATGTGCGGACCCATGAAAGGTGCCGTGATTGGCGGATTGATTTTTGAAGGTCTGGCTGCATCGAGAGTTGAGGCGGAAAAGATGGCCGCTTCGGGAGAGATCTTTTTCGACCCCTGTCACCATCACAGTACCGTAGGTCCCATGGCGGGAATCGTGACAGCTTCCATGCCTGTTTGGGTTATGAAAAACGGTGTTTACGGGAATTCCGCTTATGCTACTCTTAATGAAGGATTAGGTAAAGTTCTGCGCTATGGCGCCTTTTCTGAAGAAGTTATAACAAAACTTCACTGGATGAAAGATGAACTGGCACCGATTCTCAAAAAAGCACTGGATCTTCATGGACCTGTTGATATGAAAAATCTCATTGCCCAGGTTCTCCAGATGGGAGATGAGGGACACAATAGGAATAGAGCCGGTACTTCATTGTTTATAAGGGAAATGGCTCCCCACTTAGTCATGCTCGATGAAAACCGGGAAACTCTGGCAGAAGTTTTTAATTTTATGCATCTGAATGATCACTTTTTTCTCAATCTGACTATGCCTGCCTGCAAGTGTATCATCGATGCTGCTAGAGACATTAAAAA
Organism: Spirochaetaceae bacterium; assembly: GCA_016744925.1. Taxonomy (GTDB): domain Bacteria; phylum Spirochaetota; class Spirochaetia; order DSM-2461; family DSM-2461; genus Spirochaeta_F. The sequence continues at coordinate 3,276 of JADGDJ010000111.1, forward strand.
CAGCTCACTTATCGTCACTCAGGCGAGAAATGGAACGGAGTACGGGATTCAGGTTTCTGGACTCGGAGACCAGTGGTTTACAGGTCCGGCTTCTAAAGTCGACGGCCTCTATCTTCCGGGATATACGGCTGATGACGCAGGGTTGGACATTGGAGATTCTACAATTACAGAAACTGTGGGGATCGGAGGATTTGCCATGGCAGCGGCTCCGGCTATTGTTAAATTCGTCGGGGGAACTCCGGAAGATGCCATGAAATTCACACTCGATATGTACGAGATTACTCTGGGAGAAAATAATATTTTTCAGATTCCCTCTCTCGATTTCAGAGGAACTCCCACGGGAATTGATCTGTTGAAAATTGCTGAAACAGGTATCTATCCCGTTATCAATACGGGGATTGCCCATAAAGATCCGGGAGTCGGAATGGTGGGTGCAGGACTTGTAAAACCACCGGTCAACTGCTTTGATGAGGCTTTAATAAAGTTTACTGAAACATTTAAATAAGAACACTGTCGAATATATTCGGGTCCTGACAGCGATGCGTCCCCCGAAATATCGATATTAAGGAGAAAAAGTATGAAAATTATTGATCTGACTATTCCATTGGGAATCGCAACACCACCGTGGCCGACTTATGAACCGCTTCAGGTAAAGTATTTCAAAAGACTGGCACCGAATGGGGCCAATGGACAAATTGTAACTCATTCCAATCACATTGGTACTCACCTTGATGGAGAGATTCATTTCTATACTCCCGGAAAAGATATCGCGTCTTTGGACTTTGATTTTCTTGTTCATGAAGGTGTTGTTGTAGACCTGTCCGACTGTGTTGAAGACTATAGCATCTACACTTCAAAAATGGTTGAAGAGAGAGCGGAAGTTAAGGAAGGTGATATTCTTATCATTAATACAGGGTATCACAAATACGGATGGGATCAGCCTACAGCTGATGAGATTCGCTATATGATTAAACATCCCGGTCCCGACAGAGAGTTTGCCGAATGGGCCAAGAAGAAAAAATTGAGATGGATCGGTGTGGATTGCGGAAGTGCCGACCATCCATTCAATACGAAAATCAAAGACTGGATGCCTAAAGAGGCAAGACACTGCGATGCCTATTTCAAAAAAACTTACGGAAAAGGACTAGAAGAGGTTTTTACAGAGGATAAATATCAGCTGATGCATCTGGAAATGTTCAATCATCACATCCTGCACGCTGAATGTCTCGGTGGAGATATCGATCTTCTCAACAATCAGAGATTTACAATTGGCTGTTTCCCCTGGAGATTTGTCGATGGAGAGTCCAGTATCGCCCGAATCGTCGCCATGGTTGACGATGACAAATACGACGAATTGATGAAGAAAAAAGACGAATGTGGTCTTACAAAATTCGGTGATGTGACAGGTGGCGGAAACGAGTTTCTGCATTCATAGAACCGGAATATTGACAGCTTTCACTTGATAAAAGCTTAAGCTGTAAAACCGGCCTTCCCAGCCCCTTCCCGGTAGCATTGGCAAGCACCAAATTTGTTTGTGATCATCTCAAAGGAGGGGAGTATTAAGCTAAAACCTCCAACTCTTCTTCCGACGGGAGAGGTGGGTATTAAGAAAACAAGGAGAAAATTATGGCAATAGATAAAATGGAACAATCGTTGAGACCACCTGAACTGGAAATGAAACCCTATCCTGCAAAGATTATCACTCTGGCCAATGGAGAAGAGATGATTGTCCGCCAGGCTAAACGTGAGGAAGTAGGAGTTATATTAGGAACTATTCAGCCATTAATCGGAGTTCAGAAAGATTTTTATGATATCGTAGCCGCCCGTATGTATGCAGAAGTGCTGGGATGGTATGAATATCGTGTAGCTAATGAGTTTGTTCTTATCGGCTCAATCGATGGAGAGATCGCCGGTATCGTAACGAGTCGACTTGTCGATGGGAAAGAGGGCGTCAGCCTTCATACTATGACAATTAAAAGAGGACTTCGTGTCGGTGCTCAGCTTTTTGCCGCAAAGATGGAGCACCATATTGATATTCTCGGAAACGATGAAGTGCATATTGTCGCCGAAAGTCCCATCGGATTTAAGAGATGGATGATTGAATACGCTCTGGAAGACCGGTCTGCTCAATTTCCAGCGCTCCGTCATGAGCTGGGGGGAGTCCCCACATTTACACTAACCAGAAAACTCTGGGAAAATATCAGAGCAGATAAGTGTACCGGGACACGTCCTGTTCCTCCGGTAAAACTCGCCAAAGCAGATAAACTGAAAATGCCAACTGAATATCCGCAGATTCCGGGTTTTAAAAGGGGTTAAATGATGAGAAAGGTTTCCATTGTTGGAATCGGTCATACTGTTTTCGGTAACTTGAGTGAATTTGATCTTGTTGACGTTATGGGGTTTGCATCGGGAAATGCCCTTGACGATGCGGGAATCAGAGATAACCGAAAGATTGTCGAACAGGTCTTTGTGGCCAATATGGGGGGAGGCATTCTAAATCATCAGACAGGAATAGCTTCATCTCTCGTCAGCCGGATGGATATGGAACCCGCCATGGCTGAACTGATAGAAAACGGACCGGCTAGTGGCGCCAGTGCTGTAAAAATGGGTTATATGGCTATTGCCAGCGGTCTTGTCGATGTTGTCATGGTCACCGGCGGTGAGCTTATGAGAACTGTTACGGGCTGGGAGGGTACCGACTTCGTCGCTTCTCTTCTTCATTCCGAAGCGGAGTATAATTATGGGCTGACTCTTCCCGCTTATGGCGGGATGTTTACCAGAATGTATATGGAGCGATACGGATTGACCGAGCGGGATCTGGGGCTGGTTGCAGTCAAAGATCATCAGAACGGGGAGAAGAATCCTTTTGCCCATGTCCGGGTTCCCTGTACAATTGATGCCATACACGATAATGAAAATGCTCATGTTATCAATAACTATATCGCCGAGCCACTCCGAATGTACGGTATGTGTCCTGTTTCCGATGGAGCGGCTTCACTGATTCTCTGTGCGAATGACTCTCCGAAGATGAAGTATTTCACAAAGCAGAAACCGATATTGATAAGCGGTGTCGGTTCTGCAACTGATACTCATTGTGTACATAACAGGAAGGATCCTCTGATTCTCGATGCTGTACGACTCGCCGCGGAAAAGGCTTATAAAATGGCGGAACTGAAACCGGATGATATCTCTTTTGCAGAACTTCACGATGCATTTGTCATTCTCGAACTGGCAATATCCGAAGAAGTCGGGTTCTTTGAACGGGGAAAAGCGGGAGATGCGATTCGCAATGGTGTAACAGCTATAAACGGGGCGAAACCGATAAACACCTCGGGAGGACTGAAGTCAAAAGGACATCCAGTAGGTGCAACGGGAGTTTCTCAGGTTTTCGAGCTTGTAAAACAGCTTCGGGAACAGGGTGAAGAGGGCCGTCAGGTGAAAGATCCCAAACATGGAATGGCTGTGAACTTTGGTGGATTCGGTAATAATGTCGTAGCTATTATCTGTTCGAAGGGGGAAGTATGATTGATTTTAGCGCCTATGGAGTACAGACTCCTGTAGTGAATGCTGTCAAATGTCCTTCTTGTGGTAAGCTCTTTTATCCGGCTCCTATGATCTGCAGCGGTTGCGGAGAGAGGCGTGATCCGTCGGGTATTATTTTTAAAGACTGGGAAACAGTTTCTCTTTCCGGAGAATGTACACTGCTTGCCTGGACCAGAGTGTATGCTTTGCCCGAAGGATATGAGATGCAGTATCTGCTTTTCGGTATAGTGGAATTTCCTAACGGTCTTAGAGCTAGCGGAAGATTAAATGTCGATCAGCCTGTCACCGGGATGAAAGTCAATGCTGAAGTTGAGGTTATGGAAAACTCAAAAGGCAAAGAGTTCGACGGATTTGTTTTTGGATCCTGATGAAAGAATTTTATGAAAAGGCGGGATTTACCCCGTCTTTTTTTTACTACTACTAATATTAATAATTAGAAATTTTAATGTTATATAAAAACTATCAATTTTACATATGTATCTCTTTGGTATAAATTTACATTATTCCAAATTGCTGCGCGTTCATTAAGGATAGCTTCCGGATTCGGGATTTAGTTTTTATTCTACAATGATCGATTATTCGCTTATTGGTTCATTTCCTTTTCCACTCAATGACAATCTCATTATCCAAATAGACAAAAAGGTCAGCATAACTCCAGATCATTTTTGTCAGTGATTGGTCGAGCACTCTTTTCCGACGGGGTTCTCCGAAGAGTAATATGAGTAAACCGGAATCCATCCCCTGCCATGGAATTCCATCAGTAAGGTTTTGTGATTGATCTTCAGAAAGATTCTTTGAAGACTGTAAATATTCATCGCGCTGTTTCCTGTAATAATTCTTTTGTTTTTGCGCTTGCTGTGAATAATAAATGTAGGCGCCAACGATAAAAATCAAAAAGGGGAGAATGTAGAGGTTTGTTGTCATGTCAGGATTGAATCTCCTTATCTGATTCGAGAAAAACTTTATATTTTTTATCTTCAGTTAGGATATGATTTATGGTCCAGTCTTTCAGAAAAAGTATAATTTCATCGGTTAAACTGATAATCCCTTTTTTGTACTCTTCAGCAAAATTTAATATTTCTCTAATGAATGTTTTATGAGATTCCTGTTGTTCTTTAAGAAGAGGAAATCCATTTTTAGCCATATGCTCTTCTTCATAGGAGAAATGAAACTGGCTGTAGTAGAATAGTTTTTTAATAATGATGGGAAGATAAATCTTTCGTCTTGAATCACTGGTGTGCTGAAGATCATTTGTCTGCTGAAGTATGTAAATGAGCTCTTTGTGCTGGTTGTCGATACCGACGATTTCCAAATGCAGTTTCTGTTTTTCCCACTGGTCGAGCACATCATATCGCTTCTGATCGGAAACGGAAAAATTTACATCCGTTTCAATAGAGGATTCTTTAAAAAAGGCAGCGTATTTAACATCTTCGACCTGGATGTGTTTAAGAATCCATTCAACCAGAAAATCCAGAAGAGGCGCAAGGGAGAAGTTTCTCTTCTGACGGATTCCCTCCAGTGTTTCTTTTATTTTATTGGTGAATGTTTTATGTATATTCTGGTGATCAGAAAACCCCGGATAGGAGTATTCCCTAAGAAGTCCCTCTTCACTGGCAAAATGATAGTTGGTATAGGCATAGAGTCTTTTTAGAATTTTTATGGCTTCTTCCTGATACTGATCTTTGTCCAGGAGATCGTGCAGTTGATTGGTTATGACAAAGAGCTCTCGATGCTGATTGTCTATAGTCGGGATTCCTATGCTATGTCGTTCTTTGTTCCATTCAATAAACATAATTTAATTGTAATCTAAAAAGAGTAATTCTTCAGCTGGTTTTTTTTAGCAAATTTACCCTACGGTTACTGTGTTGCTGTCACTGGTCAATATCGAAGTTATCTCGTACATATTGGATACTTTTCCCACTTCCAGTTTGTCTTTGATTCCGTAATAGTCCAGACAGGCTCCACAGACAAGTAGTGTGACTCCGGATTTCTCAAGATCTCTTAAATTTTCCAATGAAACACTTCCCTCTACAGTCACTTTTACACCGCTATTCATAAAGAGGATGTGCTTTGGCTTTTTATCCATTTCGGTGAGAGAGTAGATAAAGGCTTCCATCAATTTGTCGCCCAGTTTCTGTTCTCCCGAACCGATAGTTGATGAGTTGATGAAAATGTTGGAAACACCCGGATTAGATCCCATTATTATTTCAGTTGTATCTGTTTCGGGCAGAGTTGTGGCTTCATTTGCGAGATTTTCGATAACAATTGTGCTTATATTGCTTTTTTCAGAAACAGAGAGGATGCTGTGTCCACTGTTCTCGGCGAATCTTGTTATATTTTCAACGGCCGCTTTGTTGTCTACAAGGATTTCCAGTTCCCCGAATCCCCCTTCGTCGAAAGCTTGCTTTACTTTTATCACGGGCTGCGGGCATGGTAGACTTCTACCGTCTATAGATTTCTTCATAGTGTTTGCTCCTTTGTTTTTCATATAAGAGAAAAATTTTCTCTATGCTATTATCCCTTTGGGTCAGTGTTTCTGTAATAGTGATATCATCGCACACTATCTTTATGGAAAAACCACACTCCGAAGATATACCCCTCGGAGTGGGAATCATCTTTACTGAAAATTCCAGACCCTGTAGATCGTCTTCCTCTTTCATCGCATCGTGAGTGCTTCTGAATGTGAGAATATAGCTATCCAATAATCTCTATTCCTTCAGTAGGAGTTGTTTCTCCGATTATGTGAGCGGCAACGCCTCTTCCTTTCATTTTACGGCAGATTTCGTCAGCTTGATTTTCATCAACAGTAAAGAGCAATCCGCCGGAAGTTTGTGGATCGAAGAGGAGGTCCATCACTGTTCGGTTTATCTCTTCGTGATTTTTAACAAATTTCTGACGGTAATCTCTATTTCTGTAAGTTCCCGCGGGGATTAAGCCCATTTGAGCATATTCTTTGACGTCGGGGAGTAATTCCAGTCGATCAGAGTATATTTTCATTCCGATGGATCCTCTGGCTGTCATTTCACAAGCATGGCCGATAAGGCCGAATCCCGTAACATCTGTACAGGAGGATACATTATATCCGCTCAATAGTTCCGCTGCTGTTTTGTTCAGAGTCCGCATGGAGTCGATAAAAGCTTCTATAGACTGCTTAGACGCGATACCACCTCTCAGGGCAGTATTGATAATTCCCGTTCCCAGAGGTTTTGTCAGAATCAGTTTCTCATTTTTCCCCGGTGTATTGTTGTAGAGAACTTTGTCAGGATGAACTGTTCCTGTGATGGAAAATCCGAATTTCAACTCTTCATCTTCTATGCTGTGTCCACCAACCAGAGCTGTTTCTGCTTCGATCAGTTTACTCAGTCCCCCTTCCATCATTTTTCTCAGAGTTTCAATAGGAGCTTTGTCTTTGGGGAAACAGACCATAGAGAGGGCTGTGACCGGTTTTCCTCCCATGGCATATACATCGGAAAGGGCATTTGCCGCTGTTATCTGTCCGAAAATATAGGGATCATCCACTATGGGCGGGAAAAAATCCACAGTCTGAACCAAAGCTATTTCGTCGCTGACCTTGTAGATTCCCGCATCGTCGGAAGTGCTGAAGTCGGAAATGAGGTTTGCATATTCCGGCTGTTTCAGACCGCAGAGCGCTTTGTCCAATAAAGCGGGCCCAAGTTTGGCTCCGCATCCTGAGAATTTGGTATATGATGTCAGTTTTTCATCCATAAATTATTTTCCTTATAGTTGAGATGGTTTTGTGTATTTCATCTTCAGTATTGAAGTAACCGGGGCTGAATCTAATGGTCCCTCCTCGGTTAAATGTGCCCAATGTTTTGTGGGCAGACGGTGTACAGTGAAGCCCCATTCTCTGGGCAATCCCTTCATCGTCGAGGGCTTCTGCCAGATCGGAAATTTCCCGGTCTTTGTGTATAAATGAGACAACTGAATTACGCTTTTCCCTGTCTGTTGGGCCAACAACGATAATTCCCTCTATGCTGTTCAATCCCTCAATCAGCAACCAGCTCAATTTCTGTTCTTTCTTTTGAATTTTTGCAATTCCTGTTTTCAGTAGGAATGTTGTCGATTCTGCCAGACCTGCAAGACCGTGGATGTTCTGAGTACCACTCTCATATTTGTCGGGTAGGATTTCAGGTTGATACTCCTCTTCTGAGAGACTACCTGTTCCCCCGTGAATCAGAGTTTGAATCTCAAGACCTTCACGGATATAAAATCCCCCAGTTCCCGCCGGTCCCAGAAGACCTTTGTGTCCCGAGAAGCAGAAAAAATCAGCCTCCAGCATGGGGATGTCTATTTCTTCATGGCCCGTTGACTGAGCTCCGTCAATACAGACAAGAGCTCCCGCTTTGTGGGCCGATTCTATCATCTCTTTCAGAGGATATATAGCCCCGGTCACATTTGAGCTATGGCATAAAACTACCAAAGCGGGTGATTTCCTGAGATAATCGGCATAACTTTTAAGATCGGCTGATCCATCGAGTGAATTGGCAAAGCGGTAAACCTCTATCTGACGGTCCGATTCGAGAAAAGAGAGAACCCTCATGACTGAGTTGTGTTCAGCGCCGGAGGTGAGAACTCCCATCCCATTTTTCAAAAAACCCTTGAGGACTGTATTGAGAGATTCTGTTGCTCCGGAAGTAAAGATAATCTGAGCGCTGTTTTTCACTCCCAGCAACCGGGCAATGTTCTTTCTGCAATTATAGAGAATTTTACTCCCTGTAATTGCTTCCTCATAAGAGGCTCTCCCACTGGTTCCGGCATGGAATAGAGCGTCGCTGACAGCTCTTTCAACTCCCGGAGCTTTCGGGAATGATGTTGCGCTATTGTCCAGATAGATCAGGGACATAGGGACTTTCTCAATAGTATCTCCAGTACGGAACCGCCAATGGCTCTGGCTTTGTCCGATATGGTTTTATACTGAGCTTTTTCTCCTCGTGGATCAATGTCCCCCATTTTCATTTGGGCATGAACTTCTGTGCCTTCACGGATCATCCCTCTGATCATACCATCAATTGATGCCTCAACACTTGTGTCACCAACCCTGGCGATGATGTCCCCTTTTTTTACCAGAGAGGAGATGTCTTTCAATATGGTCACTTTTCCGGCTGCTGGAGCGCGGATTATTCGCTCTTCAGTAAAACCTTCTATATTGCCGGGAATACCCGTGTTGGCTTTTGCCGGACCAATAGTGATAATCTTTCCAAGATCATGCCCCCTCGATGTCTCTACTATGTAGTGAACATCTCTTCCTGCTTCGAATCCCGGACCCAGAGCTATTGTCAGAGGGGCATGGTTTATCTTTGTTCCTAGATTTTTTTTAGCAAGGATAGCATCTATAAGAGCTACCGGTTTTAACTGATCGATTAAAGCCCCTTCGGGATCAACCGCAATGGCAATTTCACCGGAGAGGATAACTTTTTCTATCTCTTCAGCAGAAGAAGTCAGTCGGGCAGTCAGTCCTTCTACCTCGACAGATCCTGAGTGAACAGCTTCAGCAAAGGCCACTGTCCTGCGTATAACGGTCGGTGCTTCAGTTTCAAGTGCCAGTACGGCGTAGCCGGCGTTGTGTAACCGGGCAATGGATCCCGTCGCTATATCTCCTGCACCACGGACAATAATCAGTCTATTCATCCTGTCTGCGCGATAGATCTCTCTACCATCAAAACCGGTTTTAAACATGATCATTTGACCTAAAATACTCACAGCGATTTCAGAGGGAGATTCGGCACCCAAATTTAAACCGATGGGGCAGATCACTTTATTTATGACCTCTTTATCCCAGCCCTCATCGAGTAACTCTTCTCTAACCTTAATGGCTTTCCGCCGGCTTCCCAGCATTCCTAGAAAACGGGGCTTACTCCCCATTACAACGCGCAGTCCTTCCGTATCTTCACTTCCCGTAGCGACGAGTACGAAAGAATTTTCATTCAATTCGCTCTGGTTTACCGCTTCTTGCAGAGTCGCACCGTAATAAAGTGAGACCTCCGGGGGAAAGAACTCTTTTTTTAGCAGCACTTCCCGGTTGTCGACTACTTGGACGCTGAAACCCGACGCAATTGCCGCTTTGGCCACAGCTCTGTTGACATGGCCTGCTCCAACGAGCAGCAATGCCGTTCCCGGGACCTCGACATCGATAAAAAAAGACATCTCACCACCGCAGTGCATTCCCTCTTTTTCCTTCATTTTCAAGGTGTAGGAACATGTTCTGTTTGTTCTCTCTTTCATAGCGGAAAGAGCCTGTTCTATTACATAAAGTTCTACAGGGCCACCACCGATTGTTCCGACGATGGACCGGTCGTCCCGTACAAGCATTCTGGCAGATGAGCGGGGTGTAGAACCTTTGGATTGTGTTATCATTGCAATGGCGAATACTCTGTTTGCTTTCTTCAGAGCCGCCGCTTCTTCGAATATATTCATATTAGCAATATTATACACTTAAGATCAGATTGTCTAACAATAGTTGGGTTCTATTGCGGAGAATTTATAGATGAAAGGACAGATTTCTTTTTCAATTATGGAAAAGCAAATGGATTAATTGAAACTTTTATTATTCCAGCATTCATGAGATGAGGGCAGCACCGGTTTAAGCAAGATGAAAGTCAGTGATTTTCCGATTTTCTATAACTGTGGATTTTTTGTGTTATAGTCTAAATGTATAACACTGTAAATTGGCGTTGTTATCCTAAAACTGTATATCACTATAATTAAGCAGTGTTATATAGAAGCTGGATATTATTTGTTACTGACAAATCTCGTGATGTAATATGTTAAATAGATATTAGTTTAAAAATGAGAATTATTTTGTTATACTATTTCCAATTATAGGAGATCAAATGAATATAGATCAATTCTTCGGAATTTCAGAATCATTAAGACAATATAGAAGAGCAGAACTTAAGGAGTTTGATTCCACATTAGGATCAGGAGCAATTGATTTATTATATATCGACCCACTTCAAGGAAATGCAATATTAAATTCAATATTATCTAGCAATACAACATTCTTACTTGGTAGAAAAGGAACCGGAAAAAGCACTATATTCGCAAAAGCCCAATCAGAACTGAGGAAAAGAAAGGATATTATATCGATCTATATCGATGTAAAATCATTATATGATGTAATGAGTTCATATGATATTCCAGAGATTGAATTAGGAAAATACAATATTTCAAATATTACTTACCGTTCTCATATGATAAGAAAAATCATGCTCAGTAGGATATTAACTGAATTATTACAAGAATTACAAAAAGCTTGTGATAATTTAACTCTTATTGATAAGTGGAAAGGAAAAAAGAAGCAATACGATGAACTATTAAAATCTATACAAGATATCCAAAAGAGAATATCTGAGACAAAATTAGAAACTCATGAAATACCGATGCTTCAAAAAATTACGACCCAACTTCGTGATAATCAACTTCAAGAAAAAGCTAAAGAAGGAAAGATTGAAGCTAAAGGACGTGTCAAAGCTTCTGCTACTTCTGCTGAGGCAGAACTAAATGCAGGAGCTAGTTTGTCAGACTTTGATAGGACATTAGATAATTCTGATA
>JADGDJ010000111.1:14400-14826 GCA_016744925.1 Spirochaetaceae bacterium
TATTTATCATGAATACTCTGATATTGTTTATCGCTCATTTCCATTCTCCTCAATGCTTGAGGAAATTCAAATATTATTAGAAGAATCAGGTTTGCTTAGAATTGTTGCATTTTTTGATGATTTTTCAGAATTAAAAATTTTAGATCAAAGGTTATTTGTAGATGTAATTTTATCTCCTCTTAACAATTCTAGTAATGAAAATATTAAACTAAAAATTGCCCACACATCAACTGTATTTGATTTTATTAATGATTTCATATATTTTACTATAAAAAAATCAGGCATTTCCGAAATTTTATCAACTAGCTCTTCTTTTGCCAGTTGTAAATTGTAATTTATATCAGAATCCGAAGGTGATATTTTTTTAGCTTTCTCGAAGTAGTAAATTGCAAATGTATATTTTCCTACTCTGTAATACGAATTTCC
>JADGDJ010000356.1 GCA_016744925.1 Spirochaetaceae bacterium
CCATCATCCCGAATAAAAATATTGCCAGTCCTCCAACGAGGGAAAAAAGATTCCAGATACTCAAACGATGACTCCTTCCATGTTTAATTTAATAAATTGTATTTTAGTCTACCTTTATAAGTGTAATTGGAATTGGCTGGGTTGTATTTAAAAAATCAGAGAGATCTTTCCCTTCATCATATGGTATTTCTCAGATGAAGGAAAAAAGATCAAATCCCTGATTTGGAATAAAGGAATTAAACTGTATATATAGATGCAGATATATTTCCACTAAGATGATCAATGAATCTATTGAATCGATTTACTTATGTTCATCATCAGGTTCTGACCCATCACAGCCAGACCTATAATCCCGATATCTGCTGAACCAATCATTAATTACTCTTTATCAATCCTGACCGTAGATTTTACTGCCCATGACTAAATCACCGGGGTTAACTGTAATATGTACACGTTCTCCCAATTCAACTTTTTTAGGAATAGATTCCCCACTATATATTTCAAATTCAAGAACGGATCCATTATCAATAACGATTTCCCCTTTAATAATTGCACCCAGATATTCAAGAAATTGTATTGTACCGGAAAGACTGTTCCCTTTCATGTCATTTTCTGCAAATCTTACATACTGAGGTCTGAGGGAGATCCACACGTCCTGCCCGATTTTGTATTTAGAAAAGTCATCACAACTTACAATAAACATATTATTTTTAACTTTTACATATACCTGACCTTCTCCAAATGAATCGATTGTCCCATATAATATATTGGATTTTCCGATAAAACCGGCAACAAAATCATTTTCAGGAGTTTGATAAATCTCCGCAGGAGTACCGCACTGCATGATATGTCCATTTCTCATGACATAAATCCTATCTGAAACAGATAATGCTTCTTCCTGGTCATGAGTGACGAATACGGCGGTAATTCCGAGTTTCTGCTGTATTTTTCTGATCTCTTTTCTAATATGTAAACGAAGTGCCGCATCCAGGTTGGATAGTGGTTCATCCAAAAGGAGAACATCAGGGTTAAATACAAGAGCCCTGGCCAAAGCAATTCTCTGCTGCTGGCCTCCGGACATCTGGGAAGGCATTCTTTTTTCATAACCTTTGAGCCCGACAAGATCAAGGTATTCCAAAACCAATTCATGAATCTTATCTTTTGCCATTTTTTTAATTTTCAAACCATAGGCAATATTGTCATATACATTCATTGTAGGAAATACAGCATAATCCTGAAAAACAATACCTACATTCCGTTTTTGAGCAGGTACATCATTTATGATTCTATCTCTCAAGGAGATCTCTCCTGATGTTTCTTTTTCAAATCCCGCAATCATACGCAATAATGTTGTTTTGCCACAACCGGAAGGTCCCAATAATGAAACCATTTCCCCTTTCTCAATATCAAGGGATACACTATTGACCGCATGATTTGTACCCCAGGTTTTATAAAGATTTTTAATCGATATATGTTTCATATTTTAACATTTCCTTTTTTGATTTATGATTGGCATATGCAGTGACGATTCCTACAATAATAATTAACAGCACACCCATTGCCGATGCTCGGGAGATCATGCCTTCCTCTACATAGTAGGCGATATACAGCGACATGCTCTGCCAGCCTGGAGGATAAATTATCAGTGATGCAGCCAGTTCAGTGACAACTTTTACAATCCCGATTATCATTGCTGAATAAACGACAGGTTTAATCTGGGGAAAAATAACACTAATGAAAGCTTTAATCTCTCCTGCGCCTAAACTTAGAGCCGCTTCTTTCTGACTCATATCTATTTTTGCAAAACCAGCTTCGATTGTTTTTAGTACAATTGGTAATCGCCGGACACTTATAGCTATTATCAAAATAAATACAGAACCGACAAAATCTTTCCCAAAAATCTGTACATCGGCATAGGTCTGTATCAAACTTACTCCTATAACGACTCCAGGCAGAACAAAAGGCAATAAAGTCAGATAACTGAAGAACTTTAAATTTCTCTCATTCTTGAACATATACCCGAGAATAACTCCCAGTATAAGAAGTATTGGAATAACTGCTGAAATAAGAATGATCGTATTGAAAATAGGCCCGAAATCACTTAAAACCTTAGCATAATTCGCTAGGGTAAATGAATTAGGTAACCAATCATAAGTCCAGATTGTACCAAAGGAATTAATAATAATGACCACATAGGGCAATAGAAAAAGAATGGTCATCAAAGCAATAAATACTGTCCCGAATCTTCTGACTTTGGGTATGTCATATTCCATTATTCCGAGCCTGAATCTGTGTTTGACATTATTCGTAAGATTTAAAACTTTATTGACTGCAAATAACAAAATACACGATAAAAAGATGACCCATGTACTGAAAATAAGGGGTATTCTTTCATCTCCCATAAATGAGATAAAGTTGGAATAGATTTCCAGAGAAATGACCTTATAACTTCCCCCAATAATAAGAGGTGCTCCGACATCTCCCATCGAAGTGAGAAAAACCATCAATCCCGCCATAAACACATGGGGAATAATATAGGGAAAGACAATATTTATCTGTGTTTTAAAAGCTGATGTCCCCATAGAATGTGCCGCTTCCTCCAGGTATCTGGGAACAGTTCTCAGGCCGGATAACAGAACGATCAAAGCATAGGGAACAGCATGCAGGGATTGTGTAATAACCAAGCCTCGTAGACCATATATAGATGGGAGACTGATCCCGAGTTTCTCCAAAGCCATAGTTACAACGCCACTCTTGCCTAGTAATATAATCGTGGCAAAACTAGAGATAAAACCAGGTGTTATTAATGGAATTGTAAGTAAACCTATCCATAATGCTGCGTATTTCACTTTAAATTTTACTATGAGAAATGAGAGTGGAATGGCAATACAAAGACTTACAATTGTAGAGAGAATGGCTAATTGAAAAGTATTAAATGTTACCTTCATCATATACCTGAAAAAATTTTCAGGTAATGGCCTGGTGGACTGCAAAAAAATATTCAGAGAATCTATAATCAGATTGACTAATGGAATAAATAAGAAAAATAATACAAATGCAATTGCAACTGCATAAAAGATATAAACTGGTGAACTAATCATTTTATTATATATTTTCGATAAACTTTTCATTTTTAACCTCCTTAAATAGGACTGCATCAAACCGGATCATGTGATTA
>JADGDJ010000357.1 GCA_016744925.1 Spirochaetaceae bacterium
CTCACAGAGCCAGAAATAGAAAAGGTTTTGCTCTGGGTGCTGTTCTGACAGCTCAATGGCTTGTAGGAAAAAAAGGATTTTTTAGAGTGGAAGATTATATCAATGATCTTTTAAATTAGAGAGAAGGTCGAATATAGTCTTTAAAGGAGAAAAATATGTTTTCAGGTGTATATACAGCACTAGTCACTCCCTTTACAAAAAGCGGAGAACTGGATGGTCAGAAATTAAAAGATCTGGTTGATTTTCAGATAAAAGAGGGCATTTCCGGTCTCGTTCCCGTGGGAACAACAGGTGAAAGCCCCACTTTGAGTATTAAAGAGAATATTGAAGTGATAGATCTCGTTGTCAAACAGTCCGCTGGTAGAAAAATAATTATTGCCGGTACGGGAGCCAACTGCACAGCAGAGGCTCTGGAAATGACTCAGGCGGCTAAAAACATCGGTGCTGATGCCAGCCTGCAGGTTGCGCCCTATTACAACAAACCCAGCCAGGAAGGTTTGTATCGTCATTTTATGACCATCGCCGATAAAGTAGATCTCCCGATTGTATTATACAATATCCAGGGCCGATCCGGCGTGAATATAGAGACCGAGACTTTGATGCGACTCGCTTCTCATCCCAATATTGTCGCCGTCAAGGAAGCCAGTGGAAACATAGGGCAGATGATGGATGTACTGGGAAGAAAACCAAAAGATTTCGCTTTGCTGTCAGGAGATGACAACATTGCCATGCCCATAACTCTTCTCGGAGGTAACGGAGTCATTTCCGTTGCCAGCAATATAATCCCGGCGAAAATGGAAAAGATGATCGGTGCTGCTCTCAGAGGAGAAGTAGAAACGGCAAGAGATCTGCATTTCAATATGCTGCCTTTCTTCAAATCTTTGGCCCTTGAAACAAATCCCCTGCCCATAAAATCTGCTATGGCCATAGCCGGTATGGTTGAAGAGGTCTTCAGACTACCCCTATGCATTCCCTATGAGGAGACTCGGGTGAAATTGAAAGAAGCTCTCAAACAACAGGGCTTAATCTGATAAAAGCCGGTCGACGACCGGCTTTTTTTATAGATGCACTTTTTTCATTTTTTTGATATGCCTGTTTTCAAACATCCCCTGATCTATAAAGAATTCTCTCAGTTTTAAGGGGATAAACCTCTCGGCTTCCTCTGTTAAATAGAGGCTGTCATCTTCCGAAAACTGGTTTCCTATATGAAAAATGGAATTGACCGAGTCTGAGATCAGCTCACTCGTAAATCCTCTGTCCTCATAAATAGTTTCTCCAATATGAATGACAAAATGGTATGTCATACCAATATCAAAATCGGGATTCTCAGAAGAGATGAGATGGCGATTGAGAAACATCTGGAATGCCGATTTAATTATCTGGCAGTTTTTACCATCAAAGGGAAAAAGAACTATCCCCCCTGTGTCGGACCACATCCAGAATCGCCCCATTATTGGCTCGACTATGCTATTGAGGATATTGTAAAAGCTCCTCATAAAATGCTCATATTTCTCACTTCCCAGCCTTAGCTTCCACTGCTGGTGATCGTCAACTTCTGCAAACAACATACCGAAGGTATAATTCCTCCCGGTTACAACACTTGTCCAGTTTTCACCACTCAATTCCGCTTTTTCGTCAAATATTTCCAGAACAGGCTCTGATTCCGATTCTCGGGAAAGCATATATCTATTGACTATCTTCAAACGGATCGGAGAAAAGGGACTCTCAAATACCTGGTTACTGATGTAATCCACTGCGCCATTGTGAAACAGACGACCCACATCATGCATGAGGGAATCGGGATCCAGAACACCATAGTTTTTATCTTCCAGCAGAGAAAAACATTCAATCAATTCTGAAATTTTGTCTTTCTTAAAATTTCTTATATCGATATAAAAAAGTGTTTCAGCAGGCATTTTCCTAAGCTGATCTTCATAGTTTTCCCATCCTAGAAAATAGACCGAATGTTCCATGGAGGCTTCAAGTTCCGAGAAAAAGTGATGAACATCACTCAATGAAGAGAATACAGCAACAATCATTACTCATCCCTCCATCGGATTCTATAATTATAACACACAGATTTTTCATTCCGTCGAATGGTGGTGAACTGCCTGGCAATTAATGGGTCAAGCATCACAAATACAGTACGGCTAATAGACATAGAACCGGCATCGGTATTATTCTGCTCCAGGTCCTTAATAGTAATGACAGTCTCGTTCCTGTCAAGATCATTTGGATTGACGAAAAAATTACAGGGACCACTATGAACAGCCAGGCGGATATTGAGAGCTTCATCAAGTCGATTGTACAGCCTGTTGTAGAGAAAAAGTTCATGAAGGATTTCCATTCCACAAATGACGGCTGACTGATGGATATTGACACCGAAATAGAACGCCGCCAACCCACCGTCACCTTCCCAATTCCAGATTCGTGCATTTCTCTTCTGAGAAATCCGTGTCACTATATTTTTAAAATCGGCATATGTGGATCGGATTAAATCGGAAGGATATTTCCTGACCAAATCGGAATTCCCCACAATGTCGACCCGTAAGAATGAAAGAGTATACTCGTCATTGAGCTTTAAAACGCCCCAATTGGGAGTTCTTCTCACGTCGGGATCTTCAATGAACATTTTTTTCGAAGATTCGTAGATATAGCCCTGCTCTAAAATATCGTTGAGAAGTTCTCTCAGGTATGGGATTCTATAATGGCGTCCTTTCAGTCCCTCTTCCTGCATGCGAATAAGAACCGTGACAAAATCGAGATACAAATCCAGAGAATTGATATCATCGACAATCTGCCGTGCAACCTCTCTGGGAGGCATAGGCATGTTTCTGGGAAATCCAGTCCGGTTGTAGATATAATCGGAATCATATCCTGTCATCATGAGATTTGCGAGATTGAGCATAGTCTTGATGTCCAGTGCTTCAGTAAGACTGTTGATAGATAGTGTTCTCAAATGCCGCTTCATTACCATAAACTTCTTAGATTATCTCCTAATAATAATTATAGCCAAAAATTGAAAAGTGACAATTAAAAGAATTAAAGTCAATTTTTAAATATTATTATCGACTTATTATCGCATTGAAAGATTGACAAACCAGATTTTTCTGCACTGAAACTCACAGCTTCAGGAGACAAAAAACTTATGTGAGTTTTATCCTCCTTGTACC
>JADGDJ010000112.1 GCA_016744925.1 Spirochaetaceae bacterium
ATGGCTCTTCTGAAGGACTGCTCCATATTGTTTCCGACTATAATGGCCAGTATGAGCGGTGTCGTCGGAATGTTTGCTTTTGACATAAAATATCCTACGACTCCGAAAATTACGAGTAAGTAGAAGTCCATTGTACTGTAACTAATGGCATAAGTTCCCACAAAAGCCAGTCCCAAAACTATGGGGTACAATATTTTGGGAGGCACTGCCAAAACTCTCACGAGTAGACCAGCCATAGGGATATTCACAAAAGCCAGTATTACATTACCGATAAACATACTCGCGATGAGTCCCCAGATTACTGTGGACTGCTGCTGGAAAAGCATTGGTCCCGGCTGAAGTCCCAGCATGAGCAGAGCACCCATCATAACGGCTGTGGTTCCCGATCCGGGTATTCCCAGAGTCAACATAGGGATCATAGCTCCAACAGAAGCAGCATTGTTTGCAGATTCCGGTGCCGCGACACCTTCGATAGCTCCTTCACCGAATTCTTCAGGATGCTTGGAAAGAGATTTCTCATTGTTGTAAGACATTAGAGCCGCCATAGTACCACCGGCACCGGGTAGAGCTCCAATAAAGAATCCCAGAGGAGCACTTCTCAATATGGGCCAGATAGAGCGCTTCCACTCTTCTTTGGATATCCATATTTTTCCGAAATTCTTCTGTACAGTTTTTTTCCCTTCGGCAATGTTTTTAAAACTTTTAAATACTTCACCCAGGGCATAAACAGCAATAATGATAACGAGGAAATCGATCCCGCCCTGTAATTCCAGAATACCGAAAGTAAATCTCTTTACCCCTGATTGTCCATCAATTCCAATGGTGGAGACCATTAAACCTAGAATCATGGCTATAAAACCTTTCAGTTTATTTCCCTTGGACATAGAAGCCGTTGCTGAAAGTGCAAAAGCAAAGAGAAGGAAATATTCAGCTGGTCCGAATCTTAAGGCAAACCTGGCGACTGGCATAGCTACGGCAACCATAATGAATGTCGCAATAATACCACCTATGAATGAAGCAATGGCCGAAATTGCCAGAGCAGCTTCGGCTCTACCATCGAGAGTCATGGGATATCCGTCAAATGTTGCTGCCACAGCAGCTCCATCTCCGGGAGTGTTGATCAGAATCGACGCTCTCGAACCTCCGTACATGGCTCCGTAATAGACGCCACCCATAGTTATGAGGGCTGCTTCTGGTCCCATGGCAAAAGTAAGTGGAAGAAGAACCGCTACTCCAGTAGCAGGACCAAGTCCCGGCAGCATTCCAATAATTGTTCCCAGAACTCCACCAATTGTCACCCAGAGAAGGTTCATAGGAACGAGGGCTACAGTAAATCCCTCAAGTAGATACATTAATGAATCCATAAATTACCTCCTAAATCCAGATTCCGGGAGTCATCGGAAGATAGACACCAAGAAGTTTTGAGAATAATATGTAAATGAACAGGCTGAAAATAAGAACGACCATTGTGTTGATCTTCCATTTCTTAAAGCCGTTAAACAGGAACAATTCCCCTTCGAGGAAGAGTATTGTTGATATTACATATCCGAGTTTGTCGAATAAAATTGCGTATAATATTGAAAATAGGCAGGTCAGCCCGATTTTTTTCAAATTGGAATCTAATGTGAAAGACACATTCTGTGTTTTGTCTTCTTTTTTTCTCTTATTCATTTCATCGTAAAGAAGTGCAGCAGAGAGTAGTATCATAAGGATTCCCAAGCTAAGTGGGAAAAATTTAGGTTCAGCTGCTCTACCTATCGATGCATCGGGTAATAACAATGCAAGAATTGTGTAAATAAGACCAATAAGAAGAGATAAAATACCTGATAATGTTGAAATATTCATTTTCTACCCTTATATAAAATGATTGAAAGGGGCTGTTGCAAAAGTGTAGTCCCTTTTGCAACAGCCCCCAAAGATTTGAATCTTTAATTATTTAACGTGCAACATTCCGATGTCAGAAAGAATTTCTCTGAAATCAGCATCAGCTTTTTCAAGGAAAGTTGCGAACTCGGGAGCGTCAAGGTAAGCATCGTCCCATCCGTTTGTTTTTCTAGCCGCTGCCCATTCGGGAGTTGCAACCATCTCTTTAAGAGTGTTTCTCCAATATTCAACAGCGTAAGCAGGCATAGCGGGAGGTCCGAAAATTCCTCTCCAGTTTACGAATGTAGCATCGATTCCCTGTTCCATACATGTGGGGATTTCTGCAACAATGCCTTCACCCACTCTGTGGGCAGCGGTCTGGCCAAGAGCTTTGAGATCGCCACTTTCGATTAATCCCTGAACTTCTGAAAGACCGGTTGAGAAGAGGTCAATATGACCACCGAGAACCTGAGCGGCACCGGAATCATCAAAACTGACGTAATCGATCTGGTTCAATTCGCTTATACCGGCAGCTTTTGCCATTATGAGGAACTGGAGATGATCCATAGATCCAGCAGATGAAGCTCCACCGATTTTTACACTTTTGATGTCAGCTTTAAGAGCATTCATCAGGTCTGCCATAGTGTTAAAGGGAGAATCCGCTTTAACAACAAAAACAGCGTAATCAGCAATGAGGCTTGCAAGAGGTGTTACATTGTTGTAATCAAGGTCAGTTGTTCCCGAAAGTTTTGTTAATATGAGAGGAGAAGAATATACAGTAATGATGTTATCATTACCTTCTTTTTCCTGAAGACTTGCAAGATGAACTGATCCACCTGCTCCCGGATTATTTCTAACGGGCATGGGGTATTTTACTAGTTTAGTATCTTTTAAAACTTTTGCAGTTGTTCTGATTGTCAGATCCCAGCCACCACCGGCTCCACCTGGTGCTACAAAATCAAAGTTCCCTTTGGGGTACTGTACAGAAGTCTCTCCGCTACCATCCTGCTGACCTTCAGCCATGAGTGAAAGAGGTGCGAGAAACAAGGCGATCATTATCAAACCTAATGTTTTTTTCATTTTTTCTCCTATTTTTTTTATTAACAAAATCATAGTAAAATGAAAATCCCCATATGGAAGTAAGAGATAATCTGATTTAACTGTCAGGTTTTCTCCTACACGAAGAGTGAGACTCGAAGCTTCCTTATATATATTGTATTTTCCGGTTCATCATTCTAAAATTGCCTGTTATAGTAAATCCATGAAATATAAAATCCGGGAAATCTCAATTTGTATTTCCCTCTTGATACTATGTGTTGTTTCGCTATATTCGGAAGATTACAGCTTTTATAAACTGTCTCTTAAGGACGGCCTCTCAAGTAATTCAGTATATAGGATTGAACAGGATTATATCGGTTATATGTGGTTCGGAACTTTCAGCGGCCTCAACAGGTACGACGGAACCGAGATTAAGACCTACAAACCGGAACCGGGAAATAGAAACAGTATCAGCAGCCCTGTAATTTTTGATCTCTTTGAAGATTCCCGTAGACGCTTCTGGGTAGCCACCGACGGAGGTGGATTAAACCTCTACAACAGAGATAGTGATGACTTTACCGTTTTCAGCCATGACAGCAAAATCGAAAGTAGCATTAGTAGTAATAACGTCTATTCTCTCTGTGAGGACAGCCGAAATAGACTCTGGATTGGAACCGCCGGTGGCGGATTGAACCTTTTTAATGAAAATGATCATAATTTTTCCTTTTACAAAGCCTCTTCCACTATAAACACACTAGATAGCGATGTTATCAGGGTTTTATTGAGCGACAGCAAGGGGCGACTCTGGGTCGGCACAGAAGGTGGCGGTTTATCTCTGATGCTTGATGATGATCAATTTATCAATTACAGATTTGACAGCAAAAATGAGAGGTCTATTAGTTCCGATACGGTGCGATCCATTTTTGAAGATTCGGTTGGCACTTTATGGATAGGTACAGAGGGTGGAGGTTTGAATCACTTTAATCCCGACAAAGGTGAATTCCAAAGTATAGAAAATCCCTTGTTGATCAATCCAGTTAAATATTCAGTCCGATCTATCAACGAGGATAAAGAGGGGAACCTCTGGATTGGAACAGAAGGACAGGGGATATTTCTGATTAATAAAAGCGGAGAAATACTCACGAGTATCAGAGCCCGTGAAGAGGATTCCCGCAGCCTGAGCCAGGATAAAGTCCGGCAGATTTTCATAGATGACAATGGCCTGATCTGGATTGGAACCAGAGACGGAAGTCTCAATAGATACAATCCCAGGACAATCGGTTTCAAACTGGACAGCGATAGGAATATCAGAAGTCTTTTTGAGGACAGTCGCGGGGACTTTTGGATCGGATCCGATGGAGAAGGGCTGGTTCATGAGGACAGCTCTACTGAAAGGCTAACCCGCTTCACTCACAACACACAGGATAACAGCCTGAGCAATGATCAGGTTTATTCTCTTGCTGAAGATTACAAAGGTTATATTTGGATAGGTACAGATGGAGGGGGATTAAATCGCTATAATCCAGAAACCGATTCGTTTACGAATTTTCTCTACTCGCCCGATGATCCTCTCTCATTAAACAGTAACACGGTTTGGTCTCTTCTAGAGGACTCAGAAAAAAATCTGTGGATTGGGACAGAAGGGGGAGGTCTTAACTTTTATGATTCGGAAAATGAGACTTTCAGTTACTTTTTAAGCGTACCCGAAGATTCAAGCACTCTCAATGGTAATTCTATAAGGATCATATATGAAGATTCGCTCAATAATCTATGGATCGGTACATGGGATGGTGGATTGAATCTCTACAATAGAGAAAAAAGGACTTTTGAGCGATTTTCCAGGAATCCCGATGAAATAAACAGTCTGAGTGACAGTAGTGTCAATACCATATTTGAGGACAGTTCCCGACGTCTCTGGATCGGAACGGCCGCAGGAGGTTTGAACCTGCTCCATCGCGAAACTAAAACCTTTTCCCATTACGGAAAAGAAGAGGGAATGTCGGGAGATAATATTTTCGGTATTCTCGAAGATGATGATCATAATCTATGGATCAGTACCAACCGTGGATTGACCCGGTTCAATCCTGATAAAAATGAATATTTGAACTTCGGAGAGGCCGATGGATTGCTGGCCAATGAATTCTCTATAAATTCCTGCCTCAAAGTTTCTTCGGGAGAGATGCTATTCGGCGGTCCCAAAGGGATAAACCGTTTTTTCCCCGACAAGGTCTCGGTCAATAGGAAAGAGCCTCCAGTTGTGATTACCGGTGTGAAAATAATGAATGAATCGGTCTCTTTCAAACAGAATGATGATGCGGTTCTCTCACTCACTCACAATGATGATATCCTTTCAATATCCTTCGCAGTACTCGATTTTGCTTCACCTGAAAAGAACAGGTATTCAGTGATACTCGAGGGATTGCAGGATCAATGGACTTATCTCGAGGGAAGTTACAGCATCGTCTATACGAGTCTTCCTCCGGGGGAATATCGATTCAGAGTCCGGGGAGCCGATAACAATGGAATTTGGAATAGAGATGGATCTTTTATAAACATAAAAGTGAAATCTCCCTGGTGGAAGACAAGTATATTTTACATCATAGCTTCTGTCAGTTTTTTATCATTGATATTCGGATTCACCCTACTGAGACTCTCTAAGCTCGAATCCAAGAATAAGGAGCTGCGAGAGTATTCCATCCACATTCAGGATATCCGGGAAGAGGAGAGAACTTCTGTAGCCCGAGAGGTCCACGATGAGCTGGGGCAGACTCTTTCGGCTCTTAAAATGGAATTATTCCACCTGAATAACAGAGATAATTTTAATAGCTATCAGATCAGAAAGAGCACATCATCTATGCTGGAGCTCTTAAATATGAGCCTCGAATCGGTCAAAGATCTGTCTACGAGACTGCGTCCTAAAGTACTCGATAATTTGAGTTTGGGAGAAGCGGTTTCCTGGCTTGTAAAAGATTTCTCTCAGAGATCGGGGATTCGGGTGGTTGAAGAACTCGATGGGACAATGCATATAGAAGATATAGAGATAAAAACTGCCATATTCAGAATTTGCCAGGAAATACTGACCAATGTCATCCGCCATTCCCGGGCCGATGAAGTGAGAATCTCACTCAAATTATATAATGGCTTTGTCGTTCTGGACACTTCTGATAACGGCTGTGGAATTACTGAAGAATCTCTTGAGAAAAACAGATCTTTCGGTATTCGTGGAATGAAAGAGAGATGCCGTCATCTCAATGGGCAGTTCTCAATTATAAATGGAGAAAAGAGCGGTACGGGCATCAAGGTGGCTATACCGATGAAAAGAAGGAGCGATAATGCTTAAAATCCTCATTGCCGATGATCACCCTCTTATCAGAAGAGGCCTTATTCAAATATTGAAAGACTCTCTTCCGGTTCATTATATTCATGAAGTGGAAGATGGTGCACTAGTCCTCAATGTCCTGAACAATGATACATACAATGTTCTTATTCTCGATATCTCTCTTCCAAATCGGGACGGAATGGATATTCTTCACGATGTAAAAATGCACTTTCCCGATCTGCCTGTGCTTATGCTGAGTATTCAGCCTGAGGAGCAATACGCTCTCAGAGCTTTAAAGCTGGGTGCTTCCGGTTGCCTGAATAAAGCAGTTGCTCCTGAAAATCTTGTAAAAGCAGTTAAAACAGTAGTTTCCGGGAAAAAATACATCAGTGACAAAATCAGCGATCTGATGCTGGAAAACCTCAATAGAGACATTGGTGAAAACCCTCATGAAGGTTTGTCCGAACGGGAATATCAGGTCCTTCTTTCAATTGGTTCAGGACAGACAGTCACTCAAATCTCCGACAAGCTGAATCTCAGTGTGAAAACTGTCAGTACCTATAGAACCAGACTTTTGAGAAAAATGGGATTATCAAATAGTTCGGAACTGACATCCTACGTCTATAAAAAGGGACTGATCATTTAAATCCATTTTGTATTAGAGTACTGAGCCTGTTGAGTGCTTCTTCCAGAAGAAAACGGCTGCAGCCGATGTTCAAACGGGCATATGATGAATATTGCTCTCCGAACCACCTACCCGGATCGAGTGCCAATTGGGCTTTCTCAATCAGTAGTTTCTCCAGTTCTCTCCCTTTGAAACCGTATTCGGCAAAACTCAGCCAGAGAAGATAGGTCCCCTCAGGTTTAAACAATTTTACCCCCGGCAAATCCTCTTTAACTCTTTTCTCCACATAGGCCAGATTTTCTTCCACATAGGTTAAAAGCCCGTTGAACCACGGTTCTCCCTCGGTAAATACCACTTCCAGAGCGGTTGTGGTGAATACATTGACACCATTGAGATGAAAGCGAGTGAGAAAGCCATTGAATTTATTCTGGAGTTTTTTGTCGTTGAAGTGTGCTATCCCTATGGTATTACCCGACATGTTGAATGTTTTACCGGCGGAAAATAACTGAATTGTATTAGATCTGAGTTTCTCTTCCAACTGAGCCGTTGTGAGAAAATACTGGCTATTGAAAATAAATTCCATATGTATTTCATCGCTTATGAGCAGTACATTCTCATCGAGGCAGATCTGTGCCATTTGGGTCAGTTCCACTTCTGTCCATACCCGGCCCACGGGATTATGAGGACTGCTTATAATCATCACTTTTGTATTGGGATCTGAGGCAACTTCTTTCAGGTTTTCAAAATCAATCCTGTAGAATCCCTCTTCTTCAACAAGTCGATTGTAAACCACTTTTCTCTCTGAATTGACAATTAACTCTTCAAAGGGGTAGTAGACGGGAGGCTGTATGATGACACCCTCACCGGATTGACTGTTCAGTTCGATTAGAACCGATATGGCGTTGAGCACACTCGGAGCGAAGGAGAGGTTCTTACGGTCGATTTCCCACTCGTGGCGGCGATAACACCATTCAACAATACTATCCTTAATGGCATCGGGTCTGAATTCATATCCGTAAAAGCCATCTTCGGCTCTTTCTTTCAATTTTTCTATTAGTGGTGCCGATGCTTTAAAATCCATATCGGCAACCCAGAAGGGAAGAATGTCTTGCTTTCCGAACATCTTTCCGAGAAATTCGGAATTCCATTTTATAGAATGGCTGTTTTTCCTGTCATGTAATTCATCAAAATTATTCATAGGAATAGTCTAATCCACTTAGGGACAAATGTTTCATTTCTTTTTGAATTATTTTTTAAATTCAGCCTCCCTGTTCTCTGGTGGAAGGCTGTTCTATATATTTATGCTTTGAGACTTTTTTCAGCCGATGCCCGCAGGGGTTCGACGACGATAAGTAGAAAAATGGAAATATAAAAGGGAACGATCATCAATACGCCAAAATTGGCACCGAGAGCTTCCGGTCCTTCCAGATGTACACCTATGGCTATGGCACCCATTATGGTCCATACTATCCCGCTGTAGATCAGCACCTTTTTGAAGGACTTAAAATATACCAAAGCGCTTTCCAGAACAGCCTTGTCCCCTGTACCAGTCGGTTTAAAAATCTCTCTATTCATTTTTATTTGTTCTGATGGTGAAAAAACAAAAGAGATTATGATGTATGGCAGTATGATTCCCAAAATCAGGGATGCAGTATCGATATAGAGGTTCAGGTTATTGCCCGATAAAATTACTCCAAGAACAATGAATAGTAGAACTATTATTAAACTGATAATAAAACGAATTTTTGTCATATTTATGACTCCTTAAGATTTAAATTCTTTATAATTTTTAAAAGCGTTAAAGATAACCCGGGGAATTTCCTCTTTAACAGCGTTTATGTTATTTATTGGGATATAAGCTCTTCGAAGAGTGTTGTCATAGGTCGACGGATTGAGGATTAGAAAAAAGGATCCGAAGAGACAGGCGGCGATTAGAATATTTCCCCATGGAACTCCTTTTTTCTCTTTTACTATTTTCGGGGCTTTGGGAAGATTGAATTCGGGCATGGTGGGAACTTCTTTTCCAGAGACTTCATTTTCAAAATAACTTTTAACTATAGCATTGATCTCATTTTTCATAATATAAGGCTCCTTTCCAGCTTTTTTTTCAGTATCTTTTTGTTCTCAGACATTCTGTATTTAATTGTTCCCTCTGCCATGCCCGTGATCTGGGCAATTTCTCTGTATTTCAATGCTTCATAAAAGTGAAGGTAAATGAGTTCTCTATCGGCCGGTTGGAGAAGACCAACAGCATTACGGACCATTTCCTGTTCTGAATTTTTAAGAAGAATTGATTCGGGGGTATTTTCATTACCCGGCATGTGGTCATCGATATTTTCTGCATGTAATGTTTTTTTTCTCAATTGGTCAACTATATAATTTCTTGCAACCGTATAGATCCACGTGGAAAAAGAGAACCGGCTCTTATATCGGTTAATGCCTTCAAACACATGGAGCAGAATATCCGAGGCGAGGTCGGCATTCTCTCCTTGATGATAAAACTGAGAAATGTACACCTGTAGCTTAGGATGATATACCTCCCAGATATTCTGGATGAGGTCCCTATAGTTTTTATCCATTTTACTCGATTCCCACACAAGGAACCGCTCTTTTATTTGATCCATATACTTCTATTATTCGTTTTTTGCGGAAAAAGGTTGGAATATTTTTTTTGAAAAGTGAATTTTGATACCTTAGTATTGAAAGAAGACAATTGACAATGACTTTAATCCGGAGGTTAATCGGTGGGTGCTATTAAATTTTCCCTGATGTGGCAAATCTCACTTTTATATGTAGTCATCTTATCTGCATCTCTCGTCTCAATTAGTTTCTTCAGTTTTAACTCCTTTCAGAGGGAAACCATAAATCAGATCGAAGATAGTCTCGGTAATGAATCCTTAATATGGAAAAATTATATCACTTCCAATCTTATTCAGGTCAATGGAACATTGAGCAGAGAGAAAGAACTTATCAGCGATCATATTGCGGATTTATCTAAAAGCGCCAATCTTTTGCTGCAACAGGCTCTCGAACAAAATGATCCCGCTGCTTTGGAAAAAGCCTATGAAAGGATCAGTAAAATAGAGGTGGGCAAAACCGGATACATCTATATCCTCGATAATTCGGGCAATTATATTTTGTCCGCGAATAGAAGCCGTGACGGTGAGAATCTCTGGAATGCCAAGGACTCGTCAGGTCGATTGTTTATTCAGGATATTATCAATGAGGGACGAAAACTGAATGAGGGGCAAGCCTATTTTATCGATTACCCCTGGTTGAATTCGGGAGAGGACATTGCCCGTTTGAAAGTTGCCGCTGTGGTCTACAACCGTGAGCTCGATGTGGTTATCGGCGCCGGTTCCTACTATAGCGATTTCCTCAGCACTGATCTCATAGGAGAGCTTCTGGAGAATGCCAAAGATTCTATCGCCGCCGAAGTTATAGGTTCGAGCGGCTATATTTGGATTCTCAACGGCGAAGGTGAATATGTGGTGTCTAAATCCAGACAGAGCGATGGAGTTAGTATATTCAATGCAAAAGATTCTTCGGGAATCCTTTTTGTGCAGGAAATTCTCAAAAATACCATGGAATTGAAGGGTGATGAATATTACATCCACTATTATGACTGGAAAAATGAAGGTGAGAAATCCGCCAGGACTAAAATATCCGGCTCAATTTACATCCCAGAGCTGGACTGGTATATCGGAGCCAGTGCCTACCATGAAGAATTCCTTTCCGGTTTATATCGGACAAGAGGCATCATCGTGATTATGGCCATAGGACTTATCATTTTAGGTATTATCCTATTCCTGATTTTTATGAGATCCGTTACTTTATCTCTCAGTCATATTGCCACTCAGTCTGCTCTTATCGCAAAGGGGGATTTTAATGTGACATCCATGAAGAGGAAAATCGATGATGAGATATCTCTTCTTCACACCTCCTTCAGGCATATGATCACTCAGCTCCAGTTAAAAGTGGATGCCATAGAATTAGTCGCTTCAGGTGATTTGACTGTGCATATAGATATGGCCTCTGAATCGGACCATCTGGGGCGGGCGCTCTTGTCCATGAAGGATTCTCTCCATGAAATGATCAGTGATGTCTCTGTTATCGTCAATGAGGTGTCTCAGGGCTCCCAGCAGATAGCGGATGCAAGCCAGAGCCTCTCTTCCGGTGTAATCAATCAGGTTCAGTCCCTCGAAGAAGTCACTATGGCCCTCGACAAGATTAATAGGCAGACCTCTGAAAATGGTGAACAGGCCGTGAATGCCAACCAATTGGCAGATCGCTCGGTAAAAGATGCCGAGGCCGGAAATATTCAGATGAATAAACTTGTAGCAGCACTGCAGGAGATCAGCGAATCCTCACTGCAGGTGAGTAAAGTGATTAAAGTCATCGATGATATTGCCTTTCAGATCAACCTTCTGGCCCTCAATGCCAATGTGGAAGCGGCACGGGCCGGGAAATACGGCAAGGGATTTTCTGTCGTTGCCGATGAAGTGCGCAACCTGGCAGTGAAAAGTGCCGAAGCGGCACATGAAACGACCGAGATTATTGAGCAGACACTCAAGGATATCAAAAAGGGTAATGAACTGGCTCAAGTGACTTCTCAGCAGTTTAATGGAATTGTCAGTCAGATCCGGACTGTTGCCGATGTTCTTGAGAATATTTCAATGGTCAGTTCACAACAGGTTGAAGGGATAGATGCGATTAATACTCAGGTTCACGATATCGACAGGCTGACACATGACAGCTCAGCCTTCACTGAAGAAACCGCAGCAGCTGCGGAAGAACTGGCACAAATGGCCGAGAGGCTGCGCTATTTGGTGAGCCGTTTCAAACTCAATGAAAGCGGGAAAGTCTCTCTTATCGGGTCCTCTCAGGAATTGTAAATTAACGAGAGACCGGCGTTGATGTCGGTCTCCACTTCCAGGAAAGAAGCGAAGTCCCTCAGGGCTTTTTCTATGGCTGATTTTAGTGAGACATCCATTTTGACTCCTTCTTCCCACCACCAGTTTTTAATAATAAGAGTTGAGAGCTTTTTATTGCGGACCGGTTCAAAACGGGCAATGATATTGTCCCCGTAAAGAACGGGAAGAACGTAATAACCGTACTCTCTTTCCACAGCGGGTTTGTATACTTCCCAGCGGTATTTAAATGAAAAAAGAGTTTCTATCAGAAAACGATCCCACATAAAATTATCCAAGGGTGCCAGAAAACTTATTTTTTTTGAAATCCGTCTTTCTCCCTTAATAATCTTAAGCATCAATTCTCTTTCTTCACTGGGAATATAAAAATGGTAGGGGAGATCTTCTATTTCTACATTTAAAACTTTCTTGTGAGACAGCAACCTCATGAGGCTCTTGTCTCTTTCCATTTTTTTAATCATTCCGAGCCATCCGTCACCGCTTTTGCTGTAATAAAGTCCGAGACTTTTCAGCCTTCTTAATACTCGCCAGTCGTTGTAGTTCTCTTCCGTGGGGTTGGGATCTTCCGCTTCGAGAATCTCCCCGGGAACCAATCTCTCCACCAGATCGTAACGGCGTCTGCTATGAATACGGCTCTCAATGGCCAGTTGTCCTGAAAAAAAGAGGATTTCCAGTGCCGCACGGGAAAGTTTGGTCGGAGCCCAGGACCAGTCAATCTTTTCGTGAAAATCCAGATCGAGAGAGGAGAGGGCACCCCTGTTTTGTATTTCCACTTTAATTTTTTCCGAAATGGATTTGAGTTCCTCACATTTTTCACTGTTTAAATAGGATAGATCATGATCTCTTTTCCTTTTAAAACCGGGATAATCACCCATATTGTAGATGCACATCATCTTATCCCACCCTTCGGTGAGAACCCTTTTCTTATAGAGTAACGTAATGAGATCCGCCGCTCGGAAATCTTTCACTCTCGATTGCAGCACCAGCTCGGCATTTTTCCCGCAAACATCAAGAGGATCAAACTGTATAGAACCCACTTTTGCCAAATAATCTTTTATGGTCGCTTCTTTCCCTTTAGATCCATAACGATCCAAACCGTGGTAGGCAACGAGAAATCTTCTCGCCTGAGCTCGTGTTATATGAAGTTTATCCATCGAATCAGTATATAACTTTACTTTCCAATTGGAAATTGTTATATCTTTATTAACAAGGAGATTCACTATGCCAGATAATGTAGTTATATTGGGAGCCAGTCCCAAGACGGAAAGATATTCTTATAAAGCCCAGGTAATGCTCGGAGAGAATGGTTATAATGTCATTCCAGTGCATCCTGCTGTCGAATCGATAAACGGAATTAAAGTCACTGCTGATTTATCAGATATTAAGGATGAAATTCACACAGTCACTCTCTATGTTAACCCCGCAATGGTTGAGTCTCTGGCGGATAAGATCATCGCCCTAAATCCTCAGAGAGTCATTTTTAATCCCGGGACAGAGTCGGTTGCCGCTTCTAAGGCATTTGCCGACAAGGGGATCAATGTTCTTGACGCCTGTACTTTGGTCTTACTGAGAACTAAGCAGTTTTAAGTTTCCCGGTTCCTCTTCCCTTAGAATCTTTATCAGGCTTATTTTCTCAACTGAAACCTTTTGTCGGGAGTGTGTTCCGGCTCGCTCATCAACGGTAAAAAAAAGGAGTCACTTGTTTAACCATTGAATGACTTCGTTTATTACTTTTTGTTTTTCTTTACCCGAAACGAGAACGTGGGGACTCTCCTGGAGAATAATTTTTTTAAAAGGACAATCCTGGAGACCTTTTTCTATAATTGTTCCCGCTTTGAGGGGAACCGACTTATCAATTTGGGATAGCATAATGAGAGCGGGGCTTTTGACATTTTTAAGTCCTTTCCTGGCAATTCTCATCAGTTTATAGAGATTTGCCATCTGCCCCGGCATATGATAACTCCAATATTCTCTTCCAAGAGTTATCACGTCAGAACTGTCTCCCTCTTCGGGAGTCCACTCTTTTGGCAGTTCTTTTACGAAAAACTTCAATAAGGGAGTTGTATAAAATATCTTATCGCGAACGGCCAATGCCGGTGCCAGAAGAGCTATTCTTTCAGGGGAGAATCGTGATGAAAGGATAAGAGCCAGAACACCACCCATAGACAGCCCGACTATGGAAACGGAATTGAACTTTTCTTCCAGTTCTTTATAGGATTCCTCTATATGTTTGAGCCAGTCTTTCCAGCCGGTAGTGTAAAAGTCTTTTCTACTGGTTCCGTGACCGGGAAGTCTTGGGAGAGATACTGTGTATCCCTCATCGTTGAGAGCTCTGGCTGTTTCATAAAATTCTCCGGGATATCCAGTAAAACCATGAATTACCAGAACAGCTTTTCCATTGGCTCCCTCCAGATAGAGAGGAGTGGCTTCATTCACATGTGCAGTATCTGTCATCTTAAATCCTTGAATTAAATTTTGCTTATCAAATCGCATTTAGTATATGAAACAAGTATCAGCATTGTAAATGAGTTTCCAGAATTCTGATCAAGTCAGTCAAATGATAAATATCCCCTGACGACACTGTAAATAAATAAGTTTAAAAGCTATGATCGCATATGACTATTACACACCCCGGGGAAATCGCAGCCCTATTGACAGCAGCCTGCTGGACTATCACGGCAATGAGTTTCGAAAAAGCGGGAAAGCAGATCGGATCTATGCCTCTCAATCTTATACGTCTTGTATTGGGATTTCTTTTTCTCGCAATATTTCTCTTTTTTTACAGGGGGATGCCTTTTCCAGTGGATGCGACAGTTGAGTCCTGGTTATGGTTGTCCCTTTCAGGCATTGTTGGTTTTGTTATTGGAGATTTACTGCTTTTCAAGGCCTTTGTCGTCATAGGTTCAAGAG
>JADGDJ010000113.1 GCA_016744925.1 Spirochaetaceae bacterium
AAAAAATGATTTTATCTGCACAAATTTAGTGATATATTAGGTTGAAATGCAGGAATCCATAGAAGAAATTGACTCATTAAATAATAGAGCATTTGCCAATGTACACGTCGATATTACCCTCACAGACAGACTGACAGAACAAGCTGAGAAGTTTTCAGCTGAGAAAAACTATACAAAAGGAATTGCCTGGTCTCTGTTGAACCGTGGATTACTTGAAATCGAAGCGGGCAATTATGAACAAGCTTCAGGAAAACTTCTCCAGGCCAATCATATTTTTAAGGACTTGAAAGAGGGAACCAGAGGACTGACCGCCACAGAAAACTCACTGGGCCTTTTGTCCATTCGTCAGGGAGATATGAAATTGGCCTTTACCCACCTTCACAAAGCCATGAATGCATCGGAACTGATGGCCTTCAGGGATCTTCAGTTCACCAATATGAATTACTTCGGAATCCTGCAGTTTAAAATGGAAAACTATAATCAGGCACTTCGCTTCTTCAATAAAGCGATCGATCTCAATATAGATAAAAAAACAGCCTCTATCCTGAATAATCTGGGCTGTACATACAGAGCACTTAACAAACTCGACCTGTCTCTGGAATATCTGAAAAAAGCTCTTTTACAGGCGGATATTGAAGAAAAAAAAGATACGAGAATACCTATTCTGGATGAACTTGGTCTTATATACGGAGAATTGGGACAATTTGAGGAAGGAATAAAAAACCTCCACCAGGCTCTCGATGAATGCACTGGGTTTCACATTCGCCATAAACTCATGATAAATATCCATCTTTGTGATCTCTATTTGAAAACCGGAGATTTTACATCTGCTGAAAAGGCGCTCACTCTCGCAAGAGAATACCTCTCCGACTCGAACAGCATCAGCAACAGAAGGATTTATCTCCTTCTCTCAGAGCTGAGTAGCCAGAAGGGAGAAAATGACAAAGCTCTGGAGTTTTACAAAAAATATCACGTACTTTCAGGCAAAGTAAAATCTACCGAACTGGATGAAAAGATCTGGCAGATGGAGACTGAACAGCTCCAAAAACTGAACAGTCGCATCACAACTATAAGCGAAATGGGAAAAAGACTGACTGCCAAACTGGAAAATAGTGAAGTCATAGAGACCCTTTTAAAATCTCTTGATTCGCTCTTCAACATTGATTATTGCATTATTGGACAGATCGATAGAGAAAAAGAGATAATCCATATAAAACTCTACCATAGAGAGTTCAATGGCATTTCTGAAATAAAATTAAATCTGGCAAATACAGAAAATGTCATACAGTGGGTTTCCAGACATAAAACGGGACTGCTTCTTAATGAAGTAGAAAAGGAATATAAATCCTATTTCAACAGCTTAAACAACAGTATGTTTCCAAAAACTGTTTCTTCAACCATATGCCTACCCTTAGAGACTTCTGATTATGAGGGAGTTATAGGAATATTTAACCACAAGGTAAACTCCTATAATAATGAAGATCGGGAGTTTATGGAGATGCTCACATCTTTTGCCGCCATAGCCATTAACAACGCCATAAAAACAGAAACCATTAATTCTTATAACAGGGAATTGGAAAATATCAACAGATTTGACAGTTTGACAGGAATATACAACAGACGTTATTTTCTGGAAAAAATGAAACATAGCTGGGAATTGAGCTGTCGGAAGAGTTATTATTTTCATTTTCTTCTTATCGATCTGGATCATTTCAAAAATGTCAATGACACATGGGGACATGAAGCCGGAGACAGATGTCTCTCGGCAATCAGCAGAATATTTAAACAACTCCTCCAAAGAAGCGTCGATGGCTACGGCCGTTACGGAGGCGAAGAATTTGTCATATTCCTCCAGGGGATGACACCAGAAGCCGCAACAGAGATGGCTGAAAATATCAGATGCACAATAGAGAAGACTCCAATTCAAACAGAGGATATAATAATACCTGTGACAGCCAGTATAGGTCTTATCAGTGTTCGATTGAATCCTACGACCTCTTTTTCGATTCAGGAACTTATCAATAAAGCAGATAAAAATATGTATCAATCCAAAATGGTTGGAAGAAACAGGGTTACCTCATCAGTTTATAAATAATAATTACATTGGAGTTTTTCATGCTGGGCACAATTGTAAATGCGCTATCCATAATAATTGGAAGCATTTTGGGATTTCTCGTTTTTAAGGGACGTCTCAACGACAGGACAAATGAAACAATCATAAAGGGATTGTCACTGGCAATATTGCTTATCGGTTTGAAAAATGCCCTCGCCGGTGAAGATCTGATGCTGATGATCTTTTCAATCCTCATAGGTATTATCATCGGTGAAACTCTCAGGATCGAAGAGAGAATGGAAAACTTGGGAAAAAAAATAGAGTCCAGATTTAAAGGTGATAACAATATTGCAAAGGCGTTTGTGACATCCAGTCTTCTATTCTGCACTGGCTCCATGGCCGTCTTAGGGGCTTTAGAAGGAGGCTTGAAGGGTGAACACCATATACTTTTTGCCAAATCTGTTCTCGACGGTATCATTTCTGTCATGTTCACGACAACCATGGGTATCGGTGTTATTTTTTCAGCGATACCTGTACTAATCTATCAGGGAGCCATTGCTTTCGGCTCCGGCTTTTTAAAAGAGATATTAACAGAACCGGTAATCGCCAACATGAACGGCATTGGCGGACTGCTCATTATAGCCTTAAGTTTAAATATGCTCGAAGTAAAACACATAAGAGTGGGGAATATGCTCCCCGCTGTCTTTATACCTGTTTTTTATGAACTTATACAAAAAGTGATACATTAATATGAACAGAAAAACCAGAAGGAATATACTACAATAATAATTGTATGGCTAAGATAGCAAAAAAGCAGATATTCATTGAATTGGGAATTATTCTCATATGGACTTTCTCAGTAATTTCATTTCAATTAGGAATTGTTCAACGGGAAAATAAACATGCCCGAATTCAGGCTTTGGCGGAAGCCAGGAGTACTCATAACTACGACCTAAATTTCAGATCATGGGTGTCTTCCCATGGTGGCTTCTATGTCCCTGAGACTGAAGATCTCAACCCCAATCCCTATTTAAAACATATAGTGGATCAGAACATTACCACTCCTTCAGACAAAGCTCTCACATTGATGAATCCTGCATGGGCTATCCGCAACCTCAATGAATTCGATCAGAATAGAAAGAGAGCCTCGAGTCACATCACAAGCCTGATTCTCATACGCCCGGAAAATGCCCCTGATCCCTGGGAAAATGAGGCATTGCTCTCCTTCGAGACCGGTAGTAGAGAAATATCGGGGCTCACAGAAATAGACAACGAACCCTATTTCAGATATATGAAACCGTTGATTGTTCAGGAAGCCTGTTTAAAATGTCATGGCTATCAGGGATATGCAGTTGGAGATATTCGGGGCGGAATAAGCGTCTCGGTCCCCTATAAACCCTACCTTGAGGAATTAGAAAATAATGTAAAAAATACAAGTTATTTTATCATGGCAGTATACCTGGTGGGATTGGCCTTAATTCTATTTGGGGCACGTTTAATAAGAAATAGAAATTCTGTAATCTTAAAAACAAAATCTCTCCTAATAGATTCTAATGAAGAACTGGAAAAAGAGATATATCACTCGAAATTAGTCAATGAAAAATTAAAATTGGAAATCACCAATCATAAAAAAGCTGAAAATAATCTCAGCGAAGCCTATGGTATTATTTTCCGCAGTTCTTCAGTGGTGATTCTCTGGAATAATGATGAGGTTATGTCTATCGATTTCGTTTCGGAAAATGTATCCCGGTTAACTGGTTATTCAGTTTCTGAACTGATGGCGAAAAAAAACCTATTCAGGAATATTATTCACAATGAAGACAGAGAAAGAGTAATGGAAAACCTTACCGGGATCGGAAGAGTTCAGAATTCCGTTACGATAGAACCTTTCAGGTTAATCTGTAAAACCGGTACGGAAAAATGGATCGATTGTCACTCTTCTTTCAGAAAAAATGAAACCGGAGAAATAACACATATTGAAGCCATAATTACTGATATAACTTCTAATATTTTAAATACTCTTGAAAAAGAAAAACTTCAGGTCCAACTGAACTACAAAACCAAAATGGATGGTTTGGGTCAGTTGGCCGGAGGAGTGGCTCATGACTTCAACAATATACTTCACGGGATTTCCAGTGCAGCTGAACTCATGAAAATGAAAAGTGCAGACCCGGTTATGCAATACGCAGATCTCATTATTCAGGCCACATCAAGAGCGGCAGGGCTGACAGAGAGACTGCTGGATTACAGCAGAAAGGACAAAATAGCCTTTAAAGAAGTGAATATTCACAAAGTCATTGAGAACTGTAAAGAAATCTTACAAAATACATTAAGCCGTAAAATTGAACTTATAGTCGAAAATAAAGCGGTAAAATTTTATGTATGTGGAAATGAAGCGGGAATTGAAAACGCCCTTATAAATCTTGTAGTCAATGCCGGTCACGCCATCGAGAATGATGGAACAATTGTCATAGGAACCGAGGATGTCCACTTTGAAAATGATTTCTATGACGATTACTCTTTCGAAGTGAAAGCAGGTTTGTATTGTAAGATTACAATTCGCGATACGGGGTGTGGAATACCGAAAAATCAGATTAAAAAAATATTTGATCCCTTTTATACAACGAGGGATCTCGGAGAGGGGACAGGTCTGGGACTGACAACTGTCTACAGTACCGTGGAAAACCACCGGGGGTCTTTGGAGGTTTCAAGTGAGGTAGGACTGGGGACAACTTTTACATTATCACTACCTATTATTCAAGAGGAATCAAAGAGGGCCCCCTCCAGGATAGAGGTTGTTTCAGGTTCAGGGAAAATTCTCTTTGCCGATGATGAGGAGATGAATCAGCTGCTGATCCCGGAACTGCTCGAATCCCTGGGGTACGAGGTTATTGTCGCTGTTAACGGCAAAGATGCCCTTGAAAAATATAAGAGTCATTATCCTCATATTGATGCGGTGATTCTTGATTTGATGATGCCCGTCATGGATGGAAGGGAAGCCTGCGCAAGGCTGCTTGAATTTGATGAAAATTGCAGGATTCTCATATCTTCCGGTTATTCAAATAAAGGGGATGCTGAGGATCAGGTAAAATATCCTGTAAAAGGTTATATTAATAAACCTTATCAAATAAATGAAATAAGCCGCATTCTTGGCGAGATTCTAAAATAAAAGATCAACTGACTTTTCTATAACTCAGTACAGCCCATCCATTAAAAAAGAGAGCAAATCCTGTCAGAGCATACAATCTTGTGATAAGATCGCCAAAAGAACTACCTTTCAGATATACCATTCGCAGTACCTCAATCATATATCGCAGTGGAACAAATCTGCTTATGAACTGCGCCCAATCGGGCATGCTCGATATGGGAGTGTAGAGACCGCTCATAAATATAAATGTTATTATGAAAAAAAACATCATGAACATAGCCTGCTGGAGAGTTTTCGCATAATTGGAGATAACCAGTCCAAACCCCGAGATCCCAAGAATAAAAACAGACGAATAAATATAAATCGTGTACACATCACCTACAGGAAACAAGCCATATGCAATCCGGGCAATGATGAATCCGATAGTGAGAACAATGAATCCGATGATCCAATAAGGTATAAGTTTGGATAAAATGAGGGTGAACTTCTTCACGGGAGTGACATTCATCTGTTCCATCGTCCCCTTCTCTTTTTCTCCGACAATATTCAGTGCCGGTAGAAATCCGCAGATCATAGTCATAAGCATAACCATTAAGGCGGGGACCATAAAAACAGGATACTGGAGGTGAGGATTGAATTTGAACAGACCTATTGTGGAGAATGAGGGGACCGGGCTCCGATCTCCGGAACCGATCCATGCAATCCTGAGCTGTGAACTGAAATCTCCAATGATTCCCGCAAGATAAGATCTCCCGAAAGCTCCTTTGGTTCCGTTAACTGCATTGATGGAGATCATAACATCAGCTGATTGCTCTTTAATGAGACTCTTTTCAAAAGAAACGGGTATTTCGAGCAGCACATCAGCCTTATCCAATTCAATATAAGTCAATGCCTCTCTGTAGTTATCAGCCACTGCGATCAGGTGGAAATATCCCGATGAGGTAATTTTATTCATAAGAGCGTTCGAAGAGGAGCCCCGGTCATTATCGACAACCACAAGGTTAATATTTTTTACTTCAAAATTGGCGGCCAGAGGGAGAAAAAGCAAAATCATCAAAGGAAACATGAGAATCATCCGTGGCAAAAAGGGATTGCGGAAAAGCTGTCTAAATTCTTTTTCAACTAAGTATTTCAGCATCATGTAACTACTCCAGCCTTGTCTTGAATTTTTTTAAACTGACAGAAATAAGGACGACCGCCATTATGGAAAGTACAAGCATTTCTTTAACTATGGATGAAAACCCCAGGCCTTTAATCATAACTTTTTTTGCAGCGGCAATATACCATTTTGCCGGAAGAATATGTGAGGCGAACTGCAG
Source organism: Spirochaetaceae bacterium (assembly GCA_016744925.1). Classification (GTDB taxonomy): domain Bacteria; phylum Spirochaetota; class Spirochaetia; order DSM-2461; family DSM-2461; genus Spirochaeta_F. Next base: position 6,521 of record JADGDJ010000113.1, read on the forward strand.
GGGCAGAGGCATATTCTCAACGGGAAACATCATGCCGGAAAGATACATTACAGGCATCATCAAAGCCATTCCGGAGATGAGAAGAGCAACGATCTGGGAGTTGGCGATAGATGAGATCAATAAGCCGATAGCCAGAGAAACAAAGATATAAATAAACGACAGGATGACAAGGGTGAACAGACTTCCTGCTATGGGCACATCGAGTAAAAAGACAGCCAGAAGGAGAATCGTTGCCAGATTGACACAGGAGAGAAAGAAATAAGGAACCACTTTTGAAAGGATAATCACTATAGGCTTCATGGGTGAAACAAGGATAATTTCCATAGTCCCCGTCTCTTTTTCCCGGGCTATGGATATGGAAGTCATCATGGCACAGACAAGCATAATGATCATACCCATTACGCCGGGGACAAAATTGTAAGAGCTCTTCATCTCCGGGTTATAGAGGTATCGCGGCGTAATATTTATCTCATAAGGAAAAGACTGAACCCGAAGTAATTCCTGCTGATAGCTCATGATAATAGCTGTAGCATAATTGTAGATTGTAACCGCAGTATTGGGATCTGTTCCATCGGCAATAAGCTGTATGGATGCCTCCCCCGTATGCATAATCTCCTCATAGAAATTTTCACTGAAAACAAGTATTAGACCGGGATTATCTCCTCTGAATACATCTTCTATCTGATCGGGGGATTCTACAGTCAGGGATACATTAAAATAGTCACTCAAATCGAGAAGACTGATAATTTTTTCAGTAGCTGCATCTCTAGAGGGGTCTATCACAGCGATTTCCGTATTCTTTACATCCGTTGAAAGGGCATAACCGAAGAGCACAAGCATGAGAATTGGCAGGACCAATAGAATAATAACAGTCCATGTATCGCGGAAGATATGGCGAAATTCTTTTTTAATGAAAACAAAAAACTGTTTCATAGATTAATCCGCCTGTCTTGTGGCGTTACGGGCCAGATGTTGAAATACACCATCCATCGTTTTGCTTTCATACTGCTCCCTCAACCTACCCGGACTGTCTAAAGCATCGATTCGTCCGTCAACCATGATGGAAACTCTGTCACAGTACTCTGCTTCATCCATATAATGAGTTGTTACGAATACGGTGATCCCCCTGTCGGCGGCTTTGTAAATCAATTCCCAGAATTGCCTTCTCGTAGAGGGATCCACTCCGCCTGTGGGTTCATCGAGAAATACAATTCCCGGATCGTGGAATACAGCAACTGAAAAAGAGAGTTTTTGTTTCCATCCAAGGGGAAGTGATTTGACCAGACTATTTTTTTCGCTGAGAAAACCCAATTCATCCAGCAGGCTGTCGGTTCTTGGTTTTATTTCTTTCTCTTTTATCCCGTAGATACCACCGTAAAGACGAATATTTTCCCTGACGGTCAAGTCTTCATAGAGAGAAAACTTCTGACTCATATATCCGATATTCCTCTTGATATCTTCAGTCTGTCTGTAGATGTCAAAACCGGCGACGGATCCCGTGCCCGATGTGGGTTTACTCAATCCGCAGAGCATCCTCATGGCTGTCGTTTTGCCCGCTCCATTGGCTCCGAGAAAACCGAAAATCTCACCTCTGGCCACCTGGAAAGAGATGTGATCGACCGCAGTGAAAGAGCCGAATTTTTTAGTCAGTTTCTCTGTTGTGACAATATTCATAGAATGTCATCCTCATGGGACAGATTCATAAAACAATCTTCAATCCCTGCTTTACCTCTTCTTAAAAAAGTGTCCTCATGTCCCTTCAATTCAAGAAATTTTTTCAGTTTATCAGAGGAAATAGATTCATCAGAAAATGTTACATGGTGAGTGTCACCAAAGGGAAAACAACTCCTGATTCCGGGAAAACTCCTCAGGTCCTTCAACAGGGCAAACATATTCTTTCCGCTGACTTCCCACAATGAGTGGCCAAAATCATTCACTATATTTTCAGGAGAATCAATCTTGAGAAATGAACCTTTCTGTATGAGAGCGATAGTATCGCATTTCTCCGCTTCATCCATATAGGGAGTTGATACGAGAATACTTATCCCTCCGCGCTTCAGATTCCCGAGCATCTCCCAGAACTCTTTTCGCGAGACGGGATCAACTCCGGTTGTCGGTTCATCGAGAAAGAGAACTCCCGGCTTGTGAATCAGAGCACAACAGAGAGCGAGCTTCTGTTTCATCCCTCCCGAAAGAGCTCCTGCTTTCCGTTTTTTAAAGGGTTCAAGCTGTACATAAATATCTTTTACGAGATGATAATTTTCCTTTATGGTCGTGTTGAATACAGTTGCGAAAAAATCGAGATTCTCCTCTACAGAAAGATCCTGATAAAGGGAAAATCTGCCGGGCATATAACCCACCCTCCTACGGATTTCCTTGTACTGATTTCTCACATCAAAACCCTCAACAGAAGCACTGCCCGAATCGGCCAGTAGCAGAGTCGTCAAAATTCGGAATAATGTGGTTTTCCCGGCACCATCAGGACCGATTAACCCGAAAACTTCACCTTTCGTCACATCAAAACTGACCTCGGAAAGAGCCTGAACAGCGCCGTATTTTCTGGAAATATTTTCCGCATGGATGACAGTGTTACTCATATTCCGACTGTATCCCGCCGTACATTCCTATTTTCAAATAACCGTCATTGGGAACAGCAACCTTCACAGCGTAAACAAGATTGGACCTCTCATCGCGAGTCTGAATTGTTTTGGGAGTGAATTCCGCTTCTGAAGAGATCCACCTGATTTCCCCTGTATACGACCGGTTTTTATCAGACCCAAGATCTGTCACGACATGAACTTCCTGACCGAGTTTCATTCCTGTTAACTGGGAAGACGAAATATAAGCACGAAGATACATGACTGTCATATCGGCTATTTTCACAAGAGCCTTGCCGGGAACTGCCAGTTCTCCATTTTCTACATATTTCAGGAGAACAGTCCCCTCTATAGGACTGAGGATAGAGCACCGTTCGATCTTATCGCTGACTTGTTTTATCTGAATCTCCAAAGAGGTGATTTCACGGTTTATACGACTATTACTCCTCTCCAATTCAGACCTCATGGCGATGAGTTGTTTTTCCAGGAGAAGAACCTGGGCGTCAACATCATCCAGTTGTTTCTCGTTCGCAGCACCTGCTTTCACAAGGTTTTCAGCTCTGCCCTTTTCCTTTTCCGCTGTATTGAGCTGCTGAACGAGAGGAGCAAGCTGAACATCAATATCCGGTCGACTACTCTCGGCCAGATCAATACCTGCCAGAAGTTGTTCCCTTTGCAGTTCCAACTGAACAGAATCGATTTTCCCCAGAATCGCTCCCTTAACAACAAGATCACCTTCTGAAGCAGTGAAAGACTGGATCTCTCCCGTCGACTGAGATGAAACAATAAGTTCTGCAGCTTCGAATACACCGGAGGCAGTTATCTCATCATCAGCTCCGGTGCAGGAAAAAAACAAAGAGAGAATCGTTATTGTATATAAGGTTTTTATCAAGTTCATATTTCTATCCTCATCATGGTTTTAGACTCATTATTATGGTTCTGACATTTTCTTTTTTACGTTCTTCCGCCATTCGGTTAAACTGTTCATCATCGAGGGATAAGATATCTTTAAGGAGGGGTTTTAGGAGGAAAATATTAATATTTAAGGAGAGGATTGAAAGAAAAAGATCCAGGGCTGATATAGGTCTGATATTTCCTTTTTCTATTTCCGCTTCCAACTCCCGGGAGAAACTACTGTAAATCAACTGAACATTACTCTCCACTTGAATTTTGATGGCGGCAATACGTTCGGGATTGGTTATCAACTCATTGATTATGAGAAAGGGAAGTTGCTGATTTTGATAGAGAACATCAAAATGAGTTTCTATTTTGCCGACCAGTTTCTCCTCAAACGAAATGTTGCTCTGATCAATCTGAAGAAATGATGAGATAAAAACAATCAACTTATTTTGAAAAACAGCCTCAAAAAGTTTCTCTTTTGTACGAAAGTAATAGTGAACCAAAGCCTGATTACACCCCGATTCCCGGGATATTTCTGTAGTGGACGTGAGGGCAAAACCCTTTTTAAGAAAAAGCTTTTCTGCATGTATCAGAATTTCCTTTTCCATAGATTTATCTTTCTTCACATTAATACCTCTATTTAATAGGGCTATTAATACTAATAAATACAACAATAATCAAGTTTTTTCGAGTCAAAATTGAGAAGGAGACCGTTTTTGGTGATTGTTGACTGTTTTCAGAAAATATTAATAGAACCTGATACAGAATCCAGTCATAAAATGTGTCCCCCATATGCAGGTTAAATATAGTAGAGAATCCCGGAATAAGGATGTAAACTTAAAGAAATGATCGGGTTATATATAATTTTCATTAGGAGTTAATCGTAATTGAGATGATCGAAATTATTCATAGATTAGAAAAAGAGATTCTATACGCCGAAACACCCGAACGGAAAATAGATAAAATAAATGATTTGGGTAAATTACTCCGTTATATTGATGAATCAAAATCAAAAGAATTCAGTGAAAAAGCCCGAACTCTATCAGTAAGCAGCCCCTTTCAGGATACCCTCTATAAAAAAGGTCTTGCATACAGCCTAACCAATTTATGTGAATTAAATTTTATGAAAGGCAATAGTAGAATTTCATTTTCACAGGGAAACAAAGCACTGAGAATTTTTCAGGAGACTAAGGATTTTGATGGTCAATCATGGGTTCTCAGTGTTTTGGGTTTTTCTCATTTGGCACTGGGCGATTATACCAAGGCACTGAATTTTCTACTGAAATCAAATAATCTGGCACGGGAATCCAAAAATAAAAAGTATGAAGCTATCAGTCTTTGTTACCTTGCCGGTGTTTATGCTAATTTAGGTGACTCTGTAAAAATGCTTGAAACCTATGATCAATCACTCAAACTGATAGAAGAAATCGATGATTTTATTTATCTGGCTATAACCAAAAATAATATGGCAATAGATTATAAAGAAATGGGAAATTTTGAATCTGCTTTGAAATATGGATTGGAGAGTCTGCAAATATGCGAATCCCATGGCTTGCATGCTGCAGAGAACTATACTCTGGAAACTATCGGATCAATTTATCTCAAAATGGATAATATAGATCTGGCACGACACTATCTCGAAAGAGCCAATGACAATGTTACAAAATTGGGGAATGAGTATGCTGAGATATTTGTTTTGATTCAATTAGCCACTTTACCGAATAAACAATTATCCCATTCTGCTACAGAAGATCTCAAAAGAGCCTTATTTCTCAGTGAAAAACTTAAAATGATCACAGAACAGGTGATAATCCATAAACATCTCTCCGAAATATATGAAAAAGAGGGAAAACCTCTATTAGCGCTAAATCACTACAAAAAGTTTTATCAAATCGAAAAAATCATTTTCGGTAAAGTCAATGATACAAAGATGCTCAAAGAACAGTTGGAAAAAGCCAAAGAAGAGATTTCCACACTAAAGGGCATAATCCCCATATGCTCGCACTGCAAGAGTATCAGAGATGATTCTGGTTATTGGAATCAGATAGAAGCGTATATACAGGAACATTCCAAAGCGGAATTCAGTCATGGTATGTGTCCCGAATGTGCAGAAGAGTTATACGGAAATGAACAATGGTATAAAAATAGAAATAATTGAAAATGATTACTTGGTTGCGAGAAACTGAGAGATCTCCGTATCGAGAACATCTAAACATGCTTCGAGCACATCCAGCCTGTCGAGGTTTTCATGATCTTCTACCTCTACAGTGACGGAGCTCTCAAAGGGATGCTCTTCCAGATTCAAAGCCCCGCAATAAGGACAGAAATGAAAGCCAATACTAAGAGGTTTTTGGCAGTTTTTACAGTTTTTTTCCTCTTCCATAACTATATTATAAACCTCCGATACATCTTATTCAAGGAACATAATAAAAATCTTACACTTTCAGAATCTCAATAAGTAATTCCAGCCTTAAAAAAAGTTCAGGAGGGATATCACGCTCTTTCAAGTAACCTTCGGTAAGGGCTTTCGCAATGGGAAGCCCCGGATCTGATCCCTGTGTATATCCGGAATTTTCACCATTGACGAAATACCATTCCCTGATATGGGACGCCAGAGTCTCTGAGTCAATAATTTTTTTCTTCCAGCTGTTAAAATTTTTGGATAATTTATTCAGGCTTTTCTTCAGCCTGTTTTTATCCGCTTGAATTTTGAGTTCCTCAATTATATTGAGCAAATCTTCACTATACTTTTCCATCGTCCCTACTATAAAAGTTCTGTTGCCAGTTCGGCAAGCTTACTTCTTTCAGATTTTCCCAATGTGATGTGTCCGGCCAGCTCCTGTCCCTTGAAAGCTTCAACGAGATAGGTCAGTCCATTGGACTCTTCATCGAGGTAAGGATTATCGATCTGATAGGGATCCCCGGTTAAAACGACTTTAGTTTCCGATCCGGCACGGCTCACAATTGTTTTTACTTCGTGAGGTGAAAGATTTTGCGCTTCATCGATGATGATAAATTGCTTGGGAAGAGTTCTACCCCTTATATAGGTGAGTGCTTCCATCTCCATTAATTTATTATTCACTAAATGATCAATACTTTTCAAATTCTGTGATTTAGATGAACCGATTATATATTCGAGGTTGTCATAGAGAGGTTGCATCCAATGAGACATTTTATCTTTTTTAGCCCCTGGAAGGTATCCGATATCTTTTCCCATAGGGATGATGGGACGGCTCACGAGCACTCTGGTGTAATGCTTGTCTTCAATAACCATCTTCAAACCGGCTGCTAAAGCGAGAAGAGTTTTACCCGTCCCGGCTTTTCCCACGAGAGTGACACACTCTATTGCCGGATTTAATAATAGCTCAAAAGCCATACGCTGTTTGACATTGAGCGGTGACACACCCATAACAGGTTCCACGGTTGATGGAATATGGATGTTTTTATTGAGAGATTTATCATAGCGGCCGAGATATACGGTTTTCCCCGATTGCTCACTGGAGAATTCGGTAAATTCATTGGCAATCACATCACTTGACGAACAATCTGCGGAACCCTCTTTAACAAGATTTTGAATAAAATCATCAGAAGTCTTTTCCTCTTTAAAACCAGAATAGAGTGTTTCTATGCTCACCTTATGTTTTTCATAATCCACAGCGTGCACACCGAGTGACAAGGCTTTGATTCTGGCATTGATATCTTTCGAAACAAAAAAGACAAGTTTGCCTTCCTGCTGTAGATCATAGGCACAAAGAATGATTTTGTTGTCGGCCTTTGCCAGTTTCAGATCCACATCCTTAATCTCAGAATGGGTCATCTTTACTTTTAATACAATGTCATCGGGTAATTTTAATCCGTTTCTCAAATTCCCCGAATAATTTTTATTGCTGTCATTGAGAAAGCGAATCGCGTGACGGGCACTCCGCCCCCTATCGCTCTGCTCCACTTTCAGCTGATCGAGTTCTTCCAGAACCCAAAGGGGAATAATAACGTCACATTCTTTAAATGATAAAACCGCATCGGGCTTGTGAATTAACACATTAGTGTCTAATACGAACGTTTTAACGCCTTCTCTATTGTTGGATTTCAGATTGCCATTATTTTGCTGTGTCATAAATCCCCCCTATTGGTGAAATACAGAACTACAATACCTAATAGTAATATTATTACTACTGATGTCAAAAAACCACTATATTTATGTTCTGTAATAAATAGTTTGAGAAGTTGAAGCTAACAGGATTATTCTAATGATTATTCGGCAGGAGTAAGGAAACGGACAGAATCTCGAATAACCAGCTTGACGGGCAGATTGATATAGGATTTAGGAACAGTTTCACCATCAATGGCTTTCATCAATAGATCAACAGCTAATTGTCCTTTTAGTCCCGTATCCTGATGGACTGTTGTAATACCCGGTGTTGTAATCCGCGAAAAAATATTGTCATCAAAACCTGTAACAGAAATATCACCGGGGACATCTATGCCTATATCCTGAAAATACCTGATAGCTTCTGCGGCATAATAATCGGAAGAAAAGATCAAGCCCGTATACAATCGAGGTTCAGTCATTAGGTCCCGGTAGATTTCATTTCTTTCTTCACGGTCTTTAGAAAGAGGACAGAAGGCATCAGCAGCTAGTGAAATTCCCTCCTCAGACAG
>JADGDJ010000114.1 GCA_016744925.1 Spirochaetaceae bacterium
TTCCACCACCGTTGGTGAAGGTACGACGGTAAGTATCCGTTTCCCTCTGGTTAAGGATTTATAATGCAAATACTGGTCGTAGACGATGAAAAAAATATCCGAGAAAGCCTTAAAGTGATTCTTGAAATGGAGGATCATAAAATCAGCTGTGCCGAAAATGGTCTTTCCGCTCAGAGAATGCTGGAAACCGACGATTTTGATATTGGAATTTTTGACTTGAAGATGCCCGGCATGGATGGTCTGGAACTATTAGCCTGGTTAAAGCAGGAGCAAATCGATATGCCGGTGATTATGATTTCCGCCTTTGGACAGGTGGATGATGCGGTACAGGCACTCAAGACGGGAGCGGTGGATTATGTAACAAAACCCTTTGATCCCGAAATCTTAATTGATAAGATAAATCTGGCCGATTCGAGAATGCAAACCCGAAATCAGTTTGATGAAGGCTTGAAAAGCCCTGTCGATCAGTATTTTATCGGCTCATGCACCGAAACGGAGAAGCTTTATAATAGAATGGAAAGGATCGCACGGACCCGCTCGAATGTCCTGATAACAGGAGAGAGCGGCGTCGGAAAAGAAGTGTCTGCAAGAATGATCCATAGCTCATCCGCTGAAGCTGAACAGCCATTCGTGGCTCTCAATATAGGAGGCATGCCCGAAGCCCTGCTCGAAAGCGAACTCTTCGGATATGAGAAAGGTTCCTTTACTGGAGCGGACAAGATGAAGAGAGGTCTTCTGGAGACCGCTGCTGGAGGCACCCTTTTTCTCGATGAGATAGGTGAGATGCCGCTGCATCTTCAGGTGAAGCTTCTCAGAGTTCTACAGGACAGGAGCTTCCGCCGCCTCGGGGGACTGACAGACCTGAAAATCGATTCCCGGCTCATTTCCGCCACGAACCGCAACCTGGAAGAGATGGTTGAGAAGGGCAAATTTAGAGAGGATTTTTATTATAGGCTAAACGTAGCCAGGCTCGAAATACCCCCATTGAGAAAACAGAAAGAGGATTTGCCCCGTCTGACGGGATTTCTGCTTGAAAAGCTGAATAGAAAAATGGATATGAATATTAAAACTCTCAGCGGAAAAGCCTGGGATAAGCTCACATCCTACTCCTTCCCCGGAAATATCCGTGAGCTGGAGAATCTGCTCGAACGGGCCATGATCTTTTCTGAAGGAGAAATCCTGGAAGCGGACGAGCTCGAATTGAGAAACAGTCTCTCACATGAAAAAAAAATAGATTTGCAATCTACCTCGGAAGGTGGCAGAACGCTGAAAGAACTGGAGAAAAACTCCATCGTGGCGGCACTGCACCGATGGGAGGGTAATCGAAGCAGGGCAGCGGAGGAACTGGGAGTTTCCAGGCGGACGATAATCAATAAGATAAATGAGTACGGAATTGATGACTAAATTCTAAAGTATCCCCACTTTCACTGTGAAAAAACCGTCCGGTGTGAAAAATCTGCGCAGTAATGTACAACCAATATCACTCTGCATCATCATTTTATACGCTCTAAAGGACTTGGCATAGTTTTTGCTTTTTATTCCATATCCAATAAAAGGAATGGAAATAGAATGAAAAAAATTATGTACCCTTTGTTATTACTTGCGGTATCTTTAATCCTGCCTGCTGAAAGCGCCCTTGTTCTCACTGAGGAAATGGCTGTCAGTATGGCTCTCGAACAGAATACGAGCCTTAAGTCCGGTAGGCTCGATCTCGAAAGCAGCGAAGAAGCTAAAAAGAACAGCTGGAATGCATTTCTTCCCGATTTCAGTGTTTCGGGCGGAATTGCCCGTTCTGAAGAGTTTCTAACTGAGAATTCTTATCTCGATGGTGACAGCTGGTCGGTCAACGGCAAAATCGGCGCGTCTCTGACCCTTAATTCAGCAGCTGCCCTGGGCGTGAATACAAAAAAACTGAGCTATGAAACACAGTCTCTCTATTATGAATCTGTCGAAGAACAGTTGATGATGAATGTGAGAAAGCAGTTCTACTACCTGCTCGCCAACAAAGAGAACCTGGAGCTGAAAAAGAAAAATCTAGACCTGGCGGAAAAGCGCTATGAACAGGAAAACACGAATTTTACGAACGGTCTGTCTTCCGAATTAACGGTTCTCGAGGCGAGAAATTCCTTTGAGAGCCTCCGGCCCTCTTATACGAATACAAAAACCTCTTATGAAACTCAGCTCATGTCTTTTAGAAATCTGCTGGGACTGGACCTGGAACAGAAAATAGAGGTGAACGGCTCGCTGGATGTCTCGATTCTCGACCTGGATGTCTCATCTCTTATCGGCACATACCTCGCCAGGCGTCTCGATGTTCAGAGCAGCGTCAAATCTCTCGAACTTCAGGAGAATATTCTCAGCGTGACTAAGGTCGCAACCCTGACGCCTTCTCTCATGCTGAGCGGAGACTGGAGCGCCAATGCCGGGGATCTGGGCGATATAGATTGGAGCGATGCCCTGACCGTATCTCTCATGATCTCCCTGCCTCTCAACGGCTTTATCCCCGGATCGGTAGAAAAACTGAATATGAACGATGCCGATCGGGATGTAGAGAAAGCCCGCTTATCACTTCAGAGTACCCTGGACGGTGCGGAACAGAATATCCGAACACTGGTAATGCAGCTGGAAGGCTCTGGCGAAAATATTAAAATTACGGAACTGAGTGTAGAACTGGCTCAAAAAACATTTGAGCGGACTGAGTCGGCGTTCAAGCTTGGAACCAGGGAAATACTCGATGTGGAAGCCGCCCAGAACAAACTGCTTTCAGCAAATCAAGATCTCCTGCAAAGCCGTTACAACTATCTATCAGGCCTTTTAGACCTGGAATATGCCCTGAATGCAACAACAGATGAAATAATTGGAGGAAAATCATGAGTGATAATAATAAAAAAATGAAAATGCCTATAACCGGTGTAATCCTGGTAATACTGATAACCATTATTCTGGCGCTATTGGCAATGAACTTGATAGGTGGGAATGCACCCATAGCAGGAGGCCCGGGCGGAAAGGCCGGTGCTGAAAACGACGAAACCATGGTGTATTCGGTTCTGACGGAGACTCTCGAACCGGAGGACATGGAAAATTACTTGAAGTTCAACGGCGATATCATTGCCGAAACCACTGTGGATATCTACCCCGATACGGCAGGCAAACTCACGAAACTGAATGTCTCTTTGGGAAGTTATGTCCGCAAGGGACAGGTCATCGCCGAAGTGGATCCGTCCCTTCCCGGCCAGGTTTTCGCCTCGAGTCCGGTGAAATCAACGATTACAGGAACAGTGACGGACTTGCCGTTTAAAGTCGGCGCCACGGTTTCATCCACCCAGATCCCCGTTGCCAGCGTAGGCAATCTGACAGATCTTCAAGTCGTCAGTTATATCTCTGAAAAAGACATGGCCTCCGTAGAGTTAGGCCAGAGTGCCGGTATCACCTTCGAACCTTACAAAGATGAGACTTTTACCGGATCCATCACAGAAGTAAGTCCCGTTCTCGACAGGAGCTCCCGTACCCTCGAAATCAAAATATCCCTCGAGGAGAAAGACTCCCGCATCAAATCGGGTATGTTCGGTTCCGTCCGTTTGATAACTGAGAATAAAATAAACGTAATCTCCGTACCCGATGAAAGCCTTATCTCTTCGTCGGAAGGCACCTTCGCCTATATCGTTGTCAACGGTTCCATTGCGGAACAGCGCTTTGTCGAAACCGGCATGAACATAGACGGTTCGACAGAGATAACTTCGGGATTGTCCGCAGGCGACCAGATCGTCATCAGAGGACATTCCATGCTTCAGGACGGCTCGGCTGTCAGACTAACCGAGTAGAGGAGAAATGTAATGAATTTAACTGAAACTGTCGTACGCCGTCCCATTACGGTCGTAATATTATTTGCCCTTTTCATAGGTTTGGCGGGATTTCTCGTCCCTTCCATCCCTGTGGAACTTTTCCCCGATATGGAAATGCCCGTCGTCATGGTCATGACCCAATACAATGGCGCAGGTCCGGAAGATGTGGAACAGAGCGTGACAAAAGTGCTGGAACAGCAGCTATCCAATGTGAGCGATCTGGAGACGATCACCTCCACGTCCTCCGAGGGATTCAGCATGATCAACCTGGAATTCGACTACTCCAAGGATCTCGATGACGCCACCAACGACATAAGAGACAAACTGGAGCTCGCCGCCAGCATGCTGCCCGACGATGCCCAGTCTCCCATCATTTACAAAATGAACAGCGATGATATGCCCATCATGACCCTGGCCGTGCAGGGCGATATCCCGCAGAATCAATTGCGCTCTATCGCGGAGGACACGGTACAGCCCCTGATTGAGAGAATCGGCGGAGTGGCGTCCATAACCATACAGGGCGGCCAGGAGGAGATCGTCCGGGTGGATGTTTCACAAAACCGACTCGAAGCCTACAATCTGACGCTGTCCCAGGTGGCCGGCGTATTGAGTTCGCAAAATTATCAGGTCGGTTCGGGAGACATCATGGATGGAGCCACAGAATTTCTCGTTCGGACCGATGCGGAGTTCTCCTCAATAGAAGAAATTGCCGGCGTCGTCATTACGACCCGGGGCGGCGACGCTGATTCCACCGCAAAAACCATTCTTCTCAAGGATGTGGCCGATGTGAGCCGAACCAACGAGGAAGAGGAAGACCGCGTTTATGTAAACAGCAAATACGGCGTCACGCTCTCCATTCAGAAAGAGTCCGACGCAAACAGCATCTCCGTTTCTGATAATGTGACAAAGGAGATGTTAGAAATAAACCGCGATCTGCCGGATGGAACGGAACTTCTGATCCTGTCGGACGATTCGACTGAAGTGGAATCCATTATGTCCCAGACCGTATCGTCCCTGATTCAGGGCATACTCCTGGCCATGCTGGTTCTGTTCCTGTTTCTGAGGACCTGGTCGAGCACGATAATAATTGCACTCTCCATCCCCATATCAATATTCATTACCATACTGTTTATGTATTTTATGGGTCTGACTATCAATCTAATGACTTTGACCGGTCTCATTCTGGGATTGGGAATGGTTGTTGACGGCTCCATCGTCATACAGGAGAATATTTTCAAGTACAGGGCTAGGGGAACCAAACTGAGCGCCTCAGCCATCCTGGGAAGCCGCGAGATGATTATGTCCATTACAGCGTCCACGCTGACGACTGTCTGCGTTTTCGTCCCTATGATTCTCTTTGCAGACGACCTTGGCATGATCGGTCAGATTTTCAAATCCCTCTCCTATACGATCATCATCGCACTGACGGTTTCGCTTGTCGTAGCTCTGACTTTCGTCCCGACAATGTCTGCCAACTACCTTAAGGTTTATACCAGAAAGCAGAAGCCTCTGAAAAACAAAGTGCTCAAAACAGTTGATGATTTCTTTGATAAAGCCTTTGTGCAATTGGATAACCTTTACAAGAAGATCCTGTCCCGGCTGCTGGATCACAAAGGAAAAGTCCTGCTGCTCGTATTTCTTATATTCGTTCTTTCCATGTTTCAGTTCACGAAGATGGGAATGATTCTGGCTCCGTCCATGAGCGAGGATACGGTAACCGTTACCATGGAACTCCCTCAGGGAACTCCCCTCGATGAGACGGAACAGGAAATCATGCAATTGGCCGATATTATTGAGGATATAGGCGGTTATGAGAATATGATCGTTACAGTGGGAGAATCGGGCATGTTCGGAGGAAGCATAAGCCCCAACAAGGGCTCTGTTGAGATAACTCTTCCCGAATTCCAGGAGCAAACCATTACCGCCGATGAGATCAAGAAAATTCTCAGACAACACTTTAACGATTTCCCTGCCACAACAGTGGAATTCTCCTCTATGGGCCCGGGAATGGGGAATGAGAATCCCGTGGATATCCTCATAACTTCCGACGATCTCGATGCGGCTATAAGCTTTGCCGATGAGTTGAAAGCGATGATAATGGATAACCTTCCCAGCATCACCGAGCCCTCGACCGATATGGACGAAGGCCTTCCCGAACTGGAGGTGGTCATCGACCGGGACAGAGCGTACAGCATGGGCCTCGATATGTATACGGTGGCCTCGGAGATCAGCGCCGGCATGAACGGCAGGACTGCGACGACCTACAGAGTGGGCGGTGACGAACTGGATGTACAGGTCATATTGAGAGAAGAGGACAAAAGTTCCGCTCCGGATCTGAATAAAATATTCGTCGTCAATAACAGCGGCACCAGGATTGCCGTATCAAATGTGGCCTCTCTTAAGAAAACGACAGGTCCCGTATCCATCAATAGAGAAGACGAATCCAGAACGGTTCATGTAATTGGAGGTCTGGCCGACGGGTATGCTTCGACTCAGGCTCAAACGGATATACAGGAGATGATAGACTCTAAAATGGTCGTTCCCGACGGCGTCTTATACAACCTTGGAGGAGACTTTGAGGATATCGCCGAGCTTGGCGGTACATTGATCATAGTGGTCATCATAGCCATCCTGCTTGTATTCGGAATAATGGCGGCTCAATTCGAATCGCTGAAAGATCCGTTTATCATCTTTTTCACCATTCCGCTCATGATGATCGGGGTTATAGGAATCTATCTGATAACCGGTGAGACATTCAGTATGATGTCGGCTGTCGGTCTGGTTGTTCTTGTGGGACTGGTCGTAAACAGCGGCATCGTGCTTGTCGACTATATCAACATGCTGTTGAAAAGAGGGTACAAACTGCGCGACGCATGCATAGAAGGTGCCGGAAGTCGTCTCAGGCCGATCCTGATGACAACTGCGACAACCATATTGGGTATGTATCCGCTGGCATTTTTCGGTGGAGCTGGAACAGAGCAGGTGCAGCCCATAGCACAGACCATAATTGGAGGACTGCTCATGAGCTCGTTGATGACCCTTTTTGTCACGCCCACACTGTTTGCCGTTCTCAATAGGAGAAAATACAGATGACAAGACTTGAAATAATAGCCAACAACACCGTGGAAGAGGATATCCTCGATGCCCTGAATCACATCGAAGAGAACTTCTCCTATTCCAGATTGAGTGCAGTCCATGGACGGGGACATTCAGATCCCCGAAGAGGCGATGCCGTTTGGCCTGAGGAGAATTTTATTTTCATCATTTACACCGATGACGATACGGCAGCCAGGTTTATTGAAGCTGTACGCAAGATAAAGGAACAATTTACCTTAGAGGGGATCAAAATTTTTGCTATCCCCTTTGAGAATGCTTTAGATATTTAAAAAATAATTAAAAATATAATATTTCTAAAGCTGTCGGGATCAAAACTCCCGACAGCTTTTTTCAGCCTATTAGCCAGGGGATTTTGTGTTATGATAATCACATGAAAAAATTGCAAAATAAAATAGCCCTAATCACCGGCGCCGGACGAGGCATCGGTGCTGAAATATCTAAAAACCTCGCCGCAGAGGGAGCAACTGTCATTCTGGCTTCCCGATCTGTCCATGAGCTTGAAGCCCTCGCCAAGGAGATAAGCAGGCAAGGCGGAATCAGCCATATCAATTCAGTGGATATGTCTCAGGAGCAGTCCATAAAAGACTTAGTCTCCCGTATATCCTCGGAATTTGGAAAAATTGACATTCTCATAAACAATGCGGGGGTTACACATTCAGACCTCCTGAAAGACACATCGACTGAAGCCTGGGATAGATGTATGACCGTCAATGCAAGGGGACCCTTCATTCTCTGCAGGGAAAGTCTTCCTCTAATGGAAAGTGTCGCCCGGGGATATATTATAAACATAGGATCGGTGGTCAGCATAAAGGGTTATCCCTCGCAATCAGCCTATACCGCTTCCAAACACGCTCTTCGGGGGATGACTTTATCGCTTGCTGAAGAATACAAAAACTCCCATATCTCCGTACATATGATCTGCCCCGGAGGTGTCGATACGTCCATGGTGGGAGATGTTCGCCCCGATATCAATAAAGATGAGCTTATACTTCCCGAAGAGATCGCAGATATAGTCAATTTTATTACAACCAGAAAAGGTAGGGGAATACTCGATGAGTTTCATATCAGGCGCTCAACATCCTCTCCCTGGTTTTAATCTATGGAACTGCACTATAGGGAATTGATAAGCTCTTCGGGGAAGGAAACCCCCCTTCTTATTATTTTACACGGCCTTTTCGGATCTTCCGATAATTGGAGGGGCTGGGGCAAACGTTTAGAATCGCACTTCGATGTTATCCTTCCCGATTTGAAAAATCATGGAAAATCTTATACAGCAGCGGGGATGAGTTACTCTGAACTTGCTGAAGATGTGATTGAGCTGATAGAATCGCACAGAGGAAATAGGAGGAAAGTCCATCTGTTAGGTCATTCAATGGGTGGCAAAACAGCAATGATGGTCGCTCTGCTTCGCGGTGATCTTATAGCCAGCCTTATTGTAGGTGATATTGGACCGAAACCCTACCCGCCCTTCCACCAGAAGGTGATTGAAGGTTTAGATGCTCTCGGTAAGGCAAAAATTGGCTCCCGAAAAGAGGCCGATGAAATTCTTTCCACCTACCTGCCCGACTATGCGTTGCGCTCCTTTCTTCTTAAAAATATAAGAAGAGTCGAAAAATCATACCTCTTATCTCCCGGAATAGAAAAAATAACAAAGGCTTATGATGATATTCTGGAGTGGCCTGAATATACTGAGGGTTTTACCTTTAATGGCCCTACACTATTTTTAAAGGGAGAAAAAAGCGAATATCTAAAAGAAGCGGATAAGGGTATAATAGACCAGTATTTTCCAGAGGCGAAAATGGCCGTGATTGATGAAGCCGGCCATTGGTTTCATGTGGAAAATCCCTCTCGTGTTGAAGAAGAACTGACGCGCTTTTATGGAATAATGAAGGAATAATTATTTCATTCCCACAGGTTTATCGAGTATCTCCTTCCAGATTACAGCCCTCTTCAAGGGGGTCATCCTGTCCAGTTTGTTCACGAGAGACTCCCCCTCATCATACATTTTATTTTCAGTATGGTTCAGAGCTTTCGGCTCAGAGAATTCTATATGAGGAACCTGTTGCTGTTCTGCCAGAATTCGCTCTACCACCCGGTGGGAATCGACACTCTCATACATGGAATCTTCAGAACCGGGACCCTGATTTCTGTATTTCTCTGCTGATTTCATCATCTTTCTAAGTAGAGGACTGAAAATGATCACGATCATTAGAATCAGAGTGATCAGGCTGTATATTATATCACCGATCCCCATTTATTTTTTCCCTGTATTATCGTCATTCAGATCTCCCCCGATGTTGTTCCTCATAGAAGTATCGGCCTGAATATTTTTCATCCTGTAAAAGTCCATGATTCCCAGATTTCCCTTGCGGAATGATTCCGCCATAGCTTTGGGAATCTCCACTTCAGCTAACACAACTTTTGCTCGATTTTCCACAATTTCAGCCTGCATTTCAGCCTCGAGAGCTTTCGCCGCGGCACGCCTCTGTTCTGCAACAGCCTGAAAACGTCTCATGTCGGCTTCCGCCTGATCAGCCTGCAATTTGGCTCCGATATTGGAACCGACATCCACATCGGCAATATCTATGGAGAGGATTTCAAAAGCCGTACCCGCATCGAGTCCTTTGGACAGAACTGTTTTGGATATATTGTCCGGGTTTTCCAGAACATCTTTGTATGTCTGAGCCGAACCGATTGTGGTGACAATCCCCTCACCGACACGGGCGATGATAGTCTCTTCTGTCGCTCCTCCGATCAACCTCTCAATATTGGTACGAACCGTAACTCTGGCTTTGGCCTTAAGCTGAATACCGTCTTTGGCCACAGCGTCGATGGTCTGTTTACCCTTGGCCGGATCGGGACAATCGATCACTTTAGGGTTAACACAGGTTTTTACAGCTTCGAGGACATCGCGACCGGCCAGATCGATGGCGGCGGCTTTGGAAAAAGACAGATTCAGTTCCGCTTTATTGGCTGCGATCAAGGCCTTGCTGACACGCATGACATCACCACCAGCCAGGTAGTGGGTTTCCAGAAGGTCGGAATCTGTAATCAGGCCCCCTTTCACAAGCATAATACGACTATCAACGATCTGTTTAGCACTCACTTTGCGTATCCACATACCGATAATGCGATTCATTCTTACGGAAGCCCCCGATAAAAGAGCTCTAAACCACAATCCGAAAAACATTATAAATACCATAAGAATTAAAAGACTGAAAATTCCGGCTACAATATATATTGCTATAAACATATCACACTCTCCTCACCACTAAACGCAGTCCCTCTTTACGAATGACTACAATCTTAGAACCTTTTTCGATATACTCACCATCAGTCTGAACAATTTGAACGATATCTTTAAATTCTGCTTTTCCCACTGGCCTTAAATCAGTGAGCGCAATGGCTGTTTCTCCTATAGAACTAATCTCTATATTTACCGGAAGAGGTCCTACTGAAACAGGTTTCTGATTTTTATTTTCGGGATTGAGAACCAATCGGCTGAACAACCTCGAATGGGGAAGTGAAACCATCAAAACGCCTATCAATGCCAAAGCACCAACAAGACTTAGTGAAACATAGAGAAGATTTTTCTTGAAAAGATCCCACTGCCATACAAATTCCGGTATGACAAAATCCTGTCTGGCCAGCACCAGGGAAAACAGTATGAGTACAATTCCGCTTATTCCGGTTACGCCGAAACCGGGAATGATAAAAATTTCCACGAGTAACAGCACCACCCCGGCCAGAAACAACAGCAGTTCCAGAGATCCCAGATTGCCTATGAGCGTACTGGCGGAAAAGACGGTAGCAAAACAGATAAGAGCAATCGTACCGGGTATCCCGAATCCCGGGCTCGTCACTTCCAGATAAAGCGCCACCATGCCAACCATGACGAGAAGACTGGTAACAGCGGCACTGCTGAGAAAAGCTACGAGCCAATCGGACTGTGTTTTTTCTAGAATAACGACGGAAGAACCGGTAATGTTCAAGGTTTCATAGAGGTTTTCCCGCCCGGAAACAGTCGCCGACGAGACGCCGTATCTTTCCATCTCCCCTGCTGTGAGAGTGAGAAGTTTTCCCGCAGCGGACAGAAGTTTCCCCTGAATCGGTTTTTCACTGCTGATCCTCTCCATCTGAGCAATCTCATCGGGAGTCATCAGACTGATCCCCTCATCGGTCTCCACTTCATAAAGTTCGACATCCATATCCACCATGGCCAGTGCAATGGACTGGGGATAGCCGTTTTTTTCTGCCAGTGCAGCCATCTGTCCACGAACGGCACTGACAACCTTTTCTTCAGCCATAACCATGCCCTCAGCAGACTGGTAGACAGGAGCGGCCGCCCCCAGTGATGTTCCGGCATCCATATAAATACTGTCACAGGAAAATGAAATAAGAGCTCCGGCTGACCAGCTGACACCGGTCCCCTCACCTCCCGATGGTATATAAGCCACAGTTTCCGCCCAGCTGATTGAACCGATGAGCGAAGTTATCTCCAGTGCCGAATCAACGCGGCCACCGAAAGTATTCAGCTGAAAGATGATCATAGGAGATTTTGCCTCTCTGGCTTTGACAATGCTTCTCTTTAGGTAGATGACAAGAAACTGATCGATATCTTCATTTATGGGGATGATATAAACGGGGCCATCAGGAACCGGACCGTCCTGTGCCGTCAGTATGAAAGAAGAAAGGATAAGAACCATGGACAGCAGAAAAATATTCAATTTCAACATAGAAATCCTCTATACCATAAAGACTAATGGAGAGGAGTGATTGTGTCAAAAAAAACACTCTTGCAGTTTAAGCAGATCCAACGATTAAAGCTTAAATGCAAGAGTGTGTATGTCGAGGGTTATTCCATCTCCATCAGCTGTTCCATCTCTTGTGTGATAGTTGCGGCAGCGTCCATCATCGCAGGCTCATTCATAAACTGCATCAATTTGGAATTAATCTCCCCCATTCGACTTTGCAATTCTCCCATCTGAGTTGCTAAGGGAAGCAATTCTTCAGGAGGCTCATCCATAGCAGCCAGTTCGGGATACACTTCAGGGATGCTCATCAATGCGATCTGATCCTTCTGTATCAAACGGGAATATGTGAGGAATATCTCAGCAATCTCTTCACCGGTTTCTGCGGCAAGCACGGCATCAGCATATTCATTTGTATGAGTAATGAATGAACTCATAATCTCTGCCACTTGAGCGTATTTCTCACAGAACAAGGGGGATAATCCCATAGATACAAGTAAAACAATTATAGTCAGCTTTTTCACAAACACTCCAAAATAATAGAATGACTTAGCTTAAGTTGTCTTCACATTTTATTCAAGAATGTCTTTTCAATTGCCTGAAAAGCCGATATCTGCCGTGATCAGCCTCTCAGTCTGTGTCGGGATGCTGTTTTCTGACCTGTTTTATTTGAGGCAGGACCTTAAAGAAAATATCGATAAGTTCGGGATCAAATTTTGTTCCTCTACACTTTTTAAGCTCTTCGAAGACTCTATCTTCATCCCAGGCCTCTTTGTAGACCCTTCGACAGGAAAGTGCATCGTAGACATCAGCCAGGGAAACAATACGTGCGAATATGGGGATCTCCTCCCCTTTCAAACCCTGAGGAAGATTTGTTTCTTCATCGATTACCGGACGACCGGAGAACATATCGATCCGACCGGGGTAACCGGACCCATCCCAGTTTTCATGGTGGAATAAGGCAATATCCATTGACATCTGATCAAATTCCGACTGTTTACCTATAAAGAGGCGAGCCCCGATATAACTATGGGATTGCATAACGATAAATTCATCTTCTGTAAAACGGCCGGGTTTTTTCAGAATAAGATCGGAAATCCCGACTTTACCCACATCGTGAAGCATAGCGGCCATGCGAAGAACATCTTTCTCTTTTTCAATCTGCTCTTTGGGGATCTTTTTCAGTCTCGCCCACTCTTCATAAATTTCTACGGAAAAGCCGGCAACCCTTTTTACATGGGGCCCTGTCTCTTTGGGATCGCGCATCTCTGCCATTTCGATCATTCGAAGCAGTAGCTGACGAGTCATCTGTGCCCTCTGAATGGCTATTGTGGCATTGCTGGCAAAATGCATGAGGAACGATTCATCCGATTTTTTAAACCGGACGATCTCACCCTCTTCATTTTTGGAATTGATCAGCTGAAGAACGCCGAGCACATCTCCCTGATTTGAGACGAGTGGGATTGTCAGCGTAGAAATTGTTTTATATTTTGATTGCTCATCGTACCAGGAGTTGAAACTATAGGGTTTCGTTTTAGGTATTTTGTACATATTGGCAATGTTGAGAGGCACTCTGTTGGCCGCAACATATCCCGCTATGGAAGACTCGTTTATATCGACTGTAAAGTAGGAATAAATTAGCTTCTGGCCCGGTTCAAGGTCTTTCTGTTTAGTATCATTATGGGAATATTTGAAATTCAGTTTTCCCTTTTCTGCTATATAGATGGAACCGGCATCGGCATTGGAGGACTTTCTAGCTTCGAGCAAAACTTTATCGAGCAGCAGGTCAAGGTCCTGAAGACGATTTAAATCTGAGTCAATTTCTAGAATCCGTTTAAGTTTATTTTTTACCGCCATAATTTGAATATAATCTATCGATTACAACTTATCCTTATTTTTTATAGATTAATCTCTAAAATTTGTAACAACCGTTTTAACAGACACTCTCTATTATGAACCTGACAGAAATTAGATTCATCCTTTGGAAGTGCTGGAACAACATCGTTACAAATATCGGTACAAACACCTGTTTTAATTAGACCGAGATTACACCTTTTCTATTTTTTTTTGTTTTTCACAGTGGTGAGAAAGATCATCATGATGAAGAAAAGCAAAATCCAGAGTGTGTACTACTTATGTATAATATATCAACCCTACAAAAATCCAGAGATTCTTAAAATAAAGATTTAAAGGAGCTCTCAGTCTCATTGACACTAATAATTATTCAGTTGTAATATTGGAACCCGGTTCATATTGAACCTGAAAAACTTATAAGGATAAGGTAAAGTAATGGCAAGAAATGCGAAAGCTAAAGGTAAAATTGTCCGCCGTTTAGGTGTCAACATTTATGGTAACCATAAATACGATAAATTACTGAAAAAGAAACCTCATGGTCCCGGTGTAGAAAAAGGGAAGAGAATTCGAAAAAAAGAAAGTGACTACGGTAAACAGCTCGTTGAAAAACAGAAGATCAGATTTGCTTATGGTTTAAGTGAAAAACAGTTCTTCAATATTTTCGTAAAATCTAAAAAGATCGAAGGTCTTACCGGTGACAACATGATGATTCTCCTCGAGAGAAGACTCGACAATGTTGTATACAGACTGGGAATGGCTCAGAGTAGAGCTCAGGCAAGACAGTTTGTAAGCCACGGTCATATCAGACTGAACGGAAATAGATCAAACATCCCTTCAATTGTTGTAAGAGAAGGCGATGAGATTCTTGTTAAAGATAATGATGCAACTAAAAAAGTACTGAGAGAATGTGTTTCTAAAAACAACAGAAACATTCCTTCATGGCTCAGCTTTTCAGAAGATGCACTTAAAGGTAGAATTGAAAGAATACCATTCAGAGTCGATATCGAATCTGTTGCTAATGAGCAGATGGTTGTTGAATACTACTCTAAATAATAATATCCCGGAGCTCACTCCGGAATATGCAAAGAGAGCCTTTC
>JADGDJ010000115.1 GCA_016744925.1 Spirochaetaceae bacterium
AAACAATTCCGCATCCATTAACAGGTTTATATTGCTATACACCGTATTAAATATACTATCGAGATCCAGACTGGACATGGTCTCCCTGGCAATTTTATTAAGTATGGTCATCCAGTTGAGAGATTCTTTTAATTCTATATTCTGCAATTGGAATAATTCAGCATTTTTTTTATTTCTTTCTATCTCAAATTCCATTTCTAAATTGTGGAATCTCTTTTCAGCGGCAAGATTGTTACTTTCCCGTTCCGTATCATGATGTTCTTTTATATAGTGCAGGGCTCTTTTAAAATCCTCAGTTTTTTCATAGTGTTCTCCCAATTTTAAACAACTATTTTTGTAGGCAGATTTGTGGTTTATTATTCTACTGAGCACATTGGTTTTTAGATAGTATTTAAAGTCATGTTCAATATCACCCAGCATGAGATAGAGTTCGCATTCAAGACGGACATTGTCAATTTTGCTACATAATTTAAGTGTTTCATCGATATATTTTTTTGCCTGCTCTATGTCGCCCCGTGCATAATTAATTTTACAAAGCTCATGGAGACAGTCGGCATCATTGACCCGATTATTCAATTTCTTTAAAAGTGTACGGCTATTCAATAAATATTTTTCGGCTTCTTCAAACCTATGGAGATTGTAATAACACTGGCCGATATCAATCATAATAACCGATTTCAATTCGAGGAATTCTGAAGAATCATCTGTTTTTTCCAGGATTTCTTTAAAGTGATTTAAAGCTTTTGAATAATTTTTGTTTTCAAGATAAAAGCTGCCCATATTGCTGCGAATGGATAATTCTCTGTTGAGTAGACCAGCCTTTCTACTAAGCTTAAGACCAAGAGAATAGTAGTAAAAGGCATTAATTCTATCGTCTAGATCGTTGTAGGCAGTGCCCAGAGCATTTAACACATTTATATGAGCTTCGCTATCGTCGTCATTCTTATAATTACCCGAAAGATCAGTGAGGATCTCTATGGCTTCTTTTAATTTTGAAAGGTAAATAAGGCACCAGCCCTGATATAATTTAGAATCACGGATTCCAATGGTATATCCAGCTTCTATAGCTTCTTTTTCTATTTTCTGGGAGTCTTCCAGTGCCTGTTTGGGATCGCTGACCATGGAATCCCAAATGAGTTGAAGTTTTTTTAGTATATTATTATTGTCTGTTTCAATTTCAGCCATTATGCAAATAAACCTCTAAATCATTTATATTTAATATGAGCCTATTTTTAATTGTTTTCAATCAATTTATTCTATATATTGATATGTAATACACAAAAGGGGATATCATTCATGTTTTCAAATCAGATTTTAATTCATGGTTTAATCTATTCTGGTGGTTTTGCCATGATTATTTTAATCTCTGTACTGGTCAACCCCAGAATCTGGTTGCAGGATTTTCCCGAAAAAATAAAACACACAGTCCCCCCTAAGTCACGTAAAGAGATAAATCAGACATTTGTCACCGGATTCCTTTTTGGTCTGTTTATAATCGGCTTTCCACTATATTCACTATCTGCCTTTATGAATGAGTCGTCTGATCTTTTATCTTTTTCAAATCTTTTTATTCATTGTTTTATTGTTATGGGAATCTGTAATATCTTGTACTGGGTATTTTTTGATCTTCTGATTTTTAATCTGATCATCAGCAGAATCAGAACTATTCCCGGCTTAAAAAAACAATTTAAATTCAAGGGGTGGAAGAGGCAGTTCTTTGGAATGTTTGTAGGATTTCTCTCCTGTTTACTTATCTCAGGTTTTGCTGTTACTTTAGCTTTATTCTTTCAGTAACTTCTTGTGGTACTTTCTTTTTTTAATCAGGCTCTATTGACAATAAAATATCTCTTTGTTATATTCTCAAACGTAGCAGAAAACACATGCGCCTGTGGTATAATGGCTATTACCTCAGCCTTCCAAGCTGATGATGTCGGTTCGATCCCGTCCAGGCGCTTAACTGTAAAAAGATCACTTTTAAGTGATCTTTTTTTATTTATAATATTCCCAAATTGAATTTGACTGAACGCCGGCATTTTATCTAACCAATGTTATTGTGATTGTTACTGCAACCGGAAGGTTAGAAATACGTTGTATTTCAATTTATAACCGAGATGGAATATATTATGCTAGAATTTACAATCTAAAAAACAAATTGCCAGTATTCGATCAACTAGGTCTAGTGCTTAACTTTTATAAATCAAGATTAATGTTTTACCTAAACGACTCAAGATATAAATTAAGGAATCAGAATAATTTAATAATCCTTGTTTATTTGCAATTTATCCTCAATGGAAAAAAACCTTGATTCCTAAAAAAGACCATGCTATAAATAATAAGATGTGTGTTGTCAGACAACATACATCTTATTATTTAGGGGGAGCGATGGATATACAACCCATACAAAATATTTCATTAAAGCAGGAAGTTAAACGCTCTCTCAAGCGGGTTATAAAACACCTGGAAAAAACAAATAAGACACGCCTTCCTGGAGAACTCGAACTTTCCCAGCGTTTAGCAGTAAGTCGGGTCACAGTCAGAGATGTTATGAAAGAATTTGAACAGGAAGGAATTATCTATAAAATTCAGGGGAAAGGTACGTTTATTAATATCAATGCCCTGAAAATGAAAGTTACCCTTAGCCCGGCGGTAGAGTTCAAGCAGGTTATTGAAAAAAATGGTTATAAACCGACTGTAGAACTTGTTGAAATTATCACCGGTCTTGCTGAAAAGAAGGTTGCTCTCGGATTGCATCTTGATCCTGATGCCATTACTGTCTGTGCAAAAAAAATCTTTTATGCCGATGGTAAACCCGTTATCTACTGTGAGGATACATTTGAAAAAAATCTCATTAATGGGGAATTAATCGAAAATGATTTGATTGAGTCGACATTTGAATATCTACTGAACTATGCCGGGATTACGGTTACACATGATATAGTCGAAGTTATTGCAACTAACTCATCAAAATTACCAGACCATGGGCAGTTATATCATATAAGTGAATCAAAGCCGCTTCTATTGTTACAGTCTGTTTATTACACCGCTAAAAATAGGCCTGTGATGTTTGTTAAAGCTTATTTCGACACAGAATATATCAAACTCAGCCTTCTTCGAAGGCAGGATGTCTATTTTACAGATTGAGGAGAAACATGAAAGATTCAATAATTACAATAGATTACTTTTTGAATGGAAAGAAACAGGAACATACTGTTTCTCCGGGAATTACCTTATTGGATATGCTGCATCAGAAACATAAATCATTTGGTACAAAAAAGGGCTGCAAAGAGGGTGATTGTGGAGCGTGTACGGTAGCGATTGGTGGATGGGTTAATGGATCTTTTATATATCAGGCAATTGCTTCATGTATCTATCCAGCCATAAAATTGCATGGAAAACATTTAATAACAATTGAAGGTCTTGCAGAGGTAAGCTCTCTGCATCTCATTCAGGAAAAAATTGTCAACAATCATGGAGTGCAGTGCGGTTATTGTACTCCCGGAATATCGATGTCACTCTTCTGTCTCTTTGCCATGAAAGCCCTACCTTCTGAAAGGGAAATTTCTCTTGCACTGGAAGGCAATATCTGCCGGTGTACCGGATATGAAGGGATCCGTGAGGCCGGGCGAGCCATTGTGGAAAAACTTCAGAATAATCCGGAAGACTGGGAATCCGAAATTCTTCCATCATTTGCAAAGGATGTTGAAGAAAAACTTCATGATCTGTCTCTAGCCCATTCTCCTAAGATTATGTTTCAACAAGTAGTTTCAAAAAATGAATCAGCTCCAATAGCGAACTATCATGTCCCGGAAACTCTTGAAGATTTATTTTCTCTTCTGAAAGATCTGGATAATTCTACA
Organism: Spirochaetaceae bacterium; assembly: GCA_016744925.1. Lineage (GTDB taxonomy): Bacteria > Spirochaetota > Spirochaetia > DSM-2461 > DSM-2461 > Spirochaeta_F. The sequence continues at coordinate 3,858 of JADGDJ010000115.1, forward strand.
ATAATAGCCGGTGGTACTGATCTTTACGTAGGAATTAATGCAGGCCGAACGAAGATCGAAAATCTTGTTGATATTAGCTTGATAGAAGATCTAACTATGATTGAAATCGGAAAGGATTTGATCCGATTCGGTTCTCAAGTCAGTATCTCCAGTCTAATCGAGAATACAGAACTCCTCTCTATCTACCCCGCATTCAGGACTGTAGGATATCAAGTGGCCTCACTACAGATTAGAAATGCTGCAACAATCGCGGGAAACATTGCAAATGCATCACCTATTGGAGATTTTTCTGTTTTGCTGCTGGCGTTAAAGGCATCGGTCGAAATCAAGGGAGTCGAAGGCAGAAGATTAATATCCCTATCTGACTTTTTTATCAATTATAAAGAAACAGCTTTGAAAAAAGGCGAGATTATCACAGCGGTAGAAATTCCCGTCAATTTAAATCTTAAGGTACATTTTGAGAAATCTTCAAAACGTAATGCTGTCGATATTGCCAGTGTGAACTCATGTTTTGCGGCGGACTTTAAAAATGGGGAAATACTTTCATGCCGGTTTGCCTTTGGTGGAATTGCTCCGACACCCGTATCCATCTATGACACAGACGAACTTCTAGGGAAAACACTGAATGATCAAATCATTTTGGCATTTGCCAACAGGATTAAAGAAAAGTTTCCCGTAATTTCCGATATCCGGGGCTCGAAAGAGTTTAGAACATTACTGATTAGGAATCATATAATCAAACATTTTAACCATCTTATGAAAATGACAGAAGAGGCGATAAGATGAAAATCCAGAATATATCAGATAATCCTTCACATTTATGTGCCGTTGAACTAGTTACGGGATCCGCCAAGTATATAGGTGATAATCTTAATTTTGCAGATATGCTGTATGTGTATCCCTTTGTCTCATCCATCGCACATGGAACTATTACAGATATAAATATAACAAAAGCTCTTGCAGTTGAAGATGTCTCTCAAATCTTATTAGCCAGAGATATACCCGGTAACAATGGGATCGGTGTAATTAGAAGAGATGAAGAGCCATTATTAGCAGATGATGAAGTCTCTTACATTGGGCAGCCTATAGGCCTTGTTCTTGCGAAAACACAGGAGGCGGCACAATATGGAGCCCGTCTCGTAGAAGTCTCATATACTTCATTACCGGCTATAATCACTATCGATGAAGCTCTTGAGTCAAAAAGTTTTTATCAGGAACCGTTAGAAATCCATTCAGGAGATGTACTTGCTGCTTTTAAAGAGGCGGCTTTTTTCCTTGAGGGCACTTTCGAATCGGGAGCACAGGAACATTTATATCTTGAAACCAATAGAGCTGCTGGAGTTCCGGGAAATGATGGTGGAATTACAATCTATTCAGCTACTCAGGGTGTGACTGATGTTCAGGATGTAGCGGCAAATATTCTTGGAGTCACAAGTAATCTGATTGAAGTCGATTTAACCCGTGTTGGCGGTGCTTTCGGAGGCAAAGAGAGGGGCGGTTCTATGTGGGCTGCTATGGTGGCATTGGGATGTCATCTGACCGGACTACCCTGTTATCTGGCTCTTGAAAGACAGGACGACCTGGCATGGACAGGGAAACGGCATCCCTTTAAAACCAATTATCGTGTTGCATGCACTGATAAGGGGCGAATCATTGGCCTTGATGTTGAATTAAATGCCAATGGTGGTGCTTTTGAGGATTTTACAATACCAATAGTGGAGCGGGCTATGCTTGGAGTAGATGGCCCTTATTATATAGAGAATACAAGAATAATAGGGCGTGGATGTAAGACCAACCTTCCTGCAAATACTGCTTTTCGTGGATTTGGCGCTCCACAGGCTTCCTTTGTCATTGAGTCAATTATAGACAGGATTGCCTATAAAACCGGATTTGATCTAACTGAAATCCAACGAATCAATTTTTACACTGAAGGTCAGATCACCCCTTATGGACAGAGAGTTTACGAAGCCTTTAACGATTCAATACTGGAACGCCTTTTAAAGAAAAGTTCCTATAGAGAATTACAGGTAAAGGTCGCCGAATTCAACAAAAAATATGAATACAGAAAACGGGGCATAGGACTGCTACCTGTAAAATACGGCATTGCTTTCACAGCAACATTTCTCAACCAGGGAAATGCCCTGATTTGGGTTTACACAGACGGAAGTATAAGTCTTTCCCATGGTGGTGTTGAGATGGGACAGGGATTATTTACGAAAGTTGCTAAGGTTGTCGCTAAAACACTGGGCGTAAATATTTCCCGTATTAGGTGTGAGAGTACCAATACCAAACGAATTGGAAGTGTTGCTTCGACCGCAGCTTCTTCCGGGTCGGATATTAATGGCTATGCAGCTCACCTGGCGGCATTAAAAATTAAGGGGGAGATGCAGAAAGCGGGCGCACAATTCCTTTTTGAGCAGTATGGGCTCACGCCATGGCCTGAAAACATTGAGTTTGCAGAAGATCTCTGGTGGGATACCCGCCTTATGGACAAAAAAGAAAGTTTTTCTGTGCTTGCTGGTTTCTGTTATTTCAATAGATTCAACCTTGGAGCTCAAGCCCATTATGCCACTCCGGGACTTAATTATGATAAAGAGGCTGGAAAGGGGACACCTTTCTCTTATTTCAGTATTGGTGAATCCCTCGTTGAAGTAGAAGTTGATATTCTCACTGGGAAGACAACGTTACAGAAGGTTTGCATCGTTCATGAAGGTGGTGAGATTCTTGATTATAAGATTGATCGGGGACAAATCTCCGGAGGATTTATGCAGGGATTCGGTTTCTGCACCATGGAGGATCTTCAAAATGACTTAAAGACAGGAAGACAGCTAGCGAGTACTCTTTCAACCTATAAGGTTCCTGTTTATTCAGACCTTCCTGAGGATTTTGAAATTGACCTTTATCCATCAAGAAATGAACACTCAAGTATTTTCGGTTCTAAAGGAATAGGTGAGCCTCCAATCCTCTACGGGCTGGCTGCTTTCTTTGCCATAAAGCATGCTCTGGAATCTATAGGTGACAGGAAGATTGAGAGTGTATTACAAAATCCGGCGACTCCTGAGAGTATCGTGCTGGAAGTTGAGAGAATTAAAAAGGAGTTAATATTATGAGTGATATTCACGGGGAAACAAAAAAACAGAAAATTAACAAAATTGCCGATTTAATTCGCGCTTCCAGAGGTGACATCCCCTCAGATCTATTGTTGACCAATATACAGATTCTCGATGTTTATACCGATACGCTTCGTGAAGGTTCTCTGCTTATCAATAATGGACATATTGTCGCTGTAAATCCTGACTGGGATTATGAGGTTAAAGAGATTATAGATGGCAAGAAATTGGTGGCAGTTCCAGGTTTTATGGATGCTCATGTTCACATAGAAACCACCTTGCTTACACCTGAAGCTTTGGCCGATGTATTAGTCCCATGGGGTACTACATCAATGTTTGTCGATGCTATGGAAATTGCGAATGTCGCTGGAATGGATGGTCTTGAAACCTTTCTGGATACGGGAAAAGATTTGCCCTATAGTATGTTTATTGAGGTGCCTTCCCGAGTTCCCACAGCTCCGGGACTGGAGACTACAGGGGGTGTCATAGGTCCAGAGGAAGTTGCGAAAATCATAAAATCTGAAATGGCTGTCAGCCTTGGAGAACTCGATCCTTCTAAAGTGCTTACAGTTAAAGAGGAATATCTGGATAAGATTGTAACAGCAAGAGATGCCGGGAAAATCTGTAATGGGCATGCAATCGGTTTAGGATGGAGAGAATTAAATATCTACGCCTCTGCCGGATTATCTGACTGCCATGAGTCTGTAACCTATGACGAACTTGTAGATCGTCTGCGTCTTGGTATTAAGGGACTGATCCGTGAGGGTAGTACTGAAAGAAATGTTCAGGCACTGGTGACGGGAATTGTAGAAAACAACCTTCCTACTAATGATCTTATGTTCTGTACAGATGATAAGCATGTGAATGATATAAAACACGAAGGACATATCAGTTATAATATCCAAAAATCCATAGATCTGGGTCTCGATCCCATAAAGGCTATAAAAATGGCAACAATTCAAATCGCACAGCATTTTCGTGTAGATCACTTAGTCGGATCGCTTACTCCCGGTAGATTTGCTGATATTGTATTGCTCTCTGATCTTAACAATATCAAACCGGAGAAAGTTTTTAAAAAAGGAAAGGTTGTTGCCGAAAAGGGAGTTGCTTCTCCCGTCAATCAGCGTGCTTACCCCGAACACTTACTGAAAACCGTTAAATTATCAGATTCTTTCAGTCCTGATGATTTCATTGTTGAAACAAAAAAAGAAAGTGAACAGGTCCGTATCATAAATATCTATCATGACCAGATAATCAATTTTGAGACAATAGAAGAAATGAAAGCGGAAAATAGCAGAATTGTCTGTGATGTAGAAAAAGATTTATTAAAGATTGCCGTCGTTGAACGTTATGGCAAGAATGGCCAGGTCGGAGTCGGATTTATCCATGGGTTTAGTTTGAAAAATGGAGCGATTGCCTCATCTGTATCACACGATCATCACAATATCGTCATAGTGGGAACTAATGATCGAGATATGTATCTTGCAGCTAAAGAGCTCGAAAAATGCCAGGGAGGGTTCTGTGCTGTATCAGATGATCATGTTCTGGGTCTCCTTCCATTACCTTTAGGGGGCTTGATGAGCCTTCTTCCGGCATCTGAAGTTCTCGAGAAAACAGAATATATCAATGGCATTGCCAGAGATTTGGGTTGTCCACTACCTTCTCCCTTTATGTCTCTATCTTTTGTCTCTCTGCCAACTGTTCCCGAACTCGGCTTGACAGATCTTGGGCTGATCAATGTAGGCGAGCATGAACTAACCGGGATTTTTGTCGATGGGGAATAGTGATTCACTATCAACATGTTAATTACAGAGACCTTGAGGTCCCTGAACAAATATTAAGAGGAGTATGTTTTTATGGGTAAAAAAACACTGTTGTTATTGGTGGTATTGGGACTTATAATCTCTGCAATGCCAGTTTTGGCCGGAGGGGCTCAAGAAGATAATTCTGATAGCCGATTGAAAGTGGCACTGATTCTTCCGGGTAAGATCGATGATGTATCATGGAATCAGGCTATGTATGATGGGATGAAAACTGTAGAAGAGATGTATGCTGACAAAATTGCTGTCACATATGTTGAAGAAGTTTATGAAGTTGCCGATATCGAACCGGCAATCAGAGACTTTGCGGCAGAAGGATTCGATCTTATATTCGGACATGGATTTCAGTTTATGGAACCGATTATCAAAGTAGCCGAAGATTTTCCTGATACATGCTTCGCCTTAGGAACTGGATTCAAGACAGGAAAAAACACAGCTGTCTATGATGTTACACTCGGAGAAGGGGGATACCTCATGGGAATCCTTGCAGGTCTTCTTACAGAAACAAACAAGATTGGTGTTGTTGGTGGTGCTGATGTCTCTGAGATATACAGAGGACATGAGGCTTATAAAATGGCCGCAAAATCTGTAAATCCTAAAATCCAGATTCAGGAATTGTACACGGGAGACTGGAGAGATGCTGCTACGGCTAAAGATGGTGCAACTGGAATGTATGACTCCGGCGTAGATATTATCTGGCATTCTGGAGACGGAATTGGACTTGGTGTTGTTAATGCAGCAAAAACTGAAAATAAATTAGCTATGGGTAATGTCGTAGACCAGAATGTGCTAGCTCCAAACAATATTATATCTGGTATTCAGTATAACTGGGCACCTGTAATCAAGAATATTATTGACGATATTATTAATGATAATTTTATGAATAGAGATGATAAGTATTACTGGCTGACAGTTGCCAATGAAGGTGTTCAGGTAACTCCTTTTCACTCATTCGAAAGTCAGATTTCGGACGAAGTCGTAAAAACTTTGCAGGATGCTGTAACAGGTATAAGCAATGGAACTATTGAAGTTCCTCACTTTCAGAAATAGGACAATCAAAATTGTATCTGCTTTGGATCGAACTCTCCAGAGTAGGTACAATGTTCAATTTTATGACAGAAAAAGCAATAAAAGAGGCAGGAAAAGTGATAGAGAAACCTCTGGTTCAAATGATACAGATAAAAAAAACCTTTTCGGGAATACCTGCAAATGACTGTGTTGATTTTACTCTTAAAGAAGGGAGTGTTCATGGTCTGTTAGGTGAAAATGGCGCAGGGAAAACAACCTTGATGAATATTCTTTTTGGACTATATGAACCCGATTCCGGAAAAGTACTGATTAAAGGAGAGCCTGTAAAGATTCATTCTCCACTTGATGCCATGAACCTGAAAATAGGAATGGTTCATCAACATTTTATGCTTGTGAAAACCCTGACTGTTACTGAAAATATCATGTTGGGTATAAAATCTACACGAACTCCATTTTTAGATACCAGAATGATTCGGAACAGGATCATAGAATTATCCGGGAAATATGGTCTTGATATTGATCCCGATGCAAAAATCTGGCAGTTGTCTGTTGGACAGCAGCAGCGTGTAGAAATATTAACAGCCATATTTAAAGGTGCTGATATTCTTATTCTCGATGAACCGACAGCAGTACTAACCCCTGGAGAATCAGAAGATTTGTTTTCTATATTACGGGAACTTCGAAACAGTGGAATAGGTATAATTCTTATCAGCCATAAACTTGAGGAAATCCTCGCCATAGCAGATGAAGTAACTATTTTACGAAATGGTGTTAAAACTGGTGAGACTTTAGTTACCCCTTCAACAACAAAACAGGAACTGACACGGATGATGGTTGGTCGAGATGTCTTATTTAATTTTACAGGCAAAGATGTAAATATCGGCAAGGAATGTCTCAGTCTTGATCACCTCTGTGCCATTGATGATCGAGGTGTACAAGTCCTGCAGGATGTGTCTTTTTCGATAAAAGATGGAGAAATCCTCGGGCTCGCCGGAGTGGATGGAAACGGGCAGAAAGAACTATGCCAGATTCTGACTGGATTGCGAAAGACCACTGGGGGAACAATACATTTATACGATCAGGACTTACTGACCATGACTCCGAAGCAGTGTATTGATAATAAAATATTTCACATCCCGGAAGATCGCCAGAAAAGTGGATTGATCATGGATTGGGATGTTCAGAAAAATCTGATATTAAAAAATTATGATTCGAAGTCCATTTCCGGCAGGTTTTGTCTCAGTGAGCAGAGAATCGGAGAGCAGGCTGACACTATGATTCAGGAATATAATATCAAAACCCCCGGAAGAGAAGAAGTTGTAAAAAAACTATCCGGAGGAAATCAGCAGAAGATCATTCTTGCCAGAGAGATGGAAGGAGATCCGGAGTTGCTTATTGCCAGTCATCCTACAAGAGGACTGGACATTGGAGCTATGGAGTATGTCAGGCAAAGAATCCTTGATCAAAAGGCAAATGGAGCAGCCATTTTGCTTGTCTCGGCAGATTTAGAAGAAATATTCCAATTATCCGACCGTATAGCTGTCATCTATAATGGACGCATCATGGGGATAGTCAGTCCCGATGCAGGAATCAGCAAGATTGGAATGCTGATGGCGGGAATTATGGAAACTGAGAATGTCGGAGTAGATGCATGAATATAATTATTAAAAGATCTAAAACCATGGCAAAACAGATATGGCCTTCAGTACTGGCTATATTTTTTGCCTTACTCTTAAGCGGTTTTTTACTTTTTGCAACAGGACACAATCCCCTTCGGGCATATGCCAGGCTATTTGACGGAGCATTCGGGAATTTAAACCGATTTGCAGAGACTTTAGTCAAAACAATACCAATACTCATCATAGCCTTAGGAACATCTGTAGCTTTTAAATGCAAATTATGGAACATTGGAGGTAATGGACAGTATACTGTTGGTGCCATTGCCGCAGTAGCTGTCGCAGTATATGTTCCTCTGCCATATTTTATTCGAATACCACTTTCTCTAGTAGCATCAATCGTTGCCGGTATGATCATCGGTGGAGGTGTGGGATTACTTCGTGCAAAGATGAATGCCAATGAGGTAATTACCACACTCATGTTTAACTATATTATCATGTATTTTCTCAGTTGGCTGGTAAATGGACCAATGATGGATCCTGAAGGTTTCGGTTTCCCTCAGACCCAGCTTATACCGGATCAGATGAAACTTCAGTCAATTATTCCGGGGACACGGCTTCATTTTGGACTCTTTCTTGCCCTGATTATCGTTGTCGTGGCTTTTATATTCTGGAAAACCCGAACAGGATTCAGAATTAGTCTTGTCGGTGAGAGTCATGAAGTGGCTCAGGCAAGTGGGGTCAGTGTACAAAAGCATATTGTTCTGACTATGATGATCTCTGCTGCCCTACCGGCTATTGCAGGTTGGATAGATGTATTTGGGATTCATGGAAGGTTGCAGGAAAACCTGCCAGGTGAATTGGGTACTATTGCTATTGTTGTGGCTCTGTTAGGAGGCTTGAATCCAATAGGTATTGTTTTTGCCTCACTTTTCTTTTCCGCATTGGTAGTAGGAGGGAGTACTATGCAACGCTTTGAAGGTGTTCCATACTCTTTGGTAGGCATTATTCAGGGGCTGGTAATCGTCTTTGTTATTTGCCGGGTAGTCTATGAGGAATTTAAGGAGAAACGACGTGTCAAACAACTTGTACATTGATTTTATGATTAGTCTATTAGCCGGAACCATACGTATTAGTATTCCTATACTTTTGCCTGCTTTGGGACAGATTTATACACAAAGGTCTGGTATTCTCAATCTCGGAGTCGAGGGAATCATGATTATAGGTGCGCTTTCAGGTTTTGTCGGTGCATTTTTTACAGGAAGTCTCTGGTTTGGTGTTTTTAGCGCAGTAGTCGCCGGTCTGTTATTTTCTCTTATAATGGGTTTTTTGAGTATCACGATTAAAGCGAATCAGGTAATTGCAGGAACAGCTTTAACTATTCTGGGGACCAGTCTGGCGTCTTTTCTTTATAGAGTTATATTTGGCATTCGGAAGTTGCCACCGATAATTGACAGTTTTCCATCATTGAATTTTTTAGGGCTTTCTAAAATCCCTGTAATCGGCCCGATATTTTTTAATCATAATATTCTGGTCTATCTGGCATTATTCCTCGTATTTTTCACCTGGTTCGTATTAGAAAAAACAACTTTTGGACTTAAAGTTAAAGCTGTTGGGGAATTCCCCAGAGCAGCAGACTCAAAAGGGATTCGTGTTGGTCTGATCAGATATATTTGTGTGGCTATCGGTGGTATGTATGCCGGACTCGGTGGTGCCTTTATGTCTATTGGATATATGGATACTTATATGGATCATATGATTGCCGGTCGCGGTTTCATAGCCGTATCAGTGGTTATCTTCTCACGTTGGGATCCCAAACGGGCTTTATTTGCGGCCCTGCTTTTCGGAGGGGCCAATGTGCTGCAGATGCGGTTACAGTCAATTGGAGTCAATATTCCAAATCAATTCCTTTTGGCTTTACCCTATGTCTTAACTATACTGGTCCTGGTGGGAGTATCAAAAAAGGTTGCATTTCCGTCAGCTTTTACTATTCCATATTCGAGAAACAGTAAATAAACCATGGAGTAGATAAAATGTTTACAAAAGAAATATTTAACAAAAAGATAATTGGAATCACTATAACAATGCTTACTCTGGTTGTATTTATGCTCTCTGGGTTTGAAGTTTACAGCCGTATGCCGGGGGAAGGGCAGGCACACCGGCAGGTTGATAAATTTGTAGAAGCTCTGGATTATAATTTTCCGGAAAAAATCTATCCTCTTTTGACTCCAGAGTTAAGAGAGGTTATAGATGAAAATAAATTCATATCTAATTTTATACATGAGCGTTCATATCCCTATCTGACCCCGCTCTTTGTTTATGTAGACTCGATAGAGTTTGATGATGATTATAAATCGGGATATGTCGTATGTTCAGTTGCATCTCGTCTACCAGGTGAATTTATGGAATTTACAGTCCGTTATACGAAGATGAAAGGGTATTACATCGATGCCCTGCATCCGATTGTTGATGGATCTTATGTAGATTTATTTGAAAGATTGTAGTTTGCATTTAACAGGAGTTATAAGTGAGTAAGAATTTAAGAGATTATGATATTTTATGCCTTAAAGCGGCAATTAAAGAATCGGAAAAATCAGTCACTAATGGCAATCACCCATTCGGTGCAGTTTTAGTTGATGCAAATGGGACTATTGTATTACGTGCACAAAACAGTGTTGGTATCACAGGTGATGCAACAGGACATGCCGAAACAAATCTTATGCGTTTAGCATCACAGCAATTTGATAAGAGTTTTCTGGAAACATGTACCATCTATTCCAGTGCAGAACCTTGTGCTATGTGTTCGGGGGCAATTTACTGGACGGGTGTCAAACGTCTGGTATATGGACTTGGTGAAAATACTTTGTTTGAATTAACCGGTGATGATGATACTAATGAAACTCTGCAATTGCCCTGTAGAGAAGTTTTTAAACATGGACGCAGAGATATTAAGGTTTTAGGTCCATTGCTTGAAGATGAGGCGGGGGAAGTGCATAAAGGTTTCTGGAAGCCCTGAAAGTAGTGATGATTTTATTGATATTTATCACTGTAGGGATAAACACCATAGGAATTTAGGAGAAAATCTCAGGTAAAATTTAAATCAGATGTGGTTTGAAATAAAGGGAGCGGCTCTTATATATAGGGTTTTCATCTGAGAATTTTTTTTATTCCATTTGTCTGATTGTATGTACACGTTAACATTTCGGTCATTTGGTATGAACCAGTTA
>JADGDJ010000358.1 GCA_016744925.1 Spirochaetaceae bacterium
TACGGTGCTGACGTAAACCCGCCGGACCAAAGTATTCGAGCCCCCATCTTCTATGCATACACTTCGGGAAATCTTGAAGTATTCAGGTTATTACTGGAGAATGGAGCTGATGTTAATGAAAATTTTACAACGGATTTTACTCTTCTTATAAAAGCTGTTTCAGATAATTCCGAGGAGTTTGTAAGACTATTAATTAATCGGGAAGCTGACCTGAACATCAAGACAAGTTACCAATGGACAGCCTTAATGCATGCCATCATGAATGAGAACGAAGTTATAGCGGGAATGCTCATAGAAAATGGTGCTAATCTAGATTTTATCGATGGTACCAGCATGTCTCCACTTATGTATTCTCTAAAAATGGGATTGAGTAATACTGCAGAGAAAATAATGGAGAATGGTGCTGAAACAGATTATGTGAATGAAGAGGGTTGGTCACCCTTGATGTATGCTTTGCGTTATGATAGTCGTGAAATTGCTCATTCAATTATAGAATCCGGTGTGGATATCAATACTGCCAACAAAAATAAATGGACTCCTCTCATGCATGCTGTTCGATATTCTCAACCTGAAAATGCCCTTTTGTTAATTGAAAAAGGAGCAGAGATAAATACAGTGAATAAAAATGGCTGGACACCTCTCTTATTTGCCCTGCGTTATGGACATTTGGAGATTGCCAGGAAACTCATTGAAAAAGGTGCCGAAGTCAATGTTGCTAATAAGTCGGGGAAAACACCTTTGGAATTTGCTAATCAATATGTATACCCCGAAATAAAGGCTTTATTAGTAGCCAATGGTGCAGAATAAGTGATAGTTTTCAGATATTCGGTTTATCAACTAAACCATCTAATAACTGCATTAGTTTGTCGCATTTTTTGTTTATATAATTTTCTTCAACCAAGGACACATCCTGAGGATCCAATCTATCCTTATCAAAGATGATTTCGTCAACAATTCCCTTTTTTATGCTGAATAAACAGTTTGTATGAATTTCTCCCAAAATCAGTGGTGCTTTTATTGTAAACGATGGTGTTTTTCCATATAGCCAATTCCAGCTAGAGAGAATGTCCTTCTGTATTTGTAATTCTTCGATTTGGTTTAGATCTGTTTCTTTCAGCACAATAATATCCACAACATTTTCATGATCATGTTTAACTACTTCCATAATGGCATCACAGACAATTTTATGATTTACAGCTGGGTTAAACTCATTGAGGTTGGCCACTTTTGACCTGACAGAAGCAATCCCCTTGCTTTGTACTGATTCTGTTTTGTATTCCTTCGTTATCAGGAATTTATTCAAGGCCTGGAGGTCTGCGCTTATAAGCAGTGTACCGTGGTGCAGTACTCTTGATGAGGAATATTTACTTGCACTGCCGGATATCTTTTTCTTATTTACATAAATATCATTTCTATCACCTTCAATGGCTTCAATATTTAAAGACTTCAGTGCATTGATGATTATACCGGTTTTTTCTTCCTTTTTAAAATTTTGTTTATTGGAAATGTAAGCAAAGTTCGTATTGCCCAGGTCGTGATACACAGCACCGCCACCGCTTTGCCTTCTCGCCAGGGACACATTATTCTCTGTCATTTGGGGGAGATCGCATTCCAGCCATGGATTTTGAAATCTTCCGATCACTACCGATTCTTTGTTGCGATAAAGCAATAATAGATCTTCAAGGAAGAGATCTTTTCTGGTGAGAAGCCAATGTTCAATGGCGAGGTTTAATGTCGGGTCTTGATTTTCTATTATATAAATTTTCAAAATTGTATCCGTTGTTAGTCTTCTATGATAATAAACTCAACTCTTCGGTTTTTCTCCCTTTCTTCAGGAGTATCATTCCCGGAAACGGGTTTCGAACTGCCGTATCCTTTAATCATTAATCGCTTTTCCCGTATTCCATTATTAACAAGATAATCTTTTATAGCCTGAGCTCGTTGTAAGGACAAATTGTATTTAGCGGATGATGAACCCACATCGGCCGTATGCCCTGTAATTTCAAAATCGTATGAATTGGATTTCATCGCTTCGAGTACGCTGATGAGTTCTTCATTTGAAGAGGGTAATATTTCTGCTTTATTGGCTACGAAGTGGATGTTGTCCGTTATGAGAAAAACTTTCTCTCCATGGATCAGGTTTAAAATCTGCTGAAATTCCAGAATTTCCTCTCTATCCATATCTACCGGTCTTGTGGGAGCAGAATTGTTTTTTATGGTCGTCTTCTTCTGAAAGGCTAGAAGGATTTTACTGTTCTCCATTTTGTAGTTATATATTTCAGTTATACCTGAGAGAGCATAAATATCCGTTCTTTCGGGAAATGCTTCAAATACCAGATCTGTCCCTCTCACGCCGGCAACGGCATTGCCGCTGAAGACGCTGAATTCCTGATCCTTAAATAATTTGTGGAATTTGGCAAAAAGTTTTCCTTCCATCAAATCAACCGATAAATTTTTCAGGGTATTTTCAGAAATTTTTAATATAGTATTATTATCCATTTTCATTAATGTATTGTCAGAAAACCTGATATCAATTTCTCCATTGTTACCAGTCTCCAGGGAAAACCCGATTTTTATTTTCTGTCCAATCTCCAGGGGTTGCCACTCTAGATCATCAGATTCTCTGAATTGACATTCTCCATAATAATAGGTAATCATGGCATTCTGCTGAACGATCACAGGATTGCGAATTAACATGGCATCCTTCGAGATCATAACATAAGAAAATCCAGCCATTGCCAGAACTAAGAGAGATGATGAAATGATAATAATCAGCTTTTTATTCATATTTATGAATCATCCTTTATTTTAAAAATGCATTCTGCTTTTTTAAATCATAGTTTATTCGGGTTAGAAATGCATACCTAGCCTTTTCTGAGAGTAAAACGGCATGAGAAAAGATCGCAAATATTTAACAGAAAACTTCAAACACGAAGAGCTTATCTTAATTATTGATTTCTATTTATATATTAAGATCTATGAGCCATAATATGTGTACTATTCATTTGTAGAAGATCCCACAGATTTCCATATAAGTCCTCAAATACGGCAATAGTCCCATAATCCTGTTCCTTCGGTTCCCGAATAAACTTGATTCCTATTGATTTCATTCTTTTGTAATCCCGCCAGAAATCATCTGTATTTAAAAAGA
>JADGDJ010000359.1 GCA_016744925.1 Spirochaetaceae bacterium
AAATATAATATTTAACTCTTCAAGGATAAAGGATCAATACCATTTGTCAGAGAGAACAGAATGACCTTATGATTTAATAAGGGAGTATTGTATGAACGAAATACGAAAAGATCTGATAAAATCACTGAGGGGAAAGGGCGCACATATTTCGATAGAGGAGTCATTAAAAGATTTCCCATATTCCAGAGCGGGAGAAAAAGTAGAAGGCCTTGAACACTCTGTATGGATGCTGCTCTATCATATCTGGATCTGCACTTACGATATTGTTGAATTCTCACTCAGCCCGGGTCATGAATCTCCCGAATATCCCTCTGGATACTGGCCGGAGAAATGCTGTCCCGAGACAGATCAGGGCTGGAACAGGCTAATTGCCGACACATTACATGAAATTGAGAGAATGGTTGAAATACTGGAAGATGAATCAAATGATATAACATCACCCTTTCCCTGGGGCAGTGGGCAGAATTTATTCAAAGAAGCCCTCGTTCTCATAGACCACAACTCATATCACATCGCTCAGATTATCGACTTAAGAGCCCTACTTGGAGTAACTGTTAAGGATTGGTAAAAAGGTGTAAACGCAGCAGAAGAGATATCTTCCCAGGGGGAACTTATACCTCTTCTTCTGAGTTTAAATAATACAGCCATCTTAAATCTTACTGTGCAATAGAGAAGCTTATACTTTCAGAACTGGCTCCTCCATCTCTTGTGACAACTGCTGTAAGGTTATAAAGCCCGACATCGCGTCCGGCAGAATCAATATTGATATCATTGATAACAGTCACTGCATCATCATCAGGAATTTCAGTTCCATTTAGAAACCATTGGTATGAACTACCCAAACCACCACCGGCAATATCCACAAGAACATTCATTGTATCAGGCACTGTGGGTAGAGTATTGAGATGAAGTATAGTTGGAGTATATCCTGTAAAAACCAGATCAAACGAATTTTGCAGACTCTCGGATATTGCAAAATCAATCCCTCCAGTATTCAAATTAAAAGAGAGAGATCCACTTGAGGGCTGATCCTGTATGATCCGCACAACAGTAACATCACTGGCAACTACGATTGTGCCATCTTTTTTGAGAATCAGTAATAAAAGATAATAGCCTGCATCGAGAGTGAGGGGATCTGTACTCAGAACAGCAGTTCCTGCACCAGAGTTTACTGTAAAAATAGGATTACTGACAAATGCACCATCAGCAAGTGTGCTCAAAGTGGCTTCAACAGTAGGTCCTGTAACCTCTGCAGCATCCCATGCCAAATCAACAGAAAGTGTTCCTGTTCCAGGTAAAGGTTCAAGTTCAACATTTACACTAGTACTAAAATTGCTATTGATCTCAAAATCATCGGGAGTATCTGTAGCAATTATTGAACCAGTACCATCGACACCATCATATCCATTAACAGTTACAGACCAAGTTCCTGGAATTAACCCGAGTATTTCATAAGTCGTGGCGGGAGTATTTATCACTATAGGAGGACTGATGGAATCATAAGAATTACTTTCATTTCCCGTAATCACATAGCTAAGAACATTTAGATCAGGTGGAGTTATAGTAACTCCTCTGGAGTTTATATCACCAGTAAAATTAAGATATAAAACACCTTCCATATCAACACCGGGAGTAACCAATGTAACATCCATAGGAGAAGCCAGATCACATGAAGATAAAACAACTATGAAAGATACAATAAGAATGAATAACTTTTTCATATATAAAATCCTTAAATTGTATTTTTTTGATTAATCTTAACTGGATCGTGAAATAGTTTTTTAAATGCTTCTCCTCCTTTCAGTGAAAACCACATACTATAAATTTAACCCTGAAATTAGGATTTCACCATAGAGAGAACTACTGATTTTCGGGTTTATAAATTTCTAATAATCAGCACTTTAGTACTATCATACTTTTGTATTATAAATAAAAAAACCCGGCCTGGGCCGGGTTTTATAGAGTATTTATGTTTATTATAACAGTCCGACTTTATCGTTGAAATCATTGATGAGTTCATCGATTTGAGAAACCTGATCAAATGTTTTATACCAGTAGTTGTCGTGATCATACCACTGGGCATTGAGTTCTGCCAATGGAGATCCCTGCTGCTCTATCCATGTGAAATACTTAAGATTGTGTACTGCTTTTCTATCAGTATAAGTAAGCTCTTTTAAGTTATCGTAGGATACACTGTTTAACATTTCAATGTCTCTCTGAGCGTCCATATCTGAGTATGCTCCTCTTTCCGCTTCAAGTTCTTTCAGTCTTGAACCGTAGAGCTGCATAGAGTCAGTTGCGATTGTCACAACGTAATCATCATTAGTCAGTTCGTTGTATTTTGCATATTTAATAGCTGCAACTACATTTGCACAACCGGAAACGCCAAGAAGTTCCAACTGTTCGATAAGCTGAGGATCAACACCCTGGTCAGCCAGAGCTTTCTTTCCAGAAGGCTCATTAAACAATCGTATCATTCTCATTGCTTTTTCATCATCAACAGCAACAATAAAATCTGTATCTTTACAGTTATGTACCCAAGGAACATGTTTGTCACCGATACCTTCGATTCTATGTCCACCGAATCCGTTCTGAAGAAGAGTAGGACACTGAAGAGCTTCAGCAACAATCAGTTTTGACTTAGGATATTTTGTTTTCATGTAATATCCCGCAGCCATAGTTCCACCGGAACCGGATGAACTTACGAGACCGGCATATCTTTTATTACCTGTTACATATTTTTTAATCAGCTCTTCAACAGCAGATCCAGTAACATTGTAGTGCCAAAGGGGATTCCCCAGTTCGTCGAACTGATTGAAAATTTTCAGATCTTCACCGGAAGCTTTTAATTCGTTACATTTGTCAAAGATTTCTTTTACATTGGACTCGCATCCAGGTGTGGCGATAATTTCACCGGCAACATCTTTCAGCCAGTTAAATCTCTCTTCAGACATCTCTTCGGGGAGGATAGCGATTGCCTGACAAGCGAGAAGAGCTGAAATATAAGCTCCACCACGACAGTAGTTTCCTGTTGAAGGCCATACAGCTTTTGTTTTCATAGGGTCAAACTGACCTGTAGTCAATCTGGGAGAAAGACAACCGAAAGTTGCTCCTACTTTATGTGCACCTGTAGGAAAATATTTTCCTGA
>JADGDJ010000116.1:0-10716 GCA_016744925.1 Spirochaetaceae bacterium
TACTAAGTTTTTATAAGGAGAAAACCGTATGAAAGCAAGAAAAATTGGAAGCTTTATATTATTACCATACAATTTAATCATTATGCTTTTAAAGGTATTAAATTTATGAAAAAAGATTTGAATAAATTCATCAAAAGTCTTAGCCCAAATATTATAGATAAATTAATATTTCCTCATGTATTTATATCTGCACTTATTTTACTTTTTGTTCGACGTATAGGTATAAATAAATTATCAAGGAGCAAACAAGCCTTATTAAAAGTAGGGATAATGCCTATACGCAATCATTATTATGAGCCTTTATTTGATAAAAGGAACCTATATAAACCTTTATCAGAGAAACGGCAATTACCGGGAATTGATTGGAATACTTCAGCTCAAATAAAAATTTTAGATAAATTCCAGTTCAATAATGAATTTGAAAATATTCCAGATAATTATATCAATGATCTGTCATTTAATTTTAATAATGGAGCATTTGGTCCTGGTGACGCTGAGTATTGGTATAATCTAATTAGATTAATCAAGCCCAATAAAATTATTGAAATTGGAAGTGGCCACTCAACTAAAATTGCACAAATGGCAATAAAAAAAAATATTGTACAAAGTAACAAATATAGTTGCACACATATTTGTATTGAGCCATATGAAATGCCTTGGCTGG
Source organism: Spirochaetaceae bacterium (assembly GCA_016744925.1). Classification (GTDB taxonomy): domain Bacteria; phylum Spirochaetota; class Spirochaetia; order DSM-2461; family DSM-2461; genus Spirochaeta_F. Next base: position 665 of record JADGDJ010000116.1, read on the forward strand.
AAGAATTAAATATTGAAATTATTAGAGAAAAAGTTGAACATGTTGATAAATCGATATTTAATCGATTGGAAAATAACGATATTTTATTTATTGATTCATCACATATTATACGCCCGCAAGGTGATGTTTTATTTGTATATCTTGAGTTATTACCAACATTAAATCCAGGTGTAATTGTCCATATTCATGATACGTTTTCTCCTAGAGATTATCCGGAAAAATGGGTAATTGATGAAGTCAGATTCTGGAATGAACAATATTTGTTAGAGGCATTTCTTACATCAAACAGTAATTGGGAAATTATTGGAGCATTAAATTTTTTACATCATAAAAAGTATAGTAAATTAAAAAATAAATGCCCTAGATTAACTCCTGAAAATGAACCCGGATCATTTTATATAAGGAAACTGTTATGACCAATGAGAACCAAGATGAAGGTTCATCATTTATCAAAAAAGCTTCCATTATTACGATATTAGATGTGACGAATTTTGGCTCGTATTTGCAAGCCTATGCACTAGGTCGGATACTTGAAAAGCAGGGTGTGTTCGTTGAGTATGTAAACTATGTGCGGCCAATATCTTCATGGACTCAGACTTCTAAACGAAGGTGGAATAAACATGGTGGTGGCATAAAAGGAGTCGGAGCGGTTGTATATGGCTTGTGCATTGATGTTTTCTCGCTGAGAAATTGTAAGTCGTTTTTGACTTCAAGAATGCCCGTTTCAAAGAAATATCGATCATTAGATGAATTACAGAAAGCTCCGCCAAAAGCTGATATTTATATTACCGGCAGCGATCAGGTTTGGAATCCTATACATAATCAAGGAATTGATCGAGCGTTTTTTCTTGATTATGCAGATAAAGAGGCTCTAAGGTATGCATATGCTGCTAGTATTGGGATTGATCAGATTCCAGAACAATACAAAGATGAAATGGTTCAGTTGCTTAGTAAATATGATTACATTGCGACTCGAGAATATTCAGGACAGAAGTTGCTAGAAGAAGAGGGCGTTAATAATGTTCTTACGGTTTTGGATCCTACTCTTCTTTTCAACCGGACGATGTGGGAGGGGGTTGTAAAAGATAAACCTTTTGTTAAGACCGAGCCGTATTTGTTGGTATATTCAGTGGAAAGAGACAGAAAGTTTTTAGTTTCGGAGGTCGCTAAACAAATTGCTGAAAAACTCGAGCTTAAGGTTTACTTTGTGACTCCGAGGTGGTTTTCATCCAGTGTAAAATGTAACAAAGCGATTTACTTTGCTTCTCCTGAGAAATTTCTTTCTTTATTCTTGAATGCCGATTTTGCAGTTGTTAGCTCGTTTCATGGAACAGCTTTCTCGGTAAACCTGAATGTACCATTTGTATCTGTCATTCCAGGCCGTTTTAATAGTCGTATATCCAGTTTGTTGGGATGTGTGGGATTAGAAAAGAAAATGGTTGATGATGTATCGACAGGTATTGATGAAGCCGCGAATAAGATTAACTGGGAAACCGTAAATGAGCAATTAAGCAGGGAGCGTACAAGATCTTTGGAATATATTAATAATATTGTTCGATATGTAGTAAACCACACCGGGAATCCCGGAGACTGATTTATTTGAATCCGGCAACTAGGGCTGGTGCTCTTGTACTTTCATAATACATCATTTCGAATTCTTCTTGAGGAATACCTCCTAAAAGTTCTAAAATATCTGGGGCTCCAGATGTAAATACTTTGTTGACCTTCTTTTCTGCTCAATATCAGCATAGACTCTTTTTAATTGATCAATAGTTAAATTAGTGGCTTTTGCCACATCTGCATTGGGAATATTGTTATTCAAGCCATATAAACAGAGGTCCATCTTGTCATAGGGCAATGAAAAATAAAACTCATTCTGTCCCTGAGGCATAGAATAAGTATCAGTTGTAGGACGTCTTCTTAAAATCTCTTTAGGAACACCAACATAAGCAGCCATTGCATAGACCTGAGTCTTATATAGATGAACTATAGGCTTAATATCAGCAGCACCATCACCGAGTTTTACAAAAAACCCCTGATCATATTCGAGTCTGTTGGGAGTCCCGGAGACCGCATAGTTTAATCTATCAGCATGATAATATTCCTGCATTTTTCTAACTCTTTGTTTAAAGTTAGTAGCTGCAATTAATTCCAGGTACGCTTTATATGGCAACCTTTTTTTTACAATCTCTCCATCAGGGCTCTGTGCAACAATAGAAAATAATCTTAACGAATCTGAATCAATAACGCTGGGTAGAACTATCTTTGCTTTCCACTTAGAATTAAATTGAGGAATCACTTTTCTAAATGCTTCATTTTGTTTTTCATAACAGCCTACAGATTCGAGAATTGGGCTTATATTAATTATCTCATAAGAAATTCCCAATTTCTCCGCAACAGATTTACTTAATGAAAGAGTATCATCAGAAGAGTGTTTTTCAGGCATTAATAGACCAAAAACACGGTTCTTTCCCAAAGCCTTTACACAGAGCCCGGCAACAGTACTGCTGTCAATTCCTCCTGATAATGCAACAATAATTCCCTTTCTTTTTAATTTTCCAGTTAGGGTTTCAATTATAAAATCAGTAATATTTCTTGTTTCCTTTTCGGGGTCAATAATTAAATTTTCTGCTGAGAATATTTCTGACATGTTATTGACTCTCCCATCTCTTCAATTCATTTTTCTTTAAAGTCGCTTTCATTATCTTTCCTGATTTATTCTTAGGAAAAGAATGGCGAAATTCTATAAACTTAGGTTGTTTTATTAGACTTAATTTTCTATTAAGGTGATATCGTATTTTTTCAACATCATGCCATTCTTTATCTTTCGCAATAATCAATGCCAGAATAGCTTCACCAAGTATAGGATCTTCAACGCCAATTACGGCTGTCTCATGGACTTCGTCGATGTCCAGAATAGCTTCTTCAATTTCTTTCGCACCGACCCGATAACCTTTCACTTTTATCATATCGTTTATTCTTCCTACTATATAGAAAAAACCGTCTTCATCTACTCTTCCAATATCTCCCGTATAGTACATTCCGTGGCGAAGAACTTTATTCGTTTCTTCAGGATCCTTCCAATACCCCTGCATGATATTGGAGCCACGAGCAGTTATCTCACCGACCTCACCATGAGGAACTTCATTTCCTTCAGAATCACAAATCTTTAAATCCACATTATCTACAGGAATACCAATAGATCCCCATTTTGAAAATAAGAACCCCGGATCAAGATAAGAAAGCCTGGGTGCCGCTTCAGTTGCACCATACATAATAAAAATCTGAGCAGGAGAAAAAGCCTCTACAACCTGTTTCTGTACAGCAGGAGCCATAGCCCCTCCTGCCTGAGTTACATATCTCAGTTTTACCAGCTTTGTTGTTTTAAGAGAGGAACGGTTCAGTAAAATTAAAAATGTAGAAGGAACACCAGCAAATCCCGTGACTTTTGTTTTTTCCATTGTCTTAAGAACAGTATTAGGATAGACAAACCCGTTATCAATGACCAAAGAAGCTCCCGTCATTATATGAGTCAATAAAAGGGATTTTCCATATATATAATAAAATGGAAGAATAACCATGACTCTGTCATCTTCGGTTAATTTAAGATAGTTGCAGGTAGAACGCATATTTGAAATAAGATTTAAATGGCTCAACATCACGCCCTTAGACTTGCCCGTACTACCGGATGTGTAGACTATTTCTGCAAGATCAATATCAATAGAACGTATAAAAACCGGTGTTTCAAATTGTGACATTATTAAATCTATAGATTCAACTTTGACATTTGCAATAACCGGTAGTAATGATTGTGTACTATCTGTTAAAATCAGGTTTTTTACTAAAGGGCAACTTCTCAATGCTGGAATGACTTCTTTTGTAATTTTAGTCTGTGTGATAAGACATTTAGAATCAGAATCTACTAATAAATACAATAATTCATCTGGATTTGTCTCCGTATTGAGGCTTACCACAGCTGCACCGACCTTTAATATCGCAAAATAAACGACTATATAATAAAATGAATTTTCAAGGAGAACCGCAACCCGATCCCCTCTTTGAATCTTTATCCTTAATAAATAGGCCGCTACTGAGTCCACTGAATTATTCAGATCTTTATAAGTGTACCAACGTCCTTTATCCCAAACAGCCTTTCTTTCAGGGAATTTCATAAAAGCGTTTTCCAATAGCTGATGAATCTGCATAAAATCTCCTGACAATATTTTATAAAAAACTTAATTTGATGAAATCATTCTGGACACCTATAATTATAATGAACTTATGAATAATACAAATATTTTTATAAGATTATTTAGTGTCATACTCTTTGTAATATCTTTTACAACATGCAGGGGTGAGGACGATATGAAACAAAGTTCAACAAGTGAAGTTTTATCTGAAAAAATAGTTGAACGAGTGAAACAGAAAAAAATATATTTTGCGCATATGTCTGTTGGACACAATATCCTCAATGGGATTTCTGATATAGCTGAGAAAATAAACATACAGGAATTAGACGAACAGTTTCAATTCAACATTCCGGTTTTTTCTCATTCAAAAATAGGAGAGAATACAAAACCATTACTTAAAATTGATGATTTTTCTAAAAAGCTGACAGAAGATATTGGAGAGAATATTGATATTGCCTTTTTGAAACTTTGTTATGTAGATATAAATAGTGCATCAGAAATTGACTTACTATTTAATCACTATTTCGATACATATAACAAATTGCATAAAAAGTTCCCTAAAATAACATTTATTCATTTCACAGTTCCCCTTACAACTCAGCAAAAAGGTATTAAAGCTATTATTAAAAAAATATTAGGTAGAGAAGTTCGGGGATATACAGATAATCTTAATCGTCAAAAATTTAATGAACTTATTAGAAAAAACTATATCCATGTCTTTGATCTTGCAGAGATAGAATCAACCAGACCTGATGGAACTCGGACTGTTCATACAATAAATGGAAAAATATATTATAGTCTTTTTCCCGGGTATACTGAAGACGGAGGACATCTCAACAAAAAAGCAGGGGAAATCGTCGCAGAAAAACTTTTAACATTCATTTCTAAAATAGACTAGGAGAAGGGATGACACAAGCTGGAATTGAAAAAAAGGAAATGATAATTAACAGTGTACAGAGTTTTATAATTGATAATTTTCTATTCGGTAATAAATTAGGAATGGTTGGGTTAGAGGATTCTTTTATGGAAAACAGAATACTCGATTCAACGGGGATTCTAGAACTTGTTGAATTTATAGAAGACAAATATGAGATTATTATTGAAGATTTTGAACTTCTCCCTGAAAACCTTGATTCTTTGAATAATATATCTAAATATATCTTATTAAAAAAAAATATAAGCTAGCTTCTATCAATAATCAGCATATTTTCGGGAAGTTCGTTAAATGAACAATGCCCACTTTTAATGAAATACTTATAACTGAGCATCGTCGATAAAATACCTACAACCCTCATATTATCAGTATTACTCATTTTCATACCCTCTCTTTTCGTACATTTATCCATAAGTCTGGTGACTGCAAGAGGATTAAAGACTCCTGCTTCTTTAACAAAAGATTGAGAAGTTACTTCATCAAGCCATCCTAACTTGTCTTTATAAAAAAAGAAGCTTTGAGCATCGGGAGCACGATAAGGCTGCTTCGATCGGTTTAATATAGAATTTGGTATTAAATCAGAAAATGCTTTCTTTAATACATATTTTTCCTTAAGATCTCTTAATTTTACACTATCAGGTAGAGTATTGGCAAACTCAACGAGGTTAGAATCAAGAAAGGGAAATCTCCCCTCCACAGAATTAGCCATAAGCATCCTATCCCCTTGAGCAGAGAGGATATAGCCGGATAGCAGCGTTTTATATTCAAGCCACTGATCCCGGTTTAAAGATGACCAGCTTTTAAAGTCCTCCGGGATCTGATGCATTAAGCCTCTCTCTACAGAATTAAAATCTAATAATTCTTTAAAATCTTCCGTAAACATCTGCATAATCACTGAAGAGGAGTCCCACCTCGGTCTATGTGAAAAAAAATCATCTTGTAAATTAAGATCTTTGCTAAAAAATGATCTGGCAAAAGCTGGAACGTTCCCTGGTGCCCTTTGCATCCAGGGATACAATTGACTTAAATAAGTTTGAACTTTAGGAGAATCAGGATTTTGTGCGATGAATCTCCTGACTTTAGCCTCTCGAAAGATATCATATCCACCAAAGATTTCATCGGCACCCTCGCCGGTAACAACAACTTTATATCCGGAATTTCGGGCTAAACGGGATAAAAGAAAAAGAGGTGCCGGAGCTGTTCGTAAAATTGGTCGTTCTGCATGCCTGATAACCTCCGGAAAGATTTCACCAATGTCACGACGTGATACTTTAACATTATGATGCTCTGTTCCCAGTCTTTCAGACATTTCCTTCTGATAAATTCCCTCATCAAACTCACTATCAACAAATCTTAAAGAAAATGTATTTAATTTACTATTTGTATATTGAGATACTATGAATGCCGCTATTGACGAATCTATTCCACCGGATAAATAAGCGCCAACAGGGACATCACTTCTGGTAAATCGCAAAAGAGTTGCCTCTGCGAGATGTTTTTTTAATTCATTAGCATATTCGTCCATAGTTTTCACGGATCTCTTATTCAATAATTCTGAGTTTGATGGAAAGGAAATAGACCAATAAGGTTTACTTAAAAATTTTCCATTTTTTAATACGATAAAATGTCCTGGCTGTATTTCGTATATATTTTTATAGACTGTAAGAGGTGCCACAGTACTCCAGAAAGTAAATATCTCTCCCATCCCGGCAGGGTTGAATTCGCGGGAAACTCTATTATCACAAAATATAGCTTTAATCTCTGATCCAAAAATGAAACGATTATTATTGATCGTATAATAGAGGGGACGAATCCCAAATCTATCACGTGATAATATCAGTTCCTTTCTTTTTACATCCCATATAGCTAAAGCCCATTGACCATTAAAATGACTAAAGCTATTTTCACCCCACTCTTCCCAGGCATGAAGGATCGTTTCTGTATCACTTTGGGTTCTAAATTTATGGCCACACAAAAGAAGTTCATCTCTTAACTCAACATAGTTAAAGATTTCTCCATTAAAAGTAATCCAAAGAGTTTCATCTTCATTTGAAAGAGGCTGAACACCTAATTCCAGATCAATTATTGCTAAACGGGAATGCCCTAGTATTGCCCTTTTATCTCTATAATAACCACAAGAATCAGGTCCTCTATGTGTGAGAGATTGTATCATCCGGATTATCAATTCAGGTGAAGGTGAGGGATTATCTCTAAGGTTTACAACTCCGCAAATACCACACATAGCTAGCCTCTAAGTATTCAGTAAAATTTTGGAAAAATTAAATAAAATTTGTTATTTAAAAATTAGATCTTTATAATATTATTATAGTTTATCTTATGCTTTTCACACTTCATTAATTTGTTATTTTCAAAAATTTGATACTGAGATCTTAAGGATGGAATAAATTGAACAGCAGATCACTTTTGGGCAAAATTAAAAACAAAGAAGTTACAATAGGGATAGTCGGTCTTGGGTATGTAGGATTACCTTTAGCAGTGACCTTTGCATCTACCGGAATTGATGTGATCGGATTTGAAAAAAGTGAAGTGAAAGTTGAAAAAGTTAATAATTGTCAGAATTATATAGCAGATGTTGATGAAAATGAGCTTCAAAAATGTGTCTCTTCAGGAATGCTTAGCGCCACCCTTGATTTCACAAATATTAAAAAATGTGATGCCATAATCATATGTGTCCCTACCCCTCTGGATAAGTTTAAAAAACCAAATATGGAATTTATAGAAGACTCCTGCAGATCTGTCGGGCAGAATATAAAGGTGGACTCTTTTATCTGTCTGGAAAGTACAACCTACCCGACAACAACTGAGGATTTTATTCTCCCTATCCTGGAAAAAGAGTCAGGCTTAAAAGGAGAATCAGATTTCTGGTTAGCTTTCAGCCCAGAAAGAGTTGATCCCGGCAATATTGAATTTAAAACAAGGAATACACCCAAAGTCATGGGAGCCATGAGTTTAGAAGGACAGGAAATTGGAATAGCTCTTTATTCGCTGGCTATATCTGAAGTTTATCCCGTTTCTTCTCCTCGTGTTGCAGAAATGGTCAAAATACTTGAAAACACATACAGACTTGTAAATATCTCACTTATTAATGAATTAGCATTATTGTCCCACAGAATGCATATAAATATATGGGAGGTCATAGATGCGGCAGCCACTAAACCGTATGGATTCCAACCCTTTTATCCCGGACCGGGTATTGGAGGGCATTGCATACCCTTGGATCCATTCTATTTAGAGCACATAGCCAAAGGATTTAATTTTGACCTGACAATGATTAGCACTGCAGGACAGATCGATAACTTAATGCCAAGTCGTATGATGGTTCGAATTAATTTTGCCTTAAACAAACAGAAAAAAGCTTTAAATGGTTCCAAGATTCTATTTCTTGGTGTTGCCTATAAATCTGATATAGCTGATGAGAGAGAATCCCCCGCCTTAAAAATAATGGACGAAGTTATAAGAAAAGGAGGAATAGTTTCATACCATGATCCTTATATTTCCTCTATAAAAACTCAAAAGGATCATTCTCTGGACAGTGTTATACTAACAGATGCAGTACTTGTAAATGCCGACTGTATTGTTATTACAACAAAACATAGCAGTTTTAATTATGAAAATATACTGTTACAGGCAAAACTGATTGTTGATCTTCGAAATGCATACAATTTTAAGAACGACAAAATATTTAAGCTCTAATATAAGAGAGTTTTTTTTTGTCATAAATATATAATCTTTCCTTCGGAGGGAACTCCAGGAACTTCCTTTAAAAAAAGACCTTGTTGATTCAGAAGTAAGACACTAGTATTAATAATATCATGTATAATAACATCGATAAAAATACAGACAAACACATCTTTATTTTGAGTCAATTATCCCTGCAAACCGACCTCATCACTTATATGATAAATAAAGAGATAAATGTAAATTGTCACATTTTTGATCAGGAATTAGATGTATTTCCTGTCAAACTGCTCAATGACAGTCAATTCAATCCCTCACAACTCGGCAAGTCTATAATCCTTATAGATCGGGAAATACACAGTTTTAAAAATATTACAAAGGAAATATCTAATAATAATGACTGCAGCAATAGTAAGATAGCTCTGTTCAATGTTAATGAACACACAACAGTCGATAAAGATGTTTTTTCCAAGCAGATCCGGGGAATATTCTATAAAGACGATCATCTAGATACCTTTTTAAAGGGAATTAAGGCAATCCTGCGCAATGAAGTCTGGATATCCAGAGAAACACTGCTGCAATATATATTTGATGACTCTAGTAACAGAAAAAGAGGTATCAACCGAAATGACAATCTGACAAAAAGAGAAATCGAAATTCTCACACTGGTCAGTATGGGCGCAACCAATGATGAAATCGCCGATAAGGTCTTTATCAGCACCAATACAGTCAAAACACACCTCTATAATATATTTAAGAAGATTGATGTCCAGAATAGAATCCAGGCAGCCCTCTGGGCGGCAAAAAAGTTGTAGAAAAAAATAGTTTTCATGTACTAGTACTATATAAAAAAATACCTAATACACGCATGAAAATGACTTACCAATTGTTCCTCCAATTTCATACTTCTTTTCCATTTAAATGGGCATAAAATCAGGGTATTATTTAAGATATGAAAGAGTTGAGACAATTTGAAAGATTTATTCTTGATGCTCCGGCAAAGCTCTACCTGGATCATCACCACAGTGATGCTTTACCGTTGATACAATCTGTAGCTCATGATATTTCATCGGGAGGAGCCTTTATCAAAACGCAAGATAAAGACTTTTCTCAAAACTCAGACCTCATAATTGAAGTTATTTTAACAATTGACGCTTTGCAGAAACTCTATGGATATTCGAACGAAGTGAAACTGACATCAAAAGCCAATATAATAAGAACCTCCTACG
>JADGDJ010000116.1:10726-14485 GCA_016744925.1 Spirochaetaceae bacterium
GTATAGCTGTGTGTTTCACGGGTAAGCCTGTAATGATATCAAATACTTAAAAGCATTTATGATGACAATAATTTATCTCATTTTTACTAGAAATCCATAATACTATAAAAAAACATAGATATTTATAATTATTGCCGATTCATTAGTTTTTTGACCATAAAGTACTATATTAAAGCCCATGATATGAGCAACATAGCCTTTACAATAATAATAGTGTTAGTTTTTTACTAATACAATAGTAGTAGTTATTAACTATTACTTTGCTCTGGGAGGAAATAGTGCAAATTGATAAAAGAAACAGTATTTTATTATGGTCGTCGATTTTATTCACCTTATCGTCATGTACCATGCCCACAATGAACAGAACCTTATCAGATAGTTTTTCAGCTGAAGAGATAAGCTATTCCGAAACATCAATGACACTCGAATGGGATTATGATTCAGACTCATCGGTTGACTATTTCAATCTCTATCATAAAACCCATGACAGTACTGTGTGGTTGTTGCTCGATTCAACAGAAAACTCCATCGCTGAATTCTCTGTTGAATACAGTGTACTGGGAAGTGGAAGTTGGGATTTTGGTGTGGCGGCAGTTGATTTTGACGGATCGGAATCAGAGATACACTCCAGCCTGGATACTACGGCAGATCCGGATACAGGCTGGTATTTAACATGGAATGTATAGACAGGGAATTACTCCGATGATGATCCGTTCTGGATTGCAGTCGTTATAGTAATCATGGTAGTAATCAAACCAAGACCGGTTATGATCGCTGGAAAATACTGATTAAAATTGTATAAAAAATCATTGGACAGCACATTCACCGTATCACCGGGATGAATGGGGTCCAGTTCGCTTTTCCTCGTTCCCCCCTCATCTGTAATAATCACCTTACCATTTTTATTTCTCAAATTATCAAATCCCCCCGCCTGATTAACGTAATAGAGATAATCCGCATTGGGGCTATAGGGGAAAGGTCCCGGAAAATTCGCCGCACCAGTGACGTATATAATTGGTTTGTCTACGGGAATAATAATTTGATCAAAGGCTTTGAGGACCACATCATCATCCGTGTCGTAACTGTAGATCAGTCTCTGCATATCCACAGCTATAGGAACCTGATCTCGCAATACATATCCGTTTTCCAGAGATGCAAAGGGTGCAAAGGAATCCCTCAGAGAATCGAGAACATCGTAGAGTGTCTCTCCCTGATTAAACGGATAGGTAATCCTGTCATATTCTTCAATGATCTCAGCGCCCACAGCGAGAACTTCCTCACGTCCGCTAATACCACCCTCGATATACACAACGGGTTGAACTCTTATGATTGAAGGAATGGTGACGACATCACCATCGAGAAACTCCACACCTTTATTATATTCCTCGCTGTTGAGAAAAAACGATCGGGGATTAATTCCCGTATAACGGTCGATGCGTATTCTTGTACCATTGGCCATGGGTGTAAAACCTCCAGTAAAGAGCTGCACATCTTCTATGGTATCGCCATCGAGAAGCTGATAGACACCGGGCTTGTAAACTTCACCTCGAATCTGTACTTCCCTGCTGATTCTATTGATAATAATCGTATCATCAGGACGGATTGTGGGATTCTGAGCCAGATCCCCCTGATTCAATGCCAGCAGGAGATCGTATTTGTTGGAAACTCCGTATCCGGAAATAATTTCAACATCCCTCACTGAAGAATAATCACCCAAATTCCCCTCAAGCAACTCACTAAGTCGCGATAATCCCCAGACAGTTACATATATGGATTGGGGGATCTCGCCGCTTATTGGCACTTGAAAAACACCTACGGAAGTAATGGTCAGAGCCGGGAGACTTCTGGGGTAGGCGTCAGCAATTCTCTGCTCGATTAACGGTTTCAATCCAGCAAAGGTCATACCCGCTGCATTCAACTTACCGAATATAGTCATGTTTATTGTATAGTCACTCTCGACTAACAAAACATTTGAGACAGTTTCACCCGCCAGTAGAAATGTCAGTGTGTAGACATCTCCCGGGGTAACGGGATACTGCCTGTTGGAGATGGCCAACTGCAAATTATCTGCTGTATCTTCAAGCGCCGTAACTGGCAGGATCGCCTGGGGAAGATACTGTATTGTGTCTACAGAACTATCCTCTTCTGTTCCCGGCATGGTAAACTGTTGTGCGAATAAACAATAACTGAATAGTAGAGAGAATATCATTGCTGATTTTTTCATTTTTCCCCCAGGTGGATCGATCAGTTCCTCCGATCGTTTATTACCATTTTAGGTTATTCCAAAACAAAAACATCAAAAGGACTTGTATACTTAATATACCTCATGATTGACCAATTTTCTCTGTGGTAATGAACCTCTGCTTGATGATTCAACATCATTCTGCAATAACATTTACAGAGATGTTTTGTCCTCTGAATTAAAAAGTTCTTAAGTTATACCAATACTAATGATACTCTATTTAAAAATAATATGTTGTAAAGCATGATATTTTAAGTCCTCAACTTGATAAAAAGAGTTGAAAACTTACTGGGCATAATTTATTATTTTATTATTATGTCCGGTAACAAAGAGAACTTTCAAAACACAAGGGTTTTTATAATAGGACCTTTGACACTACAAAATGAATTCCTCCTCTATGTGATTAAGAAAGAGATTGGAATAGAATGTTCTATATACGATCAGGAACTTCAAAGTTTTCCAGCAAACTTGAAGCTTGATCATATCGAAGAAGATGAAAACCTGCTGATTCTCATAGATAGCGAACATCAGAGTTTTGAAGAGATTCAGAAAAGCATTGTCACGAATGAAAGATTATCAAAATGCCTAATAGCTCTCTTTAACCTTCAGGAAAATGCCGGTGTTGAAAAAAAAGCTCTTGCAAAAAAGATACGGGGGTTTTTTTACAAAGATGATCAATTTGAAATATTCCTGAAAGGGATTAGATATATTCTCAGTGGAGAGATCTGGATTTCCAGGGAAATATTACTAAAATATGTCTTTGACAGTTTTGAAGAGAAGCAGGATGCCATTGCTGAAAAAACATCTTTGACACCAAGAGAAATTGAGATACTTACACTTGTCAGTATGGGATCATCTAATGATGAAATTTCTAATAAAATTTGTATAAGTACAAATACTGTTAAGACACATATGTACAATATCTTTAAGAAGATAAGTGTTCAGAATAGATTGCAAGCGGCTTTGTGGGCTGCTACGAATTTGTAAGCTTCGCAAAAGCATTCGTAAAACGATTAATCTTGACGTTAAATCTCAATCAGCATAGTATTTAATATATGAGGTTTCATATTATGAAATACAAAAAATTAAATAGTACAATAGTTTTTTTTATTTTATTTTTTTGCCTATCTGTAACCGCATATTCCCAAAGCCGCTACCTTGAAGACGGAATCGGTGGATCATCTTTCGGTTTCGATACTTTCATCTCTGCTGATGGCCTCGATGCAGTCGGATTATCTGCGGCATATTCCATTGGTGGAAAAATGGATTTCGGTTTTAAACTCAACCGGGAAAATGGAACAATCAGCGGATATGACAGTACTGTATGGAATTTCAATTTTGTATACAATCTCATCGTCATTAAGCAGACTGAATATATTCCTTTATCATTACAACTTGAAAGTGGATATGGATTTTCCAATATTACATCGGACAATTTATCCACACTGAGTATTTCTTCATACGAAGGACAGGGATTCAATATAGGCGCTTCCATCTTCAGAGAATTCAACAGCAAA
>JADGDJ010000360.1 GCA_016744925.1 Spirochaetaceae bacterium
TTCCCCCATCCGTAAGTTGTTGCCGCTTCAATAGAAACCCTTTTAACACAACTTATTGGCAGTACAGAATCTCTATAGGCTTTTTCCTGTTTTTCAAAGATCTCTCTGGAAGGCATTGAGACGACTCTCACTTTCTTGCCTTCTTTTCTGAGCATATCCGCTGATTCAAGAGCCAAATTGACCTCGGATCCAGTGGCTATGAGAATCATTTCATATCCCGCATCTTCACTGAGAACGTAAGCTCCTTTTGACATATCGATTTTCCCAGCCATTTCAGGAGTGAGAGGAGCCAGGTTCTGTCTTGTCATAATCAGAGCTACAGGTCCATCAGTTCTCACTGCAGTATTCCAGGCATGAGCCGCTTCATTGGCATCTGCCGGTCTAATTACGATCATCTCGGGAATGCTTCTGAGCATGGGAAGCTGCTCTATCGGTTCATGGGTAGGTCCGTCTTCACCGACAAAGAATGAATCGTGTGTGAATATATAAATCTCATTTAGACTTTGAAGGGCTGCCAATCTGATGGCCGGCTTCATATAATCGGAAAATACAAAGAATGTAGACGAATAGGGAATTCCTGTTCCGTAGAGCGCCATACCATTGGCAACCATAGCCATTCCAAGCTCTCTTACACCGAAATGGAAGTTTCGTCCTTCATAGGATCCCGGTAGAAAACTAGCTTCATTCTGAATGTCTGTTTTGGTCGAAGGAGCAAGGTCTGCCGCACCACCGAATAAAGCAGGTACAAGTTCTGCAACCTTTTGAAGAATTTTACCACCTGAAGCTCTGGTGGCAATGGGAGAATCCACAGGAGCGACTTTTAGCAGTTCTTCGAGAAGATTATCAGGGATTGTCTTTTCAACAAGAGATTTTATAATGGATGCATTATCAGGATTGGCTTTTTTATAGGACTCATATTCTCCATCCCATTTTTTCGCTTCCTCTTCCAGTTCTACCACACGTTTGTGAATCTCAGCTTTTACATCTTCGCTGACCGTAAACGCTTCTTCGGGAATGCCCAGGGCTTTTTTTGTAGCCGCAAGCTCTTCAGCTCCGAGAGGTTCACCATGTGCTTTAGGCGAACCACCTTTATTGGGTGAACCAAAACCGATTGTGGTCTTACCGATAATTAATGTTGGTCTTCCATCACCGTTTCCGGTTTCGGCAAGAGCTTTATCCACCTGGTCGAGATCATTGGCATTTTCAACTTCAATGACTCGCCAGTCATAGGCATCAAATCTCTTTGCCACATCTTCTGTAAATGATTTATTGGTATTCCCTTCGATGGTAATGCTGTTATCATCATAAAATACAACAAGATTATCCAGTTTGAGATGCCCTGCCAGTGAAGCCGCTTCGGAAGTAGTTCCCTCCTGCATACAGCCGTCTCCGGAAATAACATATACTTTTTGATCTTTTAATAAGTTCGATTTATCCAGACCTGTTCTAGCGGAAAAGTTTTTAGCAGCAATGGCCATACCTACAGCAGAAGCAAATCCGCTTCCAAGAGGTCCCGTTGTACAATCAACTCCGGCTGTATGGCCGAATTCGGGGTGCCCGGGAGTCAAGCTTCCAAGCTGTCTGAAATTTTTCACTTCCTCAATAGACAATCCATATTCAAAAAGATGAAGCAGAGAGTATAAAAGCATGGAACCGTGTCCCGCTGAAAGTACAAACCTGTCCCGTCCTATCCATGTAGGATTTTTGGGGTTGTGACGAAGGTATTTTTTCCACAGGGTATAAGCGAAGTCTGCGCATCCCATGGGCATACCCGGATGACCTGAGTTTGCCTGCTGAATAGCCTCTGCTGAGAGAACACGAATAGTGTCTGCCGCGAGTTTAGAATAAGTATCATTCTTCATTTTTTACTATTTCTCCTAAGGTTTTTTATGATTTTTTGATATAATCAAATAGATATATATTCAAAAAAACTCTATAACATACTTGCTAAACTAGTTTTAATTCAGTCCCGCTCTCTCGTATTCTCGTTGCGACAGAGTCGTCAAGACCACTATCGCAGATGATAGTATCGAGATGATCCAGAGAGAGGATTTTTACAAAACCGTTTTTTCCATATTTGGTGGAATCTGCTGTTAATATAATATGCTCTGCCTGCTGATTCATTTTTTTAATTATCTCGGCTCCTTCGACCAGATGGGTTGTCATCCCTGTTTCAAGGGAAAAACCACTGGTTCCGACAAAAGCATATTTCACATGAAAATTTTCCAGATCTACAAGCGAGACCGGCCCCACCAAAGCTTCGGAAGATGGTTGAAATGTTCCTCCGACCAGTGTCAGATTGAGTGACGGATTGATTCTGGCATAAGTAAATAAGAGAGTCGAATTGGTAACTATATGAATATCTCTCTTACCGAGAAGGTATTTGGGGATTAATGAAGAGGTCGTTCCGTCATTGATCATGACTGTATCACCATCGTGAATCATTGCGGCGGCAGCTTTGGCGATGCTGTGTTTCTCTTCGATGGCGTTTTTCTGACTCTCAAGAATATCGGGATGAAAGGCGGGGAAAGCGCCACCTCTGGTTCTGACAATAAGCCCTTTCTCTTCCAAAGAGGAAAAATCACTGCGGATAGTCACTTTTGAAACCTGAAGTAAATCACTGATTTCATTGACCGAAGGATTTTTTCCCTCCATCAGAATATGCAGAATTTTCTTTTCTCGTTCTGTCAAGCCGGCATTCATCAGTTGTAACTCCTTTACTTCTCAGCGGGTACATGTTAATAACAGCTATCCCCAAGTAAATCCATTA
Source organism: Spirochaetaceae bacterium (assembly GCA_016744925.1). Lineage (GTDB taxonomy): Bacteria > Spirochaetota > Spirochaetia > DSM-2461 > DSM-2461 > Spirochaeta_F. The sequence goes on from JADGDJ010000360.1 coordinate 2,771, forward strand.
TATATCTCTTTCTTATTATTTATCAATATCTTTCACTGCGCTTTTCTTTTGCTTTCTTAATTATGTAAGATTTTATCAAGCAGTACGTCAGAGTCGAGCTTCAGTTAACTTGTTTGCTAGCGCGCTGCTTGGGGGGATTTATTGTTCGAAGCTGCGAGTCTCGGTCATTTGATTTGTTATATGACGCGCTTCGCTTGGGGGGATTTATTGTTCGAAGCTGCGAGTCTCGGTCATTTGATTTGTTATATGACGCGCTTCGCTTGGGGGGATTTATTGTTCGAAGCTGCGAGTCTCGGTCATTTGATTTGTTATATGACGCGCTTCGCTTGGGGGGATTTATTGTTCGAAGCTGCGAGT
>JADGDJ010000361.1 GCA_016744925.1 Spirochaetaceae bacterium
GAATAAAGCTATGGTAAGAGCTGTTTCTTCCAGTGTCCAATTGAAAAACAGCCCCAGACTGACAAATAAGGGGATTAGCAGAGAAAGATTTTTTTTCTCCATAACCATGGATGTTAACTTTTTAAGCCGAGAGAAAATTGGGAAAACTTCGCTCTGCTCTTGCTCCAGATGTTTGAAGAAAAGGAAAATGACAAAGACTGATGTTCCCAGGTTCACGAATCCGAATATCCAGGGATTCTGAAGTACTCCCGGCAGAAATGGAAATGAGGGATGGGTATTAAGGGCCAGATTAACCTGAGCAAATATTAAATGTACAAAGGCCAGAGAAAGCAATGGATAGCCTTCCATATATTTTTTCCTGTCTATATAGAGCAGAAGAACTGTGGAGAGTTGAAAAACCATAGAGAGCACATTTCTATTGCTATGGGAGAAAATCATGACCAATATCATCAACCAGCTCACAATGAATGCCGTTTTCTGAAAAATATGCAGTTTCTCATTCCATCGGGAACTTTTCATATAAAGATACATTACAGGAAGTGAACTCAACTCGATCAACAGTCGGATATTTATATATCCAAAATACTCTTCTAACTGCAGATTATGAGTGATATGCCGTAGAAAAAAGAGAAGTAGGAAAATGGTTCCTGAAACTTGAAAATCTCTGTCCTCGCGATTATCCCACCAGAGATAATAGGCAAAAGCCGCAAGAAGTAGAAGAACTCCCGGCAGAATAGTTGAGATCTGTTTGAAGGGAAAATAAAAAAAGAATATCAACACAAATGAAAAGACATAAGCGCCCGGATTAGGTGTTTTAAGTGTCTTCTTCAATTTATTGTAAACAATAGGTATGAAAGAGAGAATCAAAAGAGGAATAATGAAAAGAATAGATGATGTAAAACTAATGTCCGATTCATTGAATAATTTGGCGATGACCATAATGAGAGGAATCAATAAGACTCCCCAGATTCCATAACTTCTTATAGGCAATATCTTTTTATTGGAAATAAACAAGACGAGCAACGATAACCCGGAGAAAAAGAAGATAGCCTGTACAGTTACATTTCCCCCGATGTTGAAGCTGAGTAGGAATGCAAATAGAGCTACCATAACCTGAAAGATGTTGAGTAATGTGAAAAAATCTTTATTTTTCCCCTTCGGCTCTTCAGAAACTCTTAACATGAAATAAGACGAGCTGATAACAAGGAGAATACGATTTGCCATAGAATAAATGTTGATCACGAGATTTTCTGAAAAGTACATATACAGAACAGCACCGACAAGGATGAGATAATTGAGCAGAAGAGGAGGAGATTTATACTCCTGCTCATTGATCGCCCAATAGATGAATAAGCTACTCTCGATGTACAAAAGGACCAACCAGTATTGCGTACCCGATTCCGAAGCGAGTATTAGCAGTATTCCCGAAATTAACAGCTGTAGTGGCCAGAATATCAGTTTTTTTAAATCTCTGTTTTTACCAAAACGAATAAGGACTCCCGTTAAAACTCCAGCGAAAAGTGGTATCACCGATTCCCAATTTGATTCACCTAAATAGGCTGCAGTACCAATCCATAGAATAGGAACCGCATAAGAAATAGTCTTTTTTAGTTTAGAGACTTTATCTTCGTAGAGAGAAAAATTGATGAATGCGATTAGAGCTGTAATATTAAAACACCAGCTGAAATAGAGAAAGTCCGCAGCCGATTCCTTGAAATAAATGGAGTAGAATGTGAATAAAAGAAGCGACAACCCCGAATTCAATTCCTCTTTTCGCATGAAACCGAAGAGCTGTAATCCCAGTGTCAGGAGAAAAGCAAGCCAGAATACGAGAGGTTCTGCGGGAAGGAGAAATATCACGAGAAAATTGATGGCCATATGAAAGATCATATACCCTTTTTTCCTGCACAAACCTCCCAGGAACAGATTGTAGAGAGTTCCAGTACCAATAACAGCCAGCGATAATAATGGACTGTTTATCCACTTCAATCCCTCGATTGTACTTGAGGCGAATACGGCAAAAAGGAACAGAGCTCCTGAGAAACTTCGACTGATATGGGAAAGCTCTTCCCATTTATCCCGTTTTCCCAAAGGGAAACTGATGACAAGAAGTAATACTGAAAATCCCGTCATAATCATAAATCGGAAAAATATTCCGATTACAGAACCGAGATACATTGTGAGAAATACGAGTCCTATAATTCCCAGAATAGCTCCGAGGAATGCAAATGCCCGTTCCTGGTTCCATTTCCGGATTTTCCGGATTTTCCGTATCTTTTTTTGGGGAGGCATATTTGATTGTTCTTGTACTTTTGCTGTGTCGACCGGAGGGTCGGCCCTTGTTACTTCTACTGGTTTGACCAGTGGTTCTTCCACAATGATCTCTTCCGGAGGTATGATCTCAACGACCCCAAGCTTTAACTTCCCAATCTCATCTTTTAAACGATGAATCTCATCTTCGAGCAGAGGAATTTTCTTCAGTTTCAAAAGTGCTCTAATAGATAATATTAAGGGTGAAAAGAAAAATATAAGTACAATGATTATAGATATGGCAATTTCATTCATAGTCAAATGCTATCATATCAACCCATATTTAGATAGAAGCTTTTTATCGCCAATTCGACTCCATTTACAAGGATGGCCAGTTTGTGCAGACCAGGATAATAGACCCTGGTAGTTATCGATCTGAATGAATATTTTCGGTTAAAACTCTTAGAATGAACTTGATAATCCCCTTCTCCGATTTTAAAAACTTTCCGTGATAATTTGCCATTTTTTTTCATAAAATCAATGGCATATTCCAACCTGAGTTTTCCCAGAGGCCCGTTCTCTGATGTAAGAATAAATGAAAAAGAAGGCGTTTCTTCCATTTTTACCGAGTCCTGAGCTTCAAAATGAGAAAGAATAAGATGATCGGGAACTGAATAGCCGAATAGAGTCAAAACTTCGCTGTTCCCCTGTTTCAAAAGTGATCTACAGGCGTGTTTAACCAATTTATCTCTGTTGAGATTCTCCCCCAGCCATTTAGCGCTTAAATCAATAAGCACTTGCGGATTGTCTTTGGAGATGTCGTTTAAGTTATTGGCGACACTTCTTCTCACATATTCACTTTGGTCGTCTTTTA
>JADGDJ010000117.1 GCA_016744925.1 Spirochaetaceae bacterium
ATCCACTTCGGTGATGATTGTCTCCGACTCCCCGCAGTAAAGTGTTATACCGGTTAACACCTGATGTGTTTTATCTGAAAATTGTATGAGCTCGTTCAAGGCATCATCTCTGCACAGTGGCTTTCCAATAGTTTTTCCATTGAAGTGAATGAAGGTGTCTGCGGCGACAGCCCATTTTACATTTTTCGATTTACTCTCTAAAAATGCCTGTAGTTTTTCTTCGGCAATTGATTTTGCCAGATCTTCAGGATCCATGGCGGGATCCATAAACTCTTCTGTATCGACAGGATTGACCTCGAAGGGTAGTCCCAACTGTCTGAGAAGAACCTGTCTTCTCGGTGAGCCCGATATCAGGTGAATAGTTTCCATTTTGTAACCTCAATGCCATTATATCTGATTCAGAAATTTAATAAATTGAAATATACAGGGGAATGGATAATAATTCTAAATACAAATCATATTCAGGAGTTCATAGTGAAAAAATATTTATTGATTCTTATTCTCTTTATTTCCACTTCTTTTATTTATGCTGAGGGTATAAATCTCGGCGATTTTCCCATAGGGAAATGGCTTGATTCCAATTGGGATGCCACATGGGAGTTCGAGACTGATAATATCAGAATCCTCGACAGCAATGGTGGTGTTTTCTACGATTTTAACGGTAAGACTATTAAGGATTTTAAGTTGTCACCCTCAACCCGTGGCCTTAAATTGTCCTTTAGCTGTGAAGAAACAGGTAAAGATTATGAATTTGTTAAAGGTCTGACAAATCTAGACCTTGAAATGACTATCGATACAGATACGGGGAATCACTACGAAGTAACACTTCCCAAAAAGTAAATTGCAAATCAGGGAGATTCAGTCCGGGTCTCCCTAATTCCTGAAAACTACTTACCAGAATCCAATTCTCATGTACAATAAGAACTCTCATTGACTGGAGGTCTATTTTTGAAAGTTTCAGTTCAGATTATTGGTAAGGAGGATTCCTGATGAAACAGACTCCCATCGATGAAATCTATCATTTCCAATGCACCTGCTGCGGTGATTGTTGCACAGGCAATATGGAGATCAACATCAATGTCTACGATCTCTATAAAATAGCCCGGCGATTAAAACTTCCCTCTACAGGTGATCTTTTCAAGAAAAAGTTGGTGGAACTTCAACAGGTTCAAAATAATTGCTGGACTCCGCAGCTAGTCTTTAAGACCAGTCCTTTTGTCTTCTGTCCCTGGCTGATCAATGATATGGGAGATGATGATGTACTGAGAGGATTCTGCTCTCTTCATTCTCACGATAAACCCCTCATCTGCAAAATGGCTCCGGCGGGAAGGGTTGTTGATTTTGATAATGGTCGAGTTTCTTATATGCTCACACCACCGACTGAGAACTGTCCCGGTATGGAAATACAAAATGTAAACAAACTTTCTGATTTAAAAAAAGTACTTCATATGGAGCTGCAATTTGAATATCGATTTTATGGCATTCTAGAAATTCTTGAGAAAAAACAAATATCGAAAGAGCTCATGTTAGATGAGTTTTATTCATTCTCTACAAATCGTGATTTTTCGGAGATATTAGCTGAACTAGAGGACAAATCTAAGTTGATTATTTTAAGACCGGATACAGTCCAAGACTGATCCGTCTCTATACTCGACAATTCCACTGATTCTGGATTTATTTGCGCCAATCTCAGGTACTCCAGTAATATTCTGTACTTTATCAATTAAATCGTTAATGGAAATAAGTTCCAACTTCCTGCGGGACAGTTTCTCAATCAGGTCTGGTCTTCGTGGATTAACTGAAATCCCTCGTTCTGTAACCAGAATATCAATTGAATGACCGGGGGTACAAATCGTTTTTACACTGTTGCACACAGTGGGAATCCGTCCTCTGAAAGAGGGCATCACCACTACGGTCAGTTTTGATCCGGCAGCTGTGTCAGGTGCACCACCGAGAGCACCGAGAATTCGTCCATTGGTTCCTGTAATTGAATTGATGTGAAAGTTCCGATCGATCTCTGTAGCCGATAAAATCATTACATCAAGTTTTTCAGCTATGCATCCATCAAAAACGGGGCTGGCATATCGGGATGCACTCATTTCTCTATGCCGTGGGTTTTCCATTAGTGATTGAGCTGCGACATTGTCGAAACTCTGAACATCCCACAGGGTATCAAATAGATTTTCTTTAAGCATTTTTACAAGATCAGCCGTAATGCCTCCGGAAGCAAAAGATCCTTTAATGTCATGTTCCTTCATGAACTCTTTTAGATAACTAGTCACCAGTAGAGACACTCCTCCGCTGCCGGTTTGATAGGAAAACCCCGGTTTTAATACATCTGCCGAAGCTAAGACATTGAATGCTGTTCGGGCAATCAATTTATCTAAAGGCCTACGGGATACTCTTAACGAACCACCGGAGAGCTCCCGGCTTTCTCCAATAGAATCAACTTGTACAATTTCATCGATATTCTCAGCTGCAATGCTTATGTGTTCCAAGGGTCCATCGGAAATGAAATCAGTGATTCCCAGTACATAAGAGGCATTTTGAGCATCAACGAGAGCATATCCCATCGATCCAAATTGATTGGGTCCCTGGACTCCTGATAAATTCCCGCTTCTGTCAGCAGCCGCTGCCGCTATAAAAGCCAAATCTATTGGTATTTCTCCCTGATCAATAGCCCTGGCTCTTCCTCCGTGAGAACGGAAAACAACAGGCTCGGGAATCTTATTCTCCAATAACATTTCGGAAAGAGGTGTCTTCAATCCGGTTGTTTCAATTCTTCTTATCAGTCCCTTTTCCACGGCCCTTTCAATCGATTCACAGGAAGGTCCCATGACAGAGGACAAACAAATTATCAGATCCTTAAAACTCATTATTTCTAAAACTTCTAAAACCTGCCCGACGACCCGGTCTCCTAATCTGAGGTGATGATGAAAGCTGATTCTACCTCCCGCCTGTAAACCCGAACGTTCTATGGCTTTTTTAAGTGAAGTAGAAAATCCTGTACTCTTATTGCGGGGAATATAGGACCTTTTTTGTTTAGTCTTATAGTTCGTTTTACTTGTGTAAGGACGGGGCTCATAATAACCGTCAATGCTTTCAGGAACTTCTCTTCCGACATCATTGATCATTAAAACTTTCCGATTTTTCTATCAGTTTTTTTGCTCTGAGAATAACGGGTCTGTCGATCATTCTTCCCTTCAATTTAGAAGCTCCACTTTGAGTGATCTCCGCTTTTTCCAATATGAGCCGGGCTATTTTGATCTCTTCTGTTGTGGGAGAAAATATGGAATTTACAATTTCTATCTGGTCGGGATGGATGACTGATTTGCCTTCAAAACCCAGACTTTTTCCTCTTTCAGAATCCCTTGTAAGACCTTCAGGGTCATTGAGAAATCCCCATACAGTATCATAGGCTCTGTACCCGAAAGCGGCTGCGGCAGAAGCAATCCGGCTTCGAGGGTAATCCAGAGGGAGAAGACTGACTCCCCGGTTGATTCCCAGCATTGCGCAATAGTCTTCGGCTCCGAAAGAATATGAGCGGATACGAGGTGATGAATTCCCTATTTTAAAGGCGTTTTCAACACCGATTGGAGTTTCAAAAATACATTGTAAGGTGACAAAACCTTCATTTATATTATTCTCTTTTTCTAAAGAGCTGATTAAATTACAAATTGTCTGAATCTGTTCAGAGGTTTCAACTTTGGGGATTCGTATGGTACAGACTCCAGAGGGAATGAGGCTTTCAAGATCTTTTTTCCAATGTTCCGTCTCTACACTGTTTATGCGCACAGCTGATATACCGGAGGGAATGGTTTTTTCGATGAATGCCTGTGTAACCAGGATTCTCGCTTCATCTTTCTGTTCTTCCGAGACAGAGTCCTCCAGATCAAATACAAGTCCATCTGCTCCATAGAGGTGAGCATTAATCATCATTTTTGGTCTATTTCCCGGACAGTAAAGCCAGCTTCTCATATTTTTCCTCCGGACGTTCTCAGTTTGTAAATAACAGCTTTTACTCTGGCTCTCAACACAAAATCGAGAGCCTGATAATCTTGAATTTTGACAGTTCCATGAAGAACTTTCAACTTGGTCAGTTCCTCTTCTACGGTGCGTAAAATCGTTTTGCCGAACAGGTCATTTACAGGAGATGATATTGTAATATCCAGGGGAGTTGCATCATCTGAAATCATCACAACTACATCCTGTTTTACAGCTTGTCCGGCACTTTTTTCCATTTTTATACTTCTCTGCAGGAAAGAGTCAGAAACCGTGTCCGTCCACCACCCAGTTTAGCTGTGCCTGCCATACCGGAAACTAAAGCTGATGAATCTGTATAAGTGAGGAGTTCTTTATCGTCGATTAAACAGCGTAGATTATTATCAATGGCTTCCATACTCAGTTTGTATTCTTTTTCATAAATCCAGGGAAAATCGGCTTCACCAAGCAGTTCTATTTCATGATCCTTTTTGAAGAGTTGAACTTTATTTTTTTCAGATAAACCGAAGAAATACCCCGTTTCCGCTCCACCGGAACGAACCATAAGCATATGACTCTCGCCATTTTCAGGAATGAGACGTGTTTCAGCCAGTACATTTTCCTGATAATAGGGACCGCTGCAGAGATAAAAATCCTCTTGAGTGAGGACATGAAGGCTGTCCATTTCCAGCTCCCAGGCTCCTCCCACGCAGGAGCAGCGTGTTAAACCTCCGAATTCTTTTACTTCTTCATTAAAATCAATAAAGAACTCTTTTTTTCCAGTGATTTCAATAGAATTTACATATAGTTTCCCCAAATATTTTTCACTATCAAAGTTTGTGACTAGCAGTCCTATCTCATCTATGGCAAAAGAAACCTGGGGTATTTCCCAGTGTATGTTCACTTTTTCTCCCGGCTCAGGGAAAATATAGGCACCATTGAAGATCTCTTTTCCCGCACTGTCGCGGACATAAGGAGCCAGGGCTATTCTCTGGCCACTCATTTTTTCAACTTCACCATTTATCTGCAACATTTGACCGGTGTAAACCAGAGGAGTAAAAGTAGGGGAGTATCGTTGATCGTCAAAATCCTCTCTCCTGTAGTAGGGTTTATAATGAATCCTGGCGGTATTTCCTCTCACAAGTCTATCGAGCAGTACTACGGCACAATCCTTTTTATTGTAGTCTTCACCTTTGCCGATCGGAGCCAGGTACTCTGATGATGTCCTCAGGCCGGAAGTTGATCCGGGTAGTGAATAGTCAAAATAGAGGTCATCGGAAAATGTCCCTTTCAACCATTGTTCAGGAATGGATTCATTTTTCTCTTTCAGTCCCAGAATCGCCAATTCCTTCGCTGCTGTGGGTAGGTCTATGATATTCAGAGCGCCGGCGATGCTGCTGGCGGCATGAAAATCATTGATGGGTTCTCTGTATCTGCGTCCGATGCTCTCGGGACCGTTCATGACTCCCAGAATGGCTCCGACATTTCCCGCATTGCAGTCAGTGTCCCATCCGCACATTGTTGCAATCTCAATGGATCGGTTAAAATTTCCCTCACCGTAGTACAGAGACAGAGCACACACACCGGCATTGGGTATCATATGACACACTCCGGGATATCGGTCATATCCGAAGTCTCTTTCCAGAAAATCTCTGCACAGACGCCAGTTGTCGGGATTTTCCTGATGGAAATCTCGGACTGCTTTAACAACACGGCTGTATTCCGAGTCTTCCGGAATCCAGCCCAGGGCCTTATCCATTATTTTTTGAATATCGGTACTTCCGAAAGCAAGAGAAATACAGACCGCTATGAATACGCCGCCGAATATTCCATTGCGATCATGGCTGACACTGGCTGCCATTTGTGAATAACGTGCGGCTTCTTCGGGGTTTTCAGGGAAAACCCATCCCCATGAGTCTATAAAAATCTGTCCTCCGATCTGTTCAGCAACTGTAAATCCATTTACAGCGGCACTTCCCGATTCGGGGGCATCCATTCCATTTTTCAGGTTGAGGTAAGCAGTATGCTCTGTACTTCTACCATATCCGCCCCACCAGTAGAATCCGATCCCTTCTCTCGTATAATTCAACCAGGTTCTACCGATCTCTTTTTCTGTAATTTTATCTTTATTATCGAGCAGAGCACGGATAAAAAACAAAGGACCATTCACATCATCATCTGCGGCAAAGTTTTTATAATCTTTGACATAATCCCTTATTTCTCCATAAGTTTCTCTAATGCGCTTGTACGTCCATATTGTAGGTTCTACAGGTGCTCCTAAACGCACTCCTGCACATTTTCCCAAGAGACCACCATACACTTTTTCCAAATATTGTTTTTTATCCATTTTGATTCCTGCTTGTAGAAATGTAGAACCGGGAGACTCTTTATCTTCCGGCTCTTTAATTAATGTTCTAAGGGTGAGTTATTTCAGTACTGAATTGGCATATTCAGTAACTTTATCTCCACCCAGTTTATACCATTCAGCTTTATACTCATCGAATTTCTCGATATCATATTCTCCGCTGATAATTTTGAAGCTGTATTCTTTGTACAGGTTGCCTAGAGCATCCCATGTTGGTGATAATTCTTCAGGAATCGGGAAGTCCGGATCACTTACTGCATAATCCAGTATAAAGTCCCATCCTTTCTGTCCAGCCGGACCGAGTATTGGTGTTGGTGCTTCCCAGCTCATAACTTCGTGAAAACGGGGCCACCAATCGCCTTTTTTATCAGTTTGAACTACTTTAGATCCTTCCATGTTGTAGTGAATACCTTCGAGGCCATAGCGCTCCATAAACTGGCCTTCATCAGTAGCGAGGAATTCGAGTATTTCAAATACAAGATCCTGATTTTCTGATGTTGTGCTGATCGCCCAGCCTCTGGTTTCTTTAGCGGAAGAAACAGCATAACCTCTACCGATTCCTTTAGCAGGAGGTAGCGCTACCAGTCCGACACCCTGGTTTTCTTGGAGTTTGTTCTCATAAATATCGAGAACAATTCCCGCAGTTCCGAAAGCTCCGGCCACTTTAGCTGTATAGAGTTTATCCTCCATACTATCCCATTTTGTTGTTATGTATTCATTGTCGAGAATTCCCTCAGCGTATAGTTTCTGATAGAACTCCAATTTATTCTTTTCAGCCTGGGAAACTTTGCTGTATACATATGAACCGTTTTCTTTGACCCATGTAGCCGTTACACCGAATGCCTGGTTGAAAGTAAAGTCCATTCGTCCTGTATTTCCTGTATCAGTTATTACAGCGGCTTCGGGATGATTTTTCCTTATTGTGCTAAACAGTTTATAAAAATCATCGATTGTAACAGGGATTTCCCCTCCTGCTTCATTGAACCAGTCTTCACGGATCACAGCAGTTCGAGCTCTTGGCGGCGCAAGCCATAAGAGGTAAGGATAATTAGCCAGTCGCTCTTTATTGAAATCCATAAGAACTTTCTGCATAACTTCAGAATCTTTTACATAGGATGACAGATCAACCAGTAGTCCCTGATTGGCAATCACTTCATCTCCACCCTGGAAATAAATCAGGTCCGGAATGTCTCCACCGAGAAGCATCAGGTTCAGTTTTTCCCCATAAGCTCCCTCTGGAACGGAAACAAGCTCCAATTTGACTTTTTTTCCAGTAGCGGCTTCAAAACCTTTTTCAATTTTGAGCAAATGCTGAACATTGAGATCATCATCGGGAGAGAAATCTTTTCCGACAATCCTGATGGTTGTTACTTCGGCATTTACTGACGGAGCATCATCCTGAGCTCCCCCGGCAAACAATCCGGAGACTGACATAGTCACGATAAGGCAGTAGATTAGAATCTTTTTCATTAAAAACCTCCAAAAATTTTTTTACAGAAATTTATTCTTTGACCGAACCCTGCATTCTACCTTTTACGAAATATCGCAATACAAACGGGTAGAATAGAAGAATCGGAACAATAGCTAAAATAATAAGGGCTGCTTTTATAGCTTTAAAATCAATGGCGGCAGCTCCTTCGGTCGATTGGAGAAAATTCATAGCTCCGATGAATGAAGCTTTCTCCATAGAAATAATCAACTCTCTCAGGACTACCTGGAGAGGCCATTTCCATTCACTTGTTAAGTAGATCATCGCTCTAAAGTATTCATTCCAGTGGAATACACCGTAAAAGAGGCTTATTGTAGCTATCCCTGCGACGCTGACGGGAATAACAATTTTAAAAAGAATTCGGATCTCACCGTAACCATCAAGTCTTGCTGCCTCTATGAGAGATTTGGGAACCTGATCAAAAAAACGCATCATGATGATCAGGTAATAAGGATTAACCGCTTTATAGAGGATCACCGAAACATAACTGTTGAGCAGATGCAGGTCTCTCATAAGGAAATAATCCGGAATGAGACCCCCCTCAAAAATCATAGTGACAACAATCATAGTCATAAAGAAATTTCGTCCGACAAGATCCCTCTTTATCAGAACATAGGCCCCTAGGCTGGTCAGGAAAATATTCACGATCAGTCCTGTTGATGTTATGAAAAGGCTATTGATCAAACCTTTGTAGACTTTAGGTATAGCCAGGACACTGGCATAAGTGTTTAAAGAAAATCCTCTGGGAATGAGCGTCGTGCCATCTGCTGCAGCGATAAACTCAGGTCCAGTCAGTGAAATGATCAGCTGATTGTAAATAGGATATATCATTATCAATGCCAGAATTAGTAGGGAAATAACAATTACCCAATGGATGAATCCAGTTTTTCTATACACCATTACCACACACCCTCACCGGACACTTTACGGCTAATTTTGTCGGTTCCCACTATCAGAATGATTCCTATAACCCCTTTGAATAGACCAGCCGAAGTACCAAGAGAGAAATTCCCTTTAGTCAGTCCCACACGGTAAACATAGGTATCAATAATATCTACACTGTTAATAACAGCGTCATTCATCATATTGAATACCTGATCAAATCCAGCATTCATAAAAAACCCGAGATTCAATATGAACACAGTGATAATTGTTGGTAATATGGACGGGAAAGTGATTGAAATAGCTTGTTGAAACCTATTGGCGCCATCGACAGTGGCGGCATCATACAATTGAGGTGCAATGCTGTTGATCGCTGCTATGTACAATATTGAATCCCAACCTATACTGCGCCAGATTTCGGAAATGACAAATATCCATTTTATATGTTTTGTCGATGTCATGAAGGAGACAGGATCACCTCCGAAAAAGGTGATAATCTGATTCACAACTCCATCGGGTGATGAAAGCATGGAAATGAATATTCCGGCGATAACGACCCAGGAGAGAAAATGCGGAATGTAAATAACACTCTGTAAAAATTTCCTGTAACCGGAACTGCGGATTTCATTAAACATAAAGGCCAGTAATATAGGAAGAGGAAAGAAAAACCCAATTTTCATGGCACTTATCGTTATAGTATTGAGAAAAACCCGGAAAAAAACAGGAGAGGAGAAAAGCATTTTGAAATGTTTTAATCCAACCCATTCATTGTCTCCGATATACCGTACATCCTGAAAGGCGATTCTCGCTCCCCACATGGGTACATAGTGCCAGATGATGTAGTAAACAAGGACAGGTAAAAGCAGTAAATACAGAGCTTTATCCCTTTTTATTTTTTTCTTGATCAATTCCATTTTCACTTGATTATCCAGCCTGCTGTATTGCCATTTTTGTCAGTTTTTTACCGAGTTCAACCATATCTTCCTCGGCAGCAAATCCGAGACAGACTCCGGCAGGTTTTCGGACCTGTTCAATCCAGTTCTCAGGAATAACAGAAAGTCCCTGACCAGCAGCACAAAGTGCCAATACTAAAGCGCATATGGTGTCTGCATCGCGTCCGAAGTTTGCCGATAGAATAAATCCTTTTTTGAAATTCCCTTCGGCTAATTTGTACAGGCCGTAGATTTGCGGTATGGCTTCCGGTGCCGAAGAATGTTTTGGTGTCCAGAGAAGATTGTGAAGTTCAGCATAGGCATCATCAGGATCATCTGTTGTCTCAAGCATCTGAAAGGTCTGATTCATTTTTCTTCCCAACCAGCTGTCTTCCGGCATATATTTGCGACCAGCTTCAATGACTTCGTCTACTGTTCCACCCTTTAGAGCTATGGTAATACTGGCGGCAATGGCTTGAGCGGCCCAAATTCCATCTTTATCATGACTGACAGAGGCATCAATAGCTGCCATGGATGCTGCTTTTGCCGGATCTCCATATCCTATGATACCAAAAGGAACTGAACGCATTGCGGCACCATCGTCAACGTTAAAGACATTGTCCTGTCCTGAGAGTGGAGGGTTTACACCTCGGGATAAATTGGAAAGAGCTCCATAGAGAGGCATACCTCCTCTTGCTTTTGCTCCTCCATCGGATAAGACAAGTTTTCTCCAGGTTTCTGCTACAAAATCAGCTGTATATTCACCTGGGCAGTCGAGTATGCTTCTTGCTGAAAGAACTGTAAACTCAGTATCGTCTGTGCTTTTCCCTTCAGGAAGCAGAGTTGTTAGAATTCCATATTTCTGCCTGACAGCATCATCTCTACCGAGATCCCCTGCGGCATCTCCTATTCCCAGAGCTACCATAGCAGCCATGGCTCTGTCAGCAAATTTTATTTCTTCCGGATTATTGAACTCTTGTTGTATTTGATCTTTTATAGTCAATTGTTACTCCTGTTTTTTTTATTGGAATCGTTACCGGTATCGTTACCGGAGTTTCTCAAAAATTATATATGATGCATCATATCAACTCACGAACAGAATCTCGTTCGATCAACTCTGCCTTTATAATGACTTCTTTGTTCAATGGCTGTTCAGCCTGTATTTCTTCCATCAGCAAATCCACACCAGCCTGACCGAGATCAAATTTATGTGTATCTATTGTTGTTAGTTTGGGACGGATATATTGGGACACATCAATATTATCATGACCGATAAGGGATATATCTTCGGGTATAGAAAGTCCTTTGTCGAATATGGCTTCATATGATCCGACTGCCATTAAATCGTGGCATGCAAATACGGCAGTGGGAATGTTTTTTAGATTGAGAATATTTGACATACACCTTTTTCCGGAATCGGCGCTATTTTCACCAACCTGTACAAGGTCTTCATCATAAGCAATACCAAATTTTTCAAGCGAATTCCTGTATCCAATAATTCTTTCATAACCCGATTGAGTTTGTTTCCCTGTTGTAATTAATCCTATGCGGCGATGACCTTTTTTCAATAAATATTCAGTAGCCATTGTTCCGGCATAAATATTGTCCAAAGCTATAGTTGAAATTGTAGGTCTAGAGCTTTTTCTGTATATCTGTACAACAGGAAACTGTTTTTTGATCAACTTTTCAAGTTCGTTTCGATTGGCTTCATTAAAGGAAAGGATTATACCGTCTACATGTTTTCCCTGCATGAGGTTTATAGCCTCTTTTTCTACATGTTTATCGTGGTTTGTATCAAAAAACATAACAGAATATCCTAATGAACGGGCCCGGGCTACAATACCTCTCGCCAATTCCGGAAAACTGGGATTGGCAATATCGGGAACAATAAATCCTATGACACTGGATTTTTTGAGAACTAAGCCTCTGGCCACATTGCTGGGGCTGAACCCCAACTCTTCAATTGCTTTGTCTATTTTCTTTTTGGTTTCAGCTTTCACATCCGGTTTATTATTGAGGACACGAGACACGGTAGAAACTGAAACCTGAGCTTTTTTTGCAATATCTCTTATAGTTGCCATGCCTGTCCTTTTTTTCTGGTATCGTTACCGGTAACGTTACCATTATGAGTGAACATCGAAGATGTTGTCAATAGGTTTTGATGTCAGAGGTGAAATTGATGGTTTTACAGCCAGGCAGATGGGACTCAACGGTTTAATCTGTGGAATATAAAATATCAGCAGAAGGGCAGAGCAAAAGGAAAAATCAACTTTAAAGTAAAATAAGCTGATTAAAAATCCTTGTCCAGTGATTCTTTGAAAGGGAGTTTAAGTTGAGGATCATACTCGGCGAATCCCTTTCCAGACAAACCGGACAGTGATATTCCCAATAGGCGGAGCGGCTTACTTCCCGCTTCCGTCTTGGACACTAAATTCCATATGTGGTTCATTATTTCTTCAGATTTATTAAGGGGACGATCTGCTGTAAAAGATCTTGTGATGCTCTTAAAATCGTGAAACTTGACTTTCAGGGTCACTGTTATAGCGGCAGCATTGTATCGGTCCATCGTTTTTCCGATATCTTCGGCGATCTCTTTGAGAATGTTGTAAATCTCTTCTTTGTCGGTTATATCTGTTTTTAATGTCGTTTCCCGTCCAATGGATTTACGAATATGGCTGGGTTCTACGGTTCTCTCGTCTACTCCCCGGGCGGCATTGTAGAAATATGGACCGGACTTGCCGAACAATTCAATCAATTCATACAATTCGTATTTTTGTAGATCCGCACCGGTTTTAATACCCAGACCTATCATCTTTTTTTCAGTAACTTTTCCCACTCCCCAGAATTTCCGAATGGGGAGTTTGGAGATAAAATCGACAGCTTCAGCCGGGGTTACAACAGTTATGCCATCGGGTTTTCGATAATCAGAGGCAATTTTAGCTATGAATTTATTATATGAGACACCTGCAGAGGCAGTCAGTTTTGTTTTCGCCTTAATCTTAGCTCGGATTTCCTCCGCGAGCAGAGTTGCCGAGGGATTATTCATTTTATTTTCAGTCACATCCAGGTAGGCTTCATCGAGAGAGAGCGGCTCAACCAGATCGGTATATTCAAAAAATATTTCCCGAACCTGTTCGCTGACCTCTTTGTAGTCAGAAAAATTGTGGTCGCATACGAATATGGCATGAGGACATAATTTGTAGGCTTGTGCCGAGGGCATAGCAGAGTGTATACCGTATTTTCTAGCTTCATAAGAGCAGGTTGAAACAACACCTCTACTGTCCGGTCTTCCTCCGACAACAAGCGGTTTTCCTTTGTACTCGGGATGGTTTCTCACTTCGACTGCTGCAAAAAAAGCGTCCATATCCACATGAATAATCTTTCTCACAAATATACTATACATACATTAAGTTAATTTGGCAATATTGGTGAATATGAAATCAATTTGAATTTCCATAGTTGATTAAACGTGGTTTAATACTAAATGATCAATGAAAGGAACCGTGATGAAACTCAAACTAATGCTTCATAAAATAATCATATTAATCATTATTCTAATTTCTGTGTCTGGCTGTCAGACTCTATCAGACTCAAATACACCTATTCACGATGCACTTACTTCTAACCGTACTCAAAAAGTGAATCGTTTAATTGAACAGGGCATCGGGTTAAACATGGTAAATAGCCGTGGTGAAACTGCTTTGATGGTGGCTATTCATTTGGATCAATTCGACATTGTTAAATTGTTAATTGAGAAGGGTGCTTTTATCAATAGAGCAGATAATGATGGATGGACAGCTCTTCATTTGGCGATTCTACAGGATGATCGGGAGATTGCCCTATATTTGATAGAGAACGGTGCAGATATCAATCAGCAGACTTTTACAGGGTATACCCCTCTTATGTCAGCATTAGGTAATTCTCCCGATATGATTAAGACTCTTGTTGAAAATGGAGCTGATATAAATTTGCAGGATAATAATAACTTTACACTATTGATGCATGCTATCGGATCTGTCGACATTGAGCTCATGGATTATTTATTGAATAAGGGGGCTGAATTCGAAGAGCATACTATGGGAGATTTGACATTGTTTTCTTATGTCGTCTCTCTGGGAGATCTGGAATTAGTACAACTGTTTATAGATTACGGAGCCGATCTAAATGTACGGTTTATTGACGGACTTCCCTTATTTCATTATGTAATCTCCATGGAAAATCCTGAATTGATCAGACTATTCATCAAAAATGGTGCTGATTTGTACATCAAAAGTGATCACAAATGGACAGCACTTATGTATGCTTTAGAATATAAGATTCCCGAATTAGTCTTGTATCTGATAAACAAAGGATTGGATGTCAATGCTGTGAATGATAATGGCTGGACTCCTTTATTGTATGCGGTCAGAAATGGATTATTGGATTCTGCTAATGTTCTTCTCTCAAAAGGAGCTGTTGTTGATATGCCGGAAAGTAATGGATATACTCCGCTAATCTTTGCTATCAACAACAAAAATTATGATCTTGTGGATAAACTGATTGAATACGGTGCTGACGTAAACCCGCCGGACCAAAGTATTCGAGCTCCCATCTTCTATGCATACA
>JADGDJ010000362.1 GCA_016744925.1 Spirochaetaceae bacterium
TTTTTTCGGATCCAAGGGAGAGTAGTTCTTGAAATTATTTTCAGCCCGTAGGTAGATATATATTTGAAGAATTGTAACTCTTAAATCATTTGCAGGGGGCGGAGATATCAAACTGAGTAAAACTTAGCGAAATGGACAATAAAAAAGCTGTCCCGAAGTTCGAGACAGCTGGTATTTTATTCATATAGGAGAATCTCTATTCGAGACTCCATTCGGAGCTTATGTTCAACCATACGCCTTCGTCCTCTGTATAGGCGAATAATCTGTTGTAATTTGTGTCCATCAGGAAGCCTGCAATAGACGAATCTGAGAGATCACTGCTGCTGTAATTACTGGCAAACTGATCATCTTTATCGATTGCTAAGGTTGTCATGTTAATCTGAAAATAGCCTTCACCTACATTTGAGTCGTAAGCTGTAGTTCCGACGATGACCTTACCTGTAGATAAGTTATCTATATCGGCAAATCCATGGAAGATGCAGTCTATGCCTGCAGCGCTAACAGTGATATTGCTGCCCCATCCGGGTGTCGTCACATTATATGTGTAAATAGCGCCAGCAACATCGGAAATTAGTATGTAGTCCGTCGTTGTATCATCATAGAAAAAGATATCAGATACCATGGTAGTGGTATTTTTACTATCTGTAGATGCAGTAGCAGTAGCAAATGATGGGTCACTGTCTATATACGCATAGCCTTTTTTTACATTTTTATGCGGGTTATTGTAAATTAACCAGTGACTGGCACCATCATAAGCCATTCCTATGACTTCTTCTGTTGTGTATGTATCCTGGGCGAAATCAAGATTCGGGCTGATATCTGTATATGCCCCAATGAGAGTGGACTCGGGTGTTATTCCTGAATAATAAACTTTTGAAGAAGTTGTCTGATTGTTGTTGTCATCGGCTTCAATAAATTTATTTAATTCATTGATGTACAAACCACCGTTCGCAGTAAAGAGTTTATAATACATAAATGCAGTTTCGACTCCTTCATAGGATGTAATTTCAGTCCAATCAGATAAAACAACTCCAGCTGGATCAGTTGTTATTAAATCATAATCTAAGCGGAACACTCCTGATACGTAACTACCACCATCATGAGATATACGAGATACATATAATTCAGTTCCTATGAGAACCATAGATGAAGTTGTAACATCAGATGCGAAATCCTTTGTCCCAGCAGTTTTGGGCATAGTCAA
This sequence comes from Spirochaetaceae bacterium, assembly GCA_016744925.1. GTDB lineage: Bacteria > Spirochaetota > Spirochaetia > DSM-2461 > DSM-2461 > Spirochaeta_F. The sequence goes on from JADGDJ010000362.1 coordinate 1,205, forward strand.
TGAAGACCAATTGCTAAAACTACCTACTTTGTTTCTGTAATAAACAGTCATACCGGCATTTCCAATATAATAACCAGAGGCTGCTCCGGGATTGGTATCGATCAAATTTTCAAAGGCAGCCTTATCGTTCAGGTTATTTTTATCGGCAACTTTTACTTCGTTTTCCAGGCTGTAAAAAATTCCCACTTTTGAACAGGCGCCAATCATTATTAAAATGAGAGTAATATAAAATAATAGAATTAATTTTTTCACGTATAAAAACCTCTGTTTTTTTAGAAATGATACTGAGCGGAAATGGTGAAATCCAAAAAGTTTCCGAATCTCGTCTGATCCGGATCGTCGAAGATGAATTCTGGAGCAATCCAATACACCAGATTACCACCAAATGACCAGTCGCTGTTGTAATTGTAGTAGAGTGAAACACCCGGTTTAAAGAGCAACTGTACATTCGTATCTTCATCATAAGTTATAATGTTTATTCCAGTTCCCAGGTATATGGGTAGAGAAAACTGACCAAAATGGAATTCATAACCAATTCTAGCTGTTATAGGAACCATAAAAAAGGGGTTTTTGTTGGGGCTATAGGAAAAGATTCCTCCCACTTCAGCACCTATTTTTATATTACTGCTAAGGTAGGCTTCATAGATAAGAGATCCAGTACCTCCGACTGTAAGGTTTGTTGAAGACACTGCACTGCTACCGCCGGAAGGTGAAAAATCCATAAAAAACAGGGGAATAAAGAGTCCCGCGTTTATAGAGAAATTTTGATCTCCCAAACTGTACAATTCGATTTTTTTGAGTTCTGGTTCTTCATTATCACCTTCCTGAGAATAGGCAGGTAACATAATTGTCATGAATAATACTAAAGCTGAAAACAACAGCTTCTTTTTGCTTGTCAAATTAATCCTCTTTCAAAAATAATTTATGTGATATTATCATAGTAACCATTAATCATCAATAAAGTTACAAAAAAGCGGGATTTTGCATTTATTAAAAAAAAGGCAGATACATTTCCTCTTTTTTTTAATAAAATAAATGTGTAATTATTAAATTCAAATATAAAAGATGAGGTATTTATGGCAGCTGAACTTATAGATGGAAAATTACTCGCCCAGGAGATGAAAGCTGAGCTGAAGGAACAGGTGGCAAAGCTCAAAGAAAAAGGGGTCACACCTGGCCTGGGAGTTATTCTTGTTGGAGATAATCCGGCTAGTAGAAGTTATGTAACATCAAAGGAAAAAGCCTGTGAACGTATTGGAGTATTTTCTGATGACGTGAGGTTACCTGAAGATATCAGTGAGAAAGAGCTTTTGACATATGTTGAAAGGATGAATAGTGATGATAGAATTCACGGTATCCTCGTGCAGTTGCCTCTACCGAAACACATAGATGAAAATAAGATAATCAATGCCATCAGTCCTGAAAAAGATGTCGATGGATTTCATCCTGTCAGTGTGGGGAAAATGGTTCTTGGTCAGGAGACATTTTTACCCTGTACTCCCCACGGTGTTCTGAAGCTTTTAGAGAGATATGATGTCCCGACAGAAGGTGCGGAAGTTCTTGTGATCGGACGCAGCAATATCGTGGGAAAACCAGTAGCCAATCTTCTTATGAGAAAAGATAAACCGGGCAATTCAACTGTTACAGTATGCCATACAAGAACGAAAGATGTTCTGGTACATTCTAAAACAGCCGATATCATTATTGTCGCATCGGGATATCCCAATACATTGACAGCAGATATGGTGAAAGAAGATGCCGTGGTTATCGATGTGGGTATTAATCGGGTTGATGATTCGAGCAGGGAAAGAGGTTATCGCCTTATCGGTGATGCCGATTTTGATTCGCTGGTAAAAAAAGTTAAAAAAATAACTCCTGTCCCGGGTGGAGTCGGTC
>JADGDJ010000118.1 GCA_016744925.1 Spirochaetaceae bacterium
CTGTAAAAATCTCAACTTGTCAGGCTTCACTAATTTAATATAAAAATATTTTGAGGGTATGATGACGATTGAAGAATTATTAAGAGAAAAAATAGGTGATGGACTTGTGAGAACAGGTTCAATGAAAAAAAGTTCTGTACATCAGGTTCTGATTCATCAGGCTTGTGGCGACAGGCGTTGTTTTGGACAGATCGCTTCAGCTCTAAAATTAGTGGGAGATGAAGATATTAACCACTATATGAATTTTAAATATGCTGCTCAATGTTCAGGTTTTAATAAAAAAAGGATAGTACTGTAATTCATCACTACTTTTCAATTTCAAAGAGTTTCTCATGTCTCCCTCTCAATTTGTTTAAGATTTTGTTTTCCACAACTCAAGTAGTTTTTCCAGAATCCTCTTCGGGGAATATTTAATTGGCCAATAGAAATTAGTATGCTGATCATCTCTCTAATCGAGTCAGTGTTCCACTCTGAGAGAATTCCGAATCCATCAATTGTATTCAGTTGCTGGGACTGAATTTCACGATTGAGAAATCCCTTTAAAAAATAGATAAAATCTGTTTTAGTAAATCTCCGTTTATTTTTCCCGATGATTTTTAAAATTTCAAAATTATATTTTTCTGTGATAATATTCTTGTCACAGATATCGCAGCCACTACAGATTTCAGGTTTACTATCTAATAATGCCAGAAGTGTTTCTCGACGGCAATCCTGTTTATTTTCAGCATAGGATATCATGGATTTATATCGTTCTTTTGATAAAGGATCGTTTATCAACCTCAACTTCTCATTTGCCAGAGGATTGAAAATGAGTATAGCCTTTGATGGGGCTCTATCTCTTCCCGCACGGCCGGACTCCTGAAGATAAGATTCTACTGTAGGGGGGGGATCTATGTGGATAACTGTACGAATCGATTTTTTGTCGATCCCCAGACCATAGGCACAGGTTGCGACAAGTATTCCATCATTGGAGTTGAAGAACCAATTCTCTATCTTATCTTTTTCCTCTTTGTGAAGTCCGGCATGGTAAAAGAAAACCTTATTACTCTGATTGTTTTTGCGAAGAAGTCTCGCTGTAAGTTCAGTTCCTGTTCTCGATGAGGAAAATATGATTAATGGTTTACGAACTGTCTCAGTTAGGTTTGTTAAAGTTCTGGTAGGGTTGAGACTATGAATCACACTGTAAGAAATATTACTCCGATCGGGATTTCCATAAATTATATTAGGAGTTTTTCCGGGGAATATTATTTCTTTAACTCTTTTTAATATGTGGGGAGAAGCTGTAGCGGTAAATGCGGTTATTAAAGGAATTTTGATGGCTGAAATAATTTTATGTATTTCCAGGTATGCCGGCCTGAACGAGTCTCCCCATTCAGAAACAGTATGGGTTTCATCGATTACAAGATGACTAATATTCAGTATTTTAATTTCATTCAGTATCTCATCATTGAGAAGTGTTTCCGGATTTGAGAGGATCATTTTTACTTTTCCCGAGCGGCACTGATGGAATATCTCTTTTCTTTCTGAACTGCTCTGTCCTCCCCGGATTATTACAGATTTCAACTGGGCTTCTTCAGTTCTTCGTTGCTGATCTGATAAAAGTGACAAAAGGGGGAAGATGACCAGGGTTATTCCTTTGAAAAAGAACGCCGGTATCATAAAACAAAGGCTCTTCCCGGCTCCTGTCGGCAAAAGCACAATTTGTTCTGGTGATAATTCCTCTTCAAAGGATTTCTCAATTTCAAATCCTTCTATATCGGCAGCTCTGAGAATATTGCTGATCACAAGCCTTTGAAAGGGGAAGACATACTCTATTCCGAAGTGTTTCCGTGCAATCTCATTTATGGAATCTCTTATTTCAATCATATAAACAATTACATAGATTAAAATGATGAAAATTCAAATTGATATATTAGAACAACTCTAGCCTGATTTTAAGGAGTGCATTTATATTTATAAGTGTTTCTTTGATGTTTAACTCCTGTTATAAAGGAAATGATAAATGATGTTTTTCTGAGACGACCATAGGAGATGTACACAAGTTTCTATTGTCGATTATATGATTCAGGAGACTTCACTCATCTCTGGTATCATCTGGCTCCCGCCGGTGATTTCATTTAGATGAACACAACATTCAAATCATCTTTTATGAAAGATCGATTATAAATATTTTCAGGATAACCGGCTGTAAAGGTTTCAGATATTTTATTCCCTTTTGGAATACCTAAATATTTTCGTGCTTTACTGCATGTATTTATTCCAATGACAAGGAAACCGTTAAAACATGTTCCAATTCCAAGCGATTCTGCTACATACATGGCGGTGGTTGCCCAGATCAAACCATCCTGATGCGGTGTGGAGCTATTTTTATCAGTATGAAATATCATTAGGAGGGGAGCGTCATGTGATAATATATTTTTCCCTCTTCCATATGATGATATGAGTCTTTTGTAGGCATATAATTTTTTTGTTTTCTTTCTTCCCAGAAAAATTAATAAGAAGGTATGGGTTATAGGATTGATGAGTAATTTTGCAATTTTATTAAAATGATTCATAATAATATCGGTTAAATGATCAATTTTTTCTTTGCTGTCGATTACCGTAATGGCCACTTTTCGAGAATTTGTACCAGTGGGTGAGTTATTTACTGTCTTTAAAATTCGATTGATTAATGGTCTGGGTATATCCATTTCTCTATAATTTCTTATGCTTCTTCTTCTTTTGATAAGAGTTTCAAACTCCTCGGGGAATGAGGGACTGAGAGTTTCTAGATTTTCTCCCGATTTACCATTGATGCTTACTGCTTCTACCGGACAGATAGCTGCACAGTGTCCACATAGAATGCAGCGCCTGGCAATAATATCTTTTGTGTCTTTATCAATCGACCTGGAAATACATTCTTTTACACAGAGTTGGCAATCTGTGCATTTTTTCATGTCAAAAATTGGTATCATTTTTTTGTCTTAGCCTCTTTATTCACTGCTTAAGCAGATAGTTAATTGAAAACTCTATTTATATACTTTATTATTCAGTTATGGTAGATAGCAAAAGTTCATTGATTCTAATAGTCGATGATAACATTTCAAATCTTCAGGTTTTAGGTGCCCTATTGTCTCAAAAAGGTTATGAAATAGCCGTGGCAACCGATGCTGAAAAAGCACTAGAATTCCTGGAAAACGATTCTCCCGATCTAATTCTTCTCGATATTATGATGCCTGGTACTGACGGTTATGAATTGTGTCAGAAAATTAAATCGATTGAAAAACTGAATGAGATACCAGTTCTCTTTTTAACAGCCCTAACAGATCCAGATGATATTGTAAAAGGATTTGATTCAGGGGCTGTTGATTATATCTCCAAGCCCTTCAATAATGCGGAACTGCTCGCTCGAATCAAGACACATATAGGATTGAAGAAAGCCAAGGATGAACTTAAGGTTTTGCGGGGAACTTTACCCATTTGCGTGCGTTGCAGAAAAATCAAAGATGAAGACGGGTACTGGCAGATTGTGGAAGAGTATATTGAAAGCCATACTGAATTACTTTTTTCTCATGGGTTATGTGACGGATGCTCAACTGAACTCTACGGGGAATACGATTGGTTTAAAAATCAATCTAAATAGAAACAATGCAGGAACAAATTTTATTTTTCTTTCAGCTTCACAGTAACCCCATTGGGGATATTCTCTTTGAAATGTTCACACTTTTTGGAGAAGACCTCCTTATAATTGCTCTCCTGGCGTGGGTTTACTGGAATTATTGTAAAAAAAAGGGTTTTGTCCTTACGTTTACGCTCTTGTTTTCAGTTGTTCTCAATAATTTTTTAAAAATAATTTTCAGGAGACCCCGTCCATATGAAGTTTACTCGGATTTGAAGGGCAAACGTCTGCATACCGCAACAGGTTACTCTTTTCCCAGTGGACATACTCAAGCCTCAGCAACTTTTTATACCTCTCTCTCTCTGCTGTTCAGATATAATGCCATTGCTATCATTTCATTTCTAATTATTATGGCTGTGGCTTTATCTAGAGTTTATCTTGGTCTGCATTGGCCTGTTGATGTTTTGGCATCACTTTTACTGGGAGGAGGGATCTCTCTTGTATTAGTCCACTACCTGATAACTATTGAAGATAATTTTAGCAAGAAGTTGAAATTCATTATTGTTGTGAATATTGTCGCTCTTTTAGCTCTAGCCGCAGCTCTTCTAGTTAAAATTTTAGTTTTGAAAAATGAATTAAAAACTGATGATTTAATTAAGACCATCGCTCTCCTCAATGGAGTATCTTTAGGTTTTGTTCTTGACTTTAAAAATGAGAGTTTTATCGTCGAATCAAAGGTTTCAATGAAAATAATTCGTTATTTAATTGGAATGGCAGGTGCCTTTGTTTTAATCAATCTTTTCAAGATTTTTTTACCCGATTTAGGACACTTTAATTATATGAGGTATTTTATTTTGGGATTCTGGGTCGTATATCTTTATCCTTCTATAGGGGTGAAATTATCGCTTTTTCAAGGTGCAAATCATAATTCCTCTGGCTATATTTCTTAGCAAATCAAGCTAATTTTTACAGGATCTCCTCAACTCTAATTAGGCTGTACTGTTAGCATAATCCTCAAATCATCTCATTATTAACTGACAATCTTATCGAATAAATCATAAATATCTTGAACTTCTTCTTTCAATAACCCTCAAATAAGAACTCTTTTCGCTTGACCAATGGCTCTGTTCCAGTGATAATCAAATCAAGGTTGGTAGATAATATCAACCAACCTTATCGATAAGATAAAAAATTTTTGGAGGAACCGATGAAGTACGGTTTTTTTGATGACACTAATAGAGAGTATGTAATTACCAATCCGAGAACTCCTTATCCATGGATTAACTATTTGGGGAATGAGGACTATTTTTCCCTTATTTCCAATACAGCAGGCGGGTATACATTTTATAAGGATGCCAAATTCAGAAGGCTAACTCGTTATAGATACAATAGCGTTCCCGTTGATAACGGCGGGCGATATTTTTATATTAACGACGGAGATACAATTTGGTCTCCCGGGTGGAAGCCTGTTCAAACAGAACTGGATTCATATGAATGCCGCCATGGGATGAGTTATACAAAGATCAAAGGATCAAAAAACGGCATAGAAACAGAAGTTCTGTTTTTTATACCCAATGGTTTCCACGGTGAACTTCAAAAAGTAACAGTAAAGAACACAGGTGAAAAGAAAAGAACTATTAAACTGTTTTCATTCCAGGAATGGTGCCTATGGAATGCTGAAGATGATATGAACAATCTCCAGAGAAATTATTCAACAGGTGAAGTAGAAGTAGAAGATTCTGTAATTTATCACAAAACTGAGTATAAAGAGAGACGTAATCACTACGCTTTCTATTCTGTTAATGAAGAAATAAATGGTTTTGATACAGATCGCGATAGGTTTATAGGTGCCTACAATGGTTTTCAGAATCCTCATGTTGTTACAGAAGGTCAAGCTGAAAATTCAATTGCTCACGGTTGGTCTCCTATTGCTTCCCATTATATTGAAATTGTACTTGAACCTGGTGAAGAGAAAAATTTTATTTTTATGCTCGGTTATGTAGAAGTTGAAAAAAATCAAAAATGGGAATCCAAAGGTGTAATCAATAAAACTAAAGCGAAAGAGATGATTTCCCGTTTTGATTCAGTGGAAAAAGTGGATTCCGCCTTTAAAGAGCTCGGAGAATTCTGGGATAAACTGCTCTCCTCATACGTTGTCGACAGTGATGATGATAAGCTTAACCGTATGGTAAATATCTGGAATCAGTATCAGTGCATGGTCACTTTTAATATGTCAAGAAGTGCGTCATTCTTTGAAACGGGAATAGGTCGTGGTATGGGATTCCGCGATTCTAATCAGGACCTCATAGGATTTGTTCATCAGGTTCCCGAAAGAGCAAAAGAGCGGATTCTCGATATTGCTGCAACTCAATTCGAAGACGGTTCAGCATATCATCAGTATCAACCTCTGACCAAAAGAGGAAATGATGCTATCGGTGGGAATTTTAATGATGATCCGCTCTGGCTGATCCTCTCTACTGTGACCTATATTAAGGAAACCGGCGATTTTTCCATACTCGATGAACTGGTTCCCTTTGATAATGATGTAAGTAAGGCTAAGCCTCATTTTGAGCATCTGAAGGCTTCCTTTTATCATGTGGTCAACCATCTTGGTCATCATGGCCTACCTCTCATTGGTAGAGCTGACTGGAATGATTGTCTAAACTTGAATTGTTTCTCGGACGATCCCAATGAATCTTTTCAGACAACAGGAAATCAATCAGGCAGTACTGCCGAATCTCTTATGATCGCCGGTCTTTTCGTACTCTATGGAAAGGATTATGCTGATCTCTGCCGCTATATAGGAAAAGATGAAGAAGCTGATGCTGCTGAAATACATGTACATGCAATGATCGAAGCTGTTAAAAAAGATGGCTGGGATGGTGAATGGTATTTAAGAGCCTATGATTACTTCGGGAAAAAAGTGGGTAGCTCAGAAAACGAAGAGGGTAAAATTTTCATAGAATCTCAGGGCTTCTGCTCTATGGCAGAAATTGGGAAAGATGATGGGATGTGCAAAAAAGCTCTAGATTCTGTCAAAGAGAAACTCGATTGTAAATATGGAATCGTGCTGAATAATCCTCCCTTTTCCAAGTATGTTATTGAATATGGAGAAATTTCCACGTATCCACCCGGATATAAAGAAAATGCGGGAATTTTCTGCCACAATAATCCCTGGATCATGATTGGTGAGACAAAACTCGGGAGAGGGGACAGAGCATTTGAATATTATAGTAAAATTGCGCCCGCTTATCTTGAGGATATTTCCGATCTGCATAAAGTCGAACCTTATGTATACTGCCAGATGATTGCAGGAAAAGATGCCTTTAAACCGGGTGAGGGAAAAAACTCCTGGTTAACAGGCACAGCATCATGGAATTATTATGCGATTACACAATTCATCCTAGGAATCAGACCCGAATATAATGGATTGCTTATTGATCCCTGTATACCTTCAGATTGGAAAAAGTATACTGTTAAACGTGTTTTTAGAGGTGATATTTATAATATCACGATTACAAACCCTGAAGGACTCAATCGTGGAGTTCAATCATTGACTGTTGATGGAAAAATAGTTTCAGGCAATATTTTACCTATATCCGGTGATGGTGAAATGCATACAGTTGAAGTTATATTGGGGAAATAATATTCTTATTTTTTAAGATTTTCCGGAGTTGTCCAGTATTATTGGTACAGCACCGGTTTTTTTTCTAAAATTATTCTTTTTTATAAGAATGTGTTGATATTTGGCTCTTCTTTGGAGGATTATAACCTAGTCTATTAATAGTAATGTTTATTCAGGAGTTCTAATGCTTGTTAAAGAAATATTGAACAATCAAAAGCTAACAGTGAGTTTTGAATTTTTTCCCCCAAAAAATGAATCAGGCTGGGATGATTTGTTTGAGTCTATCTCTAAAATTATGCCATTAAAGCCATCTTATGTCAGTGTGACCTACGGTGCTGGTGGGACTACCAGGAATAAAACTCATGATCTTGTATCAAAGCTGAATAGCGAAACAAATCTTTGCATTGTCGCTCATCTCACATGCGTAAACTCATCGCGAAATGAAGTAAAGTCTATTATCGAACGCTATAATCGTGAGGGTATATATAATATTCTTGCACTTCGGGGGGACCTTCCTCCCGGGGTAGAAGATTTCAATAAGGATGGAACGGGTTTTTCCCATGCATCGGAATTAGTTTCGTTTATAAAAGAAATTAGTCCTGAAACCGGAATCGGCGTTGCCGGTTTCCCCGAAGGGCATCCTCATATGCCGAATCGGTTGAAAGAAATAGAGTACCTCAAAATGAAAGTAGATGCCGGTGCTGATTATATTGTCTCTCAGATGTTTTTTGACAATAGAGATTTTTATGATTTTAAAGAGCGATGTGAACTCGCAGGAATTACAGTACCGATCATAGCGGGGATTATGCCTATAACATCGCGGAAAGGTATGGAGCGAATGGCAGAACTCGCGGCAGGAGCCAGGTTTCCAGCTTCGCTGCTCAAGGCTATAACCAGGGCCGATGATGAATTTGTCCGACGGGTCGGTGTTCAATGGGCAACAGAACAGATTCGTGATCTGATAGATAACAATGTCGACGGGATACATCTTTACACTTTGAACAGATCGAGATCATCGGTCAGAATCTGTGAATCTCTTGGACTTTCTAGCTACGATAAGCTGTACTGACAGGTATATTTTTCTCTTCAATTAATTGTAAAAATAAATTTTGCTCTTTTCTGCTGAGATGTATTTCCAGAGGATCGAACCCCTTTGTGATCAATGTAAATTTTACGGGAGATTTTTTAACGATCCTCTCGATAGACGATATGTTATGAATTTCGGGTTTGTGTCTGTAAATGAGATAGATTATAAGTTTTGTGTCATTGATCTCTATATATGTTTTATTATTGTTGTAGATGATCAGGAGAATCGTCAGTATAAATCCACTTGAAAATATAATCAGATCAGCTGTACTGTGGCGATTCAGCACAGGTCTCACTGCGGGAATGAAAGGGAGAATGAGAAGATAAGCTGATAATCGATGAATGAGATTTCTTTTAAAGATTCGAACTTTCTTAGTCAAATTCCCTCCATTAGAAATTATTTTAAGTTCTCCGGATTTAGAGCTTCCAGTTGAGGAAGTACAAATATTCCGTCTTTTCTGATCAGAATATCATCAAACCAGATTTCACCGCCACCGTATTCTTCTCTTTGAATGCAAACGAGGTCCCAATGAATGGAAGATTTATTTCCATTGGGCGCTTCATCATAACAGTTGCCCGGAGTAAAATGAAAACTTCCCATAATTTTTTCATCAAAAAGAGTATTTTTCATCGGTTTGAGGATGAATGGGTTTACTCCGATGGCAAATTCCCCAATATATCTAGCACCGTCATCGGTATCTAACACTTGATTGATTCTCACTGTGTCATTGGCTTCGGCTTTGATTATTTTACCATTTTCAAATGTGAAAACTATACTATCATAGCTTACACCCTGATAAACGGTAGGTGTATTGTAGCTAAGTTCTCCATTTACAGAATTGCGCACAGGTGCTGTAAAGATCTCTCCATCGGGAATATTTTTCCCGCCATCGCATTTAATCGTAGGAATACCTTTTATGGAGAAACTGAGATCGGTCCCGTCGCCTAGTATTTGAACCTTATCGGTTTTGTTCATTAAGGTAACCAGACCGTCCATTGCTTTGGACATTTTTCCGTAATCGAGATTGCAGACTTCAAAATAAAAGTTTTCAAATGATTCAAGACTGGTATTGGCCTGTTGAGCCATCGCGTTTGTCGGGTATCTGAGAACAGTCCATCTCGTATTATTAATGCGTTCCTCCATATGAACTGGAGTGGAGTACTTTTCCATATAATTTTTCATTTTATCGGCGGGAACATCGCTTAATTCACCGCTGTTATCAACAGCTCCGATTCCTAGATAGGCATCCATTTCCTGCATTTGGTCTCGATCAAATTTTGCCATCGCTTCGTATAATTTATCATTGGCATTCATCATTAATGTTCTATTTAAGCGTTGATTCTCATTCTTTAGAAATGGGAGAGCTCCCACTTTGAATACCTCTTTGATTATTTCATTTACCAAAGATTCGGCATCTGCACCATTGGAGAGGATGAGTACTTTTTCCCCTTTCTGCAATTTTAAGGAGTAATTGACCAGATTTCCGGCCAAAGTCTTCATTCGTTCATCTACCATATTGTGTCCTCTATTTTATAATATTCCGAATTTCCGCTGCCATATAAAAGGAACCGGTTATAAGAACAGGGAGAACCCTGTTGGCTAATTCCCTTGCTTTTTTTTCAGCTGCGATGGCGTCTTCAATCAGGAAGGTGTTTTCATTTATATTTTTAAATAATTGGTATACTTTTTCCGGTTCACTTTTTTTAAAAGTCCCCGGTCGACTGACAATAACATATTTGAACTGATCAGCAAGAATTTCAGCCATTGATTCTACATCTTTTCCCAATACAGATCCGAAGATGAGAATCCCCTCCTGGGGAAATATTTTTTTGTAGGCATTGAGCAGTTTCTCTGTGGAGTTTTTTGTATGGGCTCCATCGATCATAAATGAGGGGTTTTTTCCAATTATTTCCATTCTTCCAGGAAGAAAAGCATTGGAAATCCCCATGTTGATAGTTTTCTCTTCAAGTTTTGGAAGAGCATGCCTCACTCCGGCTATTGCCAGGCTGCAGTTCTCTCCCTGAAAATCACCAAGGAGCCCTAAGGTTGCTTCATTGCTGAACCCATCCTTCCATCGAGCAGAGAATTTAGTCCCCTCGAGGTCCAGTTCTGTTGTCAAATCACTATAGAGGTCGGGTAGATAGTAAAAAGAGGCTTCCAGTTCTTCTGATCTTTTTGTGAAGATTTCAAGAGCATCAGGTATCTGAATAGAAGATATGACAGGTTTCCCTTTTTTAATAATGCCCGCTTTTTCCGAAGCAATTTCACTGATTGTTTCTCCGAGAAGATCAGTATGTTCCAGCTCGATCGGTGTCAGTAGCACTATATCCGGATCTACAAGATTTGTTGCATCGAGACGACCTCCAAGACCTGTTTCCAGCACAACCCAATCACATTGCACACTTCTGAAAACCAGAAAGGCTAAAAGAGTAAGAAGTTCAAATGTCGTTGGATCGCTACCACCGGGAAGTGAGAGGTATGAATCATCTTCAATTAATTGTTTAATATGATTCATATTATCGATATAGACATTTTCTGTGGCAAACTCACCATCGATGGTAATCCGTTCACGGTAGTCACTTATGTGGGGTGAGGAATAGACTCCGGTTTTAAAAGAAGCCTCTTTCAATATAGATGATGCAAAAGCAGCCGTTGAACCTTTGCCTTTTGAACCGGCGATATGGATGATTTTGCAGGCATCATGAGGATTGTTAAAACACTGGAGAAGAAGTTTCATTCTATCTAGCCGGTAGCCCCTTTTTGTTAAATCCGGGGCCTTTTCAAAATTTGTAAAAGATTCCATCCATTGAAATCCGTCACTGCATTTACTGAACATTCTTATCCCTCAATTTTAAGGCATTGCTGTGCGCTGCAAAACCCTCATAATCGGAAAGAACCTCAACATGCCCTTTGAGCCTTTCATATCCTTTTCTTGAAGAATAGACAATGGAGCTGTATTTCATAAAATCTCTCACTGACAAGGCCGACCAGGTTTTAGCCTTTCCTCCTGTGGGTAAAACAGCATTTGCCCCAATAGAGTAGTTGGCGCAGGAAAAGGGTGTGTTTTCTCCGAGTAGAATCTCTCCGGCATTTTTGATCATGCCCACAGTTTCCCAGGGGTCTTCTGTAATAATCTGAAGGTGTTCAGGAGCATAGAGATTGATCACATCGGTCGCTTCTTCTAAATCCTTTGTTATAATAACACCACCGAAACCTTCAAATACATCAGTGACAAACCGTTTTCTCTCCTCAGGTAATAGCTGGAGTAATTCATCCATATGTTTCATACAAGCGCGGGCTAATTTTTCAGAAGGTGTTACAAGTAGTGCTGATGAATCTGAACCGTGTTCTGCTTCAGTCATAAGGTCCAAAGCAGCTAAATAGGGATCGGACGTACTGTCAGCCAATACAGCCGAGTCAGATGGACCAGCAGGGAGTCCCGAATCGACAATTCCCGAGAGAATCCTTTTAGCAGCACTTACATATTTACTGCCGGGACCGGTAATTTTATCTACAGATTTTATTGACTCTGTTCCAAAAGCCAATGCGGCAATGGCTTGAGCTCCCCCTGTTTTATATACCTCTTTTACACCGCATTTTTCTGCTGCGTAAAGACAGGCGGGATCGACCTTTCCATCCTTATCGGGAGGGGTTATTATACAAATCCGGTCCACACCGGCTACTTTTGCAGGTATGGCCTGCATATAGAGCATGGAAGGAAAACTGCCCCGACCTCTGGGAACATATAAACCGGCTGATTCTATTGGCATTGCTTTTTCTCCCGCAAAAACACCCTTTCGAATTTCCATCATATTCATCCCTTCAGGGAGTTGCCCATTGTGGAATTTCCAGACATTTTCTATTGAGTAATCAATGGCTTTTTTCAGCTCTGGAGATAGTGATTCCGAGGCCTGGGAAAATTCTTTTTCAGAAACTTTCAAAGAATAGTTTTTCACAGTTACCTTATCAAAATCTTCATTGTATTGGTATATGGCTTTATCACCGTTCTGTTTAACATTTTCAATGATTGTACTTACTGAATCTACAGCATCGGAAATAACGAGTTCCGATCTGCTGAAGAAATTGTTTTTTTCCGAGTCAGACATATCTGACCATATTTTATAGTTGATATTCATTTTGTTCCCTCTTAGGACAATTTATAAATACACATAATAATATATAAAAGGGGGATTATTCAATTTGTTGAGGTTAATCTGTTGTTTTTTTGATTAATTTAGTTTGAATTCAATTTTTGAACCCAATCTTATTGTGTCATTTTTGGATAATTTTAGATATTTACCTTTGGGAACTTTTTTATCATTCACATATGTACCGTTACGGCTGTCTAGATCTTTGATAAAGAAAGCTTCTTTTATCTGCTGTATTTCAGCATGTTCTCTTGATACAAGCATATCATCGATCAGGACATCACAACTCGATGCTCTTCCGATAACTATTTTAGCTGTGAGGGTGATTCTTTTACCATTAAAAACGAGACAGCGGCTCTCTTTTTTCTTGACCTTTTCGAGTCTTTTGCCAATCGGACTTTCGGTCATAATTGTTTCATCCATTGATAAGGCCTCCCAAGGATAAATAATACTCTTATTTTAAAATATTCGCTATATAGATAATAAACTTTTAATTGTTTTGTTGCTGTATTAGAATTTGAAAGAGAGGTTTATTATTGTGAATATTTCCCAGATGATCAATTTTAAAAAAGCCAGTGAAATTTGCGGAGGAAACAAAGAGTTGTTCATTCAGATGATGGATCTTTTTGTGAGTATCTCTCCCGGGCAATTTAAAAGAGTTCACAAGGCATATGATAATGGAGATTATGATGAATTAACTGCGGCGGCACATGACCTGAAAAGTTCCTCTTCCAGCTTTGGCGGTGAGATCTTATTTGATTCTGCCTTAAAATTAGAGCAAAGTTCAAAAAAGAATCTTGATTTGGATACAATCTCTTTTATGATTAAAGAAGTGGAACAAAATATATGTGATACGATTCGTATATTTAATGAAGAAAACTGGCAGTTGTATTTTGAAGGGGACTTATGAAAATCAACAGGATTTTAATACTTGAAGATGATGCATTTCAAAGAAGGTTTCTGCAACTATACCTCGAAGCTGCAGGATATGATGTTGAGTATGGAGAAAATGGGAAAGAGGGTATTGAGATATTGAAAAAATCTGAAACTTTTGATTTGATTATGAGTGACCTGAAAATGCCCCTTATGAATGGTTTGGAATTTCTTGTAGAATTAAAAAAGCTTGACGATTTCAGCAATATTCCCTTTGTACTACTCAGTAAAATAGACAATCAGAAAATTAAGGAGAAAGCCGAAAATCTTGGTGCATATCACTTTATGGAAAAACCTTTTACGAATGAAAAAATATCTGATCTGATGAAAACACTTCAGCAGGTGAAGAAATGAATGACATGCAAAAAGAAAATTTGGATGAACAACTCAATCTTCTCCTTCAAAATTTTAATAAACTTGAAAAAAATATTAATGAACAGGAAATTATTGCTGAAATTATTCACAGTACCTTCAAAAAAATTCACAATATTAAGAGTAACTTATTTTTACTAAAACGGGAATTTAGCCTTAAGTTGACCTATTTTATGGAATCTCATTTTGAAATTTTAAGAATTGGGGAGATGGATTTTTCTATTGAATCTCTGGTCCTTTTCAGAAGATGTATAAAATGGATTTCTGTAGATATTAGCGGTACAAAAGCCCGTGAAGATATTTATTATGAGTTATTGGAAGAACTGAAAGAGTTAAAAAGAAACTTATCTGGTAAACCTTCCTGTTGCAGTAAAATTAATCTGAATACAGATGAAAAAGCACTATTGAGAGATGCCAGAAATAGTGGATTAAAAATTTTCATTGTTGAGATAAAAAAAATATCTGTTGATATAAGTGTCGATGACTATAG
>JADGDJ010000119.1 GCA_016744925.1 Spirochaetaceae bacterium
AGGTCAGGGTGGATACCAGGGCGGTCAGGGTCAGAGAACTGGTGGATACCAGGGCGGTCAGGGCCAGAGAACTGGTGGATACCAGGGCGGTCAGGGCCAGAGAACTGGTGGATACCAGGGTGGTCAGGGCCAGAGAACTGGTGGATACCAGGGCGGTCAGGGTCAGAGAACTGGTGGATACCAGGGTGGTCAGGGTCAGAGAACTGGTGGATACCAGGGCGGTCAGGGTCAGAGAACTGGTGGATACCAGGGCGGTGGTCAAGGTCAGGGTGGATACCAGGGCGGTCAGGGTCAGAGAACTGGTGGATACCAGGGCGGTCAGGGCCAGAGAACTGGTGGATACCAGGGCGGTGGTCAAGGTCAGAGACCCGGTGGATACCAGGGCGGTGGCGGTCAGAGACCCGGTGGATACCAGGGCGGTGGCGGTCAGAGACCCGGTGGATACCAGGGTGGTGGCGGTCAGAGACCCGGTGGATACCAGGGTGGCGGCGGTCAGAGACCCGGCGGATACCAGGGTGGCGGCGGTCAGAGACCCGGTGGATATCAGGGTGGCGGCGGTCAGAGACCCGGTGGCGGTGGTGGAACATCATCGACTACTAGTACTGATCAGAAAAAAGCCAGCTCTAGTTCCAAAAAGTTTTTTAAATCAAAAAAGAATACTCAGTACGGCAAGAAGAGGAATACGCATTCCGAAAGAAGTTATGAGTATAAAAAGAAAATAATAAATAATACAAATCCTGTTCCCAAAGAGATTGCGATGATGGAAGTCATCACTGTTTCTGAATTGGCTCGAAAAATGAATCTGAAAGCTTCAGATCTTATTTCAAAGCTTATGAAAATGGGAATGATGGTTACAATAAATCAGCAGATAGATTTCGAAACTGCTTCGTTGCTGGCTGAGGAGTACAAGTGTAAAGTAAAACTTGTTTCTCTTTATGATGAGACATTGATTGAAACTGAAAAAGACAGCGAAGATGATCTGGAAGCCAGACCACCAATAGTCACAGTTATGGGACATGTCGATCATGGTAAAACCAAATTGCTTGATGCTATCAGACAGACTAATGTTGTTGATGGGGAGCATGGAGGAATTACACAGCATATAGGTGCCTATACAGTAGAATCAGAAAAAGGGAAGGTTACTTTCCTCGATACTCCTGGACATGCTGCCTTTACATTGATGAGAGCACGTGGTGCACAGGTTACGGATGTTGTTGTTCTGGTTGTTGCAGCTAACGATGGTGTGATGCCTCAGACTATTGAAGCAATAAATCATGCTAAAGAAGCTAAGGTTCCAATTATTGTAGCAGTGAATAAGGTTGATCTTCCAGAAGCGAATATTGAAAGAGTTAAACAACAGTTATCTGAATATAATTTAATTCCTGAAGATTGGGGTGGTTCTACTCAGTTCATAGAACTATCTGCACTTAAGAGATTAGGTATCGATAAACTTCTCGATGCAATCTCTCTGGAAGCTGAATTACTGGAATTGAATGCCAATTTCAAATGTAAAGCTGAAGGTAAAATAATCGAATCTAAAGTTGATCAGGGACGAGGAATTGTTTCCAGTGTTCTGATTGACAGAGGAACTCTTCGAATTGGTGATTCTTTTGTTGCGGGAATTTTCCCCGGAAAAGTAAGAGCCATGTTTAATGATCGTGGAGAAAAAGTTCTCGAAGCTGATCCGTCAATGCCTGTCGAAATCCTCGGATTTTCAGGTATCCCGGATTCCGGAGATCCATTCCAGGTAACGGAAAATGAGAAAATTGCCAGATCGTTTGGAAATAAACGTCAGGAATTAAAGAAGCATGAAGATGCTAAAAATGTTAAGAAGGTTACTCTTGCAAATCTTTATGATTCTATTCAGGACGGAGAGATGCAGGAACTTAAAGTCATCATTAAAGGTGATGTTCACGGTTCTGTTGAAGCTCTTAAACAGACTCTTGAGAAGCTTAGTACTCCGGAAATTAGACTGGTTTGTATTCATTCTTCCGCTGGTGCTGTACTTGAGAACGATGTTTCCCTGGCAGCAGCTTCTAATGCAATTATTATCGGTTTCCATGTTCGACCAACACCTAAAGCACAAATGCGTGCTGATCAGGAGAAAGTTGAAATTAAGAAATACAATATCATTTATGATGCTGTAGAAGATATTAAAAGCGCCATGGAAGGTATGCTTGCACCGGATCTCAAAGAAGAGGTTGTCGGACAGGTAGAAGTCCGTGAAACATTTAAAGTTCCAAAAATCGGTACAATTGCCGGTTGTATGGTTAAAAGTGGTTATGTCACAAGAAAAAGCCAGGTCCATGCCTATAGAGATGGAATTGAAATCTATACAGGTTCAATTGTTGCTCTTAAGCGTTTTAAAGATGACGCAAAAGAGGTTAAGGAAGGATTTGAATGTGGTATCAGTCTTGAAAACTGCACAGATATTAAAGTCGGAGATATATTTGAAGTCTTTGAAATCAGAGAAGTTGCCAAAAAGCTGGGAGACCCCATAGATAAGTGAGTGAGTTACGTTTAAAGAGAGTTGAGAGTCTTGTAAGAGATCTCGTCAGCTCTCTTATAATCAAAGGTAAAGTGAAAGATCCCAGGGTTAGTTCCCTAATTGCCATTACTGACGTAAAAGTAAGTGCTGATCTCTCCTATGCCAAATTGTATATATCTTCGTTTGAAAGTGATAAAAAAATGCATATTGCAGTAGAGGCTTTAAACCATGCAGCAGGATTTATTCAGAAAAATATTTCCAAAGATTTAAGCATGCGTGTTACGCCAAAATTGCGGTTTTATGCTGATGATTCAATCAAAAGAGGATTTGCGATCAATGAAAAAATTGATCAATTGGATATCGGATCAGATGAAGAATAAAGAAACCTGCAGCAAAGCTGCAGGGGATCTCTGTTCTGATGATGTGCGACAATGCCGCAAAGATATTGAACCTGCAATCTCGGAGGCAACTTCGAGAGATTCTAGCTCTCCTGATAAGTCCGGAGGGTTGATTCTTCTGAATAAACCACCTGGTATTACTTCTTTTAAAGGGCTTAATGTCCTGAAAAAAGAATTGGGAACAGGTAAAGTCGGTCATACGGGGACATTGGATAAATTCGCTGACGGATTAATCGTAGCCCTCTATGGCAAGATGACTAAACTTGTCCCTGAATTTACAGGGATGGATAAAGAATATATTGCTGAAATTCAATTCGGAAAAGAAACTGATACTCTCGATCCCGAGGGTGTCGTTGTTGCAACAGCAGAACCTCCGTTATTGAGTACCATTGAATCTGAAATTCCCCATTTTACAGGTATAATAAAACAGACTCCGCCTCAATATTCTGCAATACACATAAATGGAAAGAGAGCTTATGAACTTGTTCGTTCTGGAAAAGAAGTAGTAATGCCAACTCGAGAAATTGAAATCTATATGTTTGAAGTACTTTCTTTTTCTAATTCTCTACTTATTGCCAGAATAAGATGTTCAAAAGGTACATATATACGTTCTCTTGCGAGAGATCTTGCCATCAAGTGTGGGAGTAGGGCTCATTTAACAGCTTTAAAGAGGATTGAAGTCGGACCATTTTCATTGAATGATGCTTTGTCTCCTGAGACTTTTGATGCTCGATTACACACATATGATCCCTGGGAAATCTTTGATTATCTCCCTTTAGTCGATAAGGTCCAAATCGATGACAGCTATATTTCTGATATAAAAATGGGCCGGGAAGGGGTGTTGGGAATTATTGGTAAAAATTTTCAATCACAGAGAGAATATGCTCTTTTTGATTCAACACGAAATATGGTGGCTCTTGTTGTAAAAAAGGATGAAAGGATAAGCTACAGGTTTGTCTGTTGAAGGTTGATGCGATTGACTTTAATCGCAATATCGTTAAAATTAAAAAGTAAAATATGTAAATTATGGATTATTGTACGGTTGATTCCGGTCTGGTTTTCGGAGGGTGTAACTCTGCTTGAATCGGACTTAATACAATTATCCTAAAACAAATATATTAGAGGAATTTAAAATGTCATTATCAAAGGATTTTAAATCAGAAGTCGTTGCAGAATTTGGAAAAGATGCCAACGATACAGGTTCAACAGAAGTACAGATCGCACTTCTCACAAAAAGAATTGAAGATCTTACGGATCATTTCAAATCACACAAAAAAGATCACGCTTCAAGAAGAGGACTGCTAAAGATGGTAGGATCCAGAAGAAGACTTTTAAGATATCTTAAAAGCACTAATCTCGAATCGTATAGAGCATTAATTGCAAAACTTGGTCTGAGAAAATAAGACCAAAAAGGATTAACAATGGAAACAGCAAGTTTTAAGATCGGTGAACATGAACTGGTTCTTGAGACTGGAAAGATGGCTAAACAGGCGAACGGATCAGTTCTTGCCAAATATGCCGGATCTTCAGTATTAGCTACTGTCTGTTGTGGTTCCAAACTGTCAGAGGGACTAGATTATGTCCCTCTTTCTGTTGACTACAATGAAAGATATTATGCTGCAGGAAAAATCCCCGGAGGATTTTTAAAAAGAGAAGCAAGACCTAAAGATAAAGAAATCCTTATGTCGAGACTTATTGACAGACCGATGAGACCGCTTTTTTATAAAGAATTTGGAAGAGATATTCAGGTCGTTCCTATGACAGTCTCAACAGACCAGATTCACACTCCCGATATGTTAGGTATGATTTCAGCTTTTGCAGCTGTAATGATATCTGATATACCATTCAACGGACCGGTTGCAGCAGTTAGAATAG
This sequence comes from Spirochaetaceae bacterium, assembly GCA_016744925.1. Lineage (GTDB taxonomy): Bacteria > Spirochaetota > Spirochaetia > DSM-2461 > DSM-2461 > Spirochaeta_F. The sequence continues at coordinate 4,762 of JADGDJ010000119.1, forward strand.
CACGGGTAAATGATGAGTTCGTGGTTAACCCCACTTTTCAGCAGATAGAGGAAAGCACACTTGAAATTGTCGTTGCATCTACTAATGATGGTATTTGTATGGTTGAAGGTGGAGCAAAAGAAGTTTCAGAGGAACTAATGCTTGAGGCTATTGAAAAAGCCGAAGGTATTTTAACTGATCTCTGTCAATTCCTTCAGGATTTTGCAGATAAATGTGGAAAAGCAAAACTCCCCTTTGTCAAAAGTACACTAGTACTCGATAAAAAATCTGAGATTGAAACAGAAGCATATCCTCTTATGGAAACAGCTTGTTTTGTTATTGGTAAATTTGAGAGATACGATGCTATAAAAAAAGTTAAAAAGGATATGTTCGAAAAATATGAAGCGGACATTCCCGAAGAACAGGTAGGATTATTTAATGATCTCTTTGAAGAACTCGAAAGAGTCATTATAAGAAAATCAATTTTAAAAAATAAGCTGAGAAGTGACGGACGTGCTCCCGATGTTATCAGACCTATAACATGTGAACTCGATGTTCTTCAGAGAAGTCACGGAAGTGCTCTTTTTACAAGAGGAGAGACACAGTCTCTCGGTGTTACCACACTTGGTAGTGTCTTTGACGAACAGATTCATGATGATATTGATGGTGATAAACGATCCAGCTTCATGCTCCATTATAACTTCCCTCCCTATTCTGTTGGTGAAACAGGAAGACTGGGGACTGGCCGTAGAGAAATTGGTCACGGCCATTTAGCCCAGAGAGCGATCGAAGGTGTTTTACCTCCGAAAGCAAGCTTTCCCTATACAATCAGAGTAGTTTCCGAAATACTTGAATCTAATGGTTCTTCATCACAGGCTACAATTTGTAGTGGATCACTTTCTCTACTTAGTGCCGGAGTGCCTTTAAAAGCACCTGTTGCTGGTATTGCTATGGGATTGATTTCTGAAGGTGATGATTTTGTTGTTCTCTCCGATATTCTCGGTGAAGAAGATCACATGGGTGATATGGACTTTAAAGTTGCCGGTTCCGAAGAAGGAATCACAGCTTTCCAGATGGACATTAAAATTCCCGGAATCAGTGTCGAAATAATGAGACAGGCTCTTAAGCAGGCTCATGAAGGCCGTTTGCATATTCTTGGAATTATGAAAAAAACCATCAGCGAGCCCAATACTGATGTATCAGATTATGCTCCGAAGATAATTACAATGAAAATTGAAGTTGATAAAATCGGAATGATCATTGGTCCCGGTGGTAAAAACATAAAAGCCATTTCAGAAAAAAGCGGTTCTAGAGTTAATATTGACGAAGACGGAACAATAAACATCTACTGTAGGGAAAAACAGGGTGCAGAACTGGCTGAGTCAATTATTCGAGGATTGATTGAAGAACCTGAAGTGGGAAGAATTTATAGTGGAACTGTCAAAAGACTCATGGATTTTGGTGCATTCATTGAATTCCTTCCTGGAAAAGAGGGTCTTTGTCATATTTCAAAAATCTCTAAAGAGAGAGTGGCAACTGTGTCAGATGTACTGAAAGAAGGGCAGGAAGTTAAAGTTCGACTTATCGAGCAGGACAGAATGGGCCGGTTGAATTTGAGTATTATCGATGCTGAAAATGCTGATTGGAAAGCTTCTCCCGGTTCTTCAAGACCTCCTTCTGGTGGTAGAAGAGATGGTGGAAATTCAAGAGATAGAAATAGACACTAAAAAAAATATCGTATAAATAAACAGTCCCTCCGGGGGCTGTTTCTACTTATAAATACAGGATCAAAAAAAATGGAAAAAATTCTTGTTAAAATAGATGGTAAAGATGAATTTATACCAAATTATTCAACACTATTTGCTGCAGGAGCAGATCTAAAAGCTGCTATTGATGAAACTTTAATTATACAACCTGGAGAGAGAGCACTAATCAGCACAGGACTGAAGATGGAAATCCCAGCAGGTTATGAGGCGCAAGTTCGCCCTCGTTCCGGATTGGCAATCAAACATGGTATTACCTGTTTAAATACTCCCGGTACAATAGATTCCGATTATAGAGGAGAGGTTAAGGTCATTCTGATAAACCTGGGTACAGAGGATTTTTCGATCAACAGAGGAGATCGCATTGCACAAATGGTTTTTGCTCCTGTTACTATTGCAGAATTCACAGTGAAAAATCAATTAGAAGCCTCTTTAAGAGATTCCGGTGGTTTCGGATCAACCGGGATTTGATTGAAACACCTGCTGTTTAGTCTTTATATCACATTAAATATTATCTCTTGCGGTTCTTTGAAAGAGGACACTGATATTGTAGAACAAGTAACTCCACTAAGCAAATCCCCGTCTGTATTAAAAAAAACAGATGTATTTACTTCTACATATATCAGAGAAATCCTTGAACGCAGTGATATGGATTTACCACTAGTTGTAATATTTCCTTCTTATAATATAATTCCTAAGCAATTACCCCTTCCCGATGATCCAATCCTTCGCATAATTGAATTGAAAAAACGTTATTACCAATATAATGATCTACATCAGTCTCACTTTTCAGATAACGAAATTTCCGCAATTTTTTCTGATTCAGAGTATTACTATCTAGGTTCGGTCAGAGGTGGAATCTTCAGATATTCTATTGATACAGGAGATTTTCTGGAGATAAAAATTCCATTTGATTCCATAGTCAATCAGAGTATTACGGGAATAGTGAAAAAGGGTAGTGAATTAATCATCACCTCTTTTTCAGGACTTTATTCATATGATCTTCGGAAGGAAATTTTATCCCGTAAAATTCAAAATGAAAACAATTTAAAGATCACGTCTCTTTCGGTTGGAGTAGACTCTATCCTTTTGGGAACTGCCAATGGAAGATTGCTGGAATTGAGAGAAAGTGTTCTTGTTGAACTATTGCAGATAAAAAATAACATAATTTCTGCGGTATTTTGCACAGATGATATAATTTATGTGGGTACTTCACAGGCTGGAGTTTACAAATACAACCGTTCTTCTGGTGAATCTGATGCTATTCTTTTTATCAATAGTCATCTTGAAAATGAGAAAATATCCTTTATCACAAATTTTGATGAAAAATTCTGGCTCGGTGCTGCTGGTGATGGATTATTAGTCTTTGATGAAAAAACTGGAAAACTATTGGCTGAAGAGCGTGATCAATGGTTTCTCAGTACAAGTCAGTCAGAGAATATTATCTACTTTGGTACCCATGGTGATGGATTGTTGTATTATGATAGAATAAAGAATGAAAAAAAGGCATGGGGTATACGAGAAGGATTATCATCATTGTATATTCCATCATTGTTTCAGGCTAATGGGAAAATTTATATCAGTACACCTGATGAAGGTATTGTAATAATCAGTGAAGAGATACATGAACAGAAGCTATAAAACGGTTTATCGCTATATTTCCAGAGAGTTCTATATCTCTTTTCTTGTTTCATTTAGTTTTTTCTTTTTTATTTTTTTTATAAATCAACTTCTGCTAATGGCCGGTGAAATTCTTGAAAAAAACGTTTCATTCTTTATTGTCATCAAGTTGATCGTTTTTTCTCTTCCCGCAATTATTGCTATAGCTTTTCCATTTGCCACTTTAGTGGGTGCTTTAATGGCTTTAGGTAAACTCTCTTCAGAAAATGAGATTTTAGCAATGGAATGCAGTGGAATCTCTTTGAAAAGAGTTTTTCTTCCCCTTATATCAATAGGAGTCTTTTTTTCATTTTTTTCATTTATTATGAACGACTATTTCCTTCCTCTGGGATCACTCCATTTTACTCGCCTGTATAAAGAATTAATCTATTCAAATCCCGAATTAGAATTAGAGTCAAACTCGATAAAACTTTATCAGGACAGCACTATAATTACGGGAAATATAGAATCTCATCAAATTGATAATATACTTATTATTGACAGATCTATAGAAAATGATAAGAGAGTCATTTTAGCTGAAAGCGGGAATTTCGGAAATCAAGCTACTGAGTCAGGAGTTATTTCTCTTACATTAAATAATGTTTTCTCACATGTTATCGAAACGAATTCGAAGGGAAACTATTCTTATACCAGGGCTGAAGAGATGATCTATAATATCCTCCTTAAAGATATTTCTGTTTCTTTAAAAAATCCAGGTCCGCGGGAGATGAGTTCTCGTGATGTATATAGTGTTATTAAAGGCAAACAAAGCGATTTTGACGTTAGGGTTAAACAACATCTGAATCAGATTGAAATGTCTCATTTCAGGCTTCGGAGTGCCTATCAGGAAGTAACTGATCATATCTCTGACGACGGGTTTTCATCAAAAGCCGAACTGCTTAATAGAAATCTGGAAAAATATACAAGGGAATCAGAAAAAAACTTAGAGGATAAATCTCTTCAGATCTGGAAGCTAGAATTTTATCAGAAAATGTCCATTCCATTTTCCTGTCTTCCATTTGTTCTCCTGGCATTCCCCTTGGGACTTTTTACAAAGAGAAGTGGGAAATCTGTAGGTTTTGGTATTGGTCTCCTCATAACAGTCATCTATTGGGCAATGTTGTTCGGAGGTAGAGAAATAGGGATCAGAACAACAGTCTCTCCAGCATTGATCATGTGGATGCCCAATCTCTTTATCTTTATAACAGGTTTGATCCTTGTTCTGCGGAGAGTGCGCCAGTGATTACTTTGAGAAATATGGTATTGAGACAGTTCATTCCAGTTTTTTTTGTAACTATGATATTTTTTATTATCCTGCTTCAACTAGCTGACCTGTTCGGAAATATGTGGCAGTTTATGAATAATGAAGTGTCCATAAAAAGCATATTATACATTTCATTTCTCTATATCCCTAAATGTATTTCATTTTCACTGCCCATTGCATTGCTCTTCGCTATCTCGTTTACATTGGGAAATCTCTATGCGAATAATGAATTGATAGCGATATTCGGATCGGGCATTTCTCTGATCAGATTTACTTCTCCATTGTTGATCGCTGGGATTCTTTTCTGTTTCATATCCTTCTATTTTGAAGATTTAGTTGTTATTCCCAGTTTTAAGCTTAAAAACTCAACATCAATGGAGATGAAAGGATTAAAGCCCTCATACAGTAATACAAATGTTACGATTATCAGCGGTCAGGGAAATGTTATATATAATCTCGACTATTACAACGATGAATCTATGACTATGTCCAATGTTATTGTTATCAGACGAGATGATGGAGGTAGTTTTATCAATAGACTTGATGGTGAGAGTGCTAAATGGAATGATGATGAATCTCTCTGGGAATTCAAAAAGTGCCGTTTATTTAAGTGGGATTCTGAGGGGAATTATGTAGAAGAGGAAAATCTTTCCAGTTATTCAGATGCATTATTTAATGAAGATCCCGAAACTTTCAGAAAGGTGACCAGAAATGTCGATGAGATGCCTATTGCCGACGCAAAAAAGTGGATTTTATCTCTTCAGAAGGCGGGGCTTCCATATCGCGACTCACTAACAGACTATTACGCCCGGTTTTCCTTTGCTTTAACACCCTTTATTGTGGCTATGATTTCATGTGCTCTCGGTGGTAAATTTAAAAAGAATATTCTTCTGATGAGTCTGCTTTCATCTTTGATACTTTCTGTTGTATATTATGTCATTCAGATGATTATGGCGTTAATGGCAAAGCTGGGGCACATACCGCCACTAGCAGGGGCATGGACTTCCGTTTTCATCTTTCTTATAGTCGGCCTCGGTTTGTTCCGGACTGCAAAAAATTAATTTGGAGAAATTACAATGATTAAGATACTGGAAACTGATACTGGCTCTATGGCCAGAAATGCAATAATGTCACTACCTCACGGAGATGTGAAGACTCCCGCTTTTATGCCTGTAGGAACCGCAGGTACTGTAAAAGGAATGTTTCATACTAGTCTTGAAGAGATGGGATATGAGTTGATACTTGGTAATACCTATCACCTCTACTTAAGACCGGGTATGGAGGTCATTAAAAATGCCGGAAGTCTTCATGATTTTACTACCTGGGATAGAAATTATCTCACGGATTCAGGTGGTTTTCAGGTTTTTTCATTAGCCTCAAGAAGGAAAATCAGTGAAGAGGGAGTGCGTTTCTCTTCACACATAGACGGATCTTACCACACCTTTACTCCCGAAAATGTCGTAGAAACACAGGAAACTCTTCGCAGTGATATCCAGATGGTACTAGATGTCTGTACCGCTCCGGGAATCAGTAAAAGGGAAGCAGAAGAAGCGCTTAAAACTACGATAGCCTGGGCTAGAAGAGCCAAGAAACGCTGGGATAATAGGGCGGAAGGTTATGAGGGGAAACTTTTCTCTATTGTACAGGGGAACTTCTATAAGGATCTTAGAAAGAGAAGTGTAGAGGAGATTATTGATCTCGATACACCCGGTATAGCAATCGGAGGTTTATCTGTAGGTGAGACAAAAGATGAATTCTATGAATATCTCGCCTATACTGCAGAACTACTCCCTAAAGAGAAACCCCACTATGTCATGGGAATTGGTACGCCAGATTATATCCTGGAAGCCGTTGAGTATGGGATTGATATATTTGATTGCGTCTATCCGACAAGAATCGCCAGAAACGGCACTGTATTTACAAGAGATGGTCTTATCGCTCTAAAAAATCAAAAATTTACGTTAGATGATCTCCCGATTGATCCCACATGTCAGTGTAATACCTGTAAACGATATTCCAGATCTTATTTGAGACATCTGTTTAAAGCCGGTGAGATGCTGGGACCTATGCTGGCATCAGAACACAATATTCACTTTCTGGCGCAATTTATGCAGGAAATAAGAGAAAGCATCAGTACGGGCAGCTTCATGCAATACAAGAAAAACTTCATAGAGAAATACTATGGAGACAAATCGTAAATGCGGGAAAAAAGCAAAAGAGAAACGACTCTATCCGCGTACATTGTTATGGCATGTACACTGGGATCGAGGCTTCTCGGATTTGTCAGAACTGCCCTGGTCGGTGCCTATTTTGGAGGGAGTGGTCCAGCAGATGTTCTCAATGCAGTGTTTTCAATACCCAATAATCTAAGGAAACTGATGGCTGAAGGGGCTTTATCTTCCGCTTTTATCCCTGAATTATCCAGAAGTATTGTAGAAGATGAAAGTGGTAGAAGAGCCAAAGAATTGAGTAGGAAAATCATTGGTTTTCAATTGATTATTTTAATTCCACTGACTGTTCTTAGTATTATATATGCCCCCTTTGTCATTAGTGTTTTTACATCTTTTGATGATCCTGAAAAAGTACTCCTCTCGCAGAAACTTTTTAAATGGCTCATCAACTACTCCGTTTTAATTAGTATCAGTGCCGTATTGATGGCTGTATTGAATTCCAATAACAAATTTCTTATTCCGGCTTTGACTCCTCTCCTCTTTTCAATTTCAGTGATCACATCACTGGTTCTCTTTCATGAAAAACTTGGTGTATTTGCTATGGCAATCGGTGTTCTTATCGGGGGCGTCGGACAGCTCATATTTCAACTGCCTCTATACAAAAAATTGAAATACACCCTCATACCCTCATTCGGTTTCAAAGATGATGATTTTAAAAGAGTTCTCCGCCAATGGTTTCCTGTTCTGGCAACATCTTCTGTATTTGCTATTAATCACGCTGTAGCAATAAGAATAGCCACACCTATATCAGATGGTAGTGTCTCTGCATTGACCAATGCTATAGTTTTCTGGCAACTGCCCTCAGGAATATTTTCAGCATCGATAACAACAGTTCTATTTCCCAAAATGAGTCGACTTGCTGGTTTAAAAGAGTATAAATCAATGACGGATACTGTGGAATACGGGATTAAAGCGCTTGCGATTCTTCTCATTCCATCTGCATTTTTGATGGGTGTTCTTGGAAAGGAGATCATATCCTTTGCGCTTCAAAGAGGCGCATTCAGTGCTGAGCATACATACAATGCATCCAAAGTTCTTATCGGGTATTGTGCAGGAATGTTTATTGTGGGTGTGTATCAGTTTGTTCAAAGATTCTACTATTCCTTAAGAGACTACAGAACTCCCTTTATTGCTGCTACTATCACAGTTATCCTGGACATTATCCTATCTCTAATTTTAAAGGATACTTTTCTTGCCGTTTCAGGTTTGGCCTGGGCAAACTCGATTTCATTCACTGTCGGAATGATTATTCTCTTAAAAGGAATTTCCAGTAAAACGGGTTATAATATTAAATGGAAAAGCATCATTGCAACCATAGTTAAAGCTATCCTTTCGCTAATACCGGCGGTCCTTTTCATTTATTCTATGGGCTCCATAACAGGACGCAATTGGTGGATGTCTGGTAGTTCATTGAAATCTTTCTTTTTACTACTTGTTTATGGTGGGGGAAGTGTACTGTTAATATTGCTTATGTTTAGTTTATTAAAAGTGGAGTTTGTTTCGATAATAAAGAAACCTAAAAAAAATAAATAAGCTTTCTATGTTCGGATAGGTTGCAGCAAGTCGCGAGGATTAATTTTTGCCGAATAAAGAAACCTAAGAAAAGAAAAGGTAATCCATGAAATACGTTCTTACAGGTTTTATTTTTCTGCTATCTGTAAATATATTTTCCCAAAGTGACGAATTAACTTCAGTCAAAGAAGATCGAGTACGCACATTGCGTTATGGGATAGATGATGAAGTTGTAGAAGTAATTTCATCCATTAGAAGTGAAAAAAATTATACATACAACGATGAATTACTCGATATTCTCACTACTACAGGAAATACAAAGATTAAACTTCCCATAATGAGTTTCTTTGAAGAACAGGAAAGTGATATAGCTGCAGAGTATACACTTTCAATACTCCAAGATGCTTCAGAAGATTATGATGTCGATGAGAAAGTTCTCACTGCGGCAATTTCCTATAGTGGTACGATCAAAAATACGGAAAGTGCAGAATATCTTTATAAGTTGTCGAGTTTTAATAAACCAATGATAGCTGCAGCAGCTATCAGAACTCTTGGAAAGACCGGAGATACGACATATGCTGATAAATTCCTGGAACGGATTCAAGATGATGATTTTGAGGATGAAGAAACAGAACTCCGTGAAAGTTCCATTCTGCTTATGGGAGAGTTGAAATATCAACCGGCAGTGACTACTTTAATTGATATTGTGCAGGACGATAGTTATACTTCTGTCGCACGACGTTACGCCTGTGACTCTTTAGGTCGTATCGGTGATGAAGAGGCAATACCTGTTTTAACTGAGCTCCTTAACGATCCTGACAGTATTTTAAGATCCTATGTTATTACCTCTCTTGCTTATTTTGAAAATGATGAAATAGAAGAGCTTCTTATTCAATCTCTTCGAGATTCATATTGGAGAATCAGGGTCGCTGCATGCAAGGCTCTTTCCGAGAGAAAATCACGTGATTCTGTTGACATCCTCATCTATAAAGCAGAAAAAGATCCCGAAGCTAATGT
>JADGDJ010000120.1 GCA_016744925.1 Spirochaetaceae bacterium
ATCTCGATCCGTCTTACATCAAAGAAGATCTTATCAGCGGGAGTTCCGCTCTTCTCATCACCGCCTATGTTCTCCGCGATGAAAAGGCTCCTATTTTTTTTTTTTTTTTTAAAGCTGTAAAAATTGCCCTTGAGTTTAAAGTTCCTGTCGTTCTTACAATGGGAACCAGTTTTCTTATTGAAGAAAAAAAAGATTTTCTCAAACAGTTTATCAGGGATTATGTCAATGTCGCGGCTATGAATGATGATGAAGCGAAGGCTTTGACAGGCTTTGATGATTCTCTACTCGCAGGGCAGGCCATACTCGATATGACCGATCTCGCTTTAATTACAGTCGGATCGGAAGGATTGTATTTATGCGGATATATAGATAGAGAACTGGCGAGAGAGACAAGTGATATGATACACAGCAAATCTATCTCGGAATACAATAAATATGAGTACAGCCGTTCTATGAGCAGGGACAACTGCAGTGATCCCGTAAAAATTTATTCGCACATCAATCCTTTTATGGGAGGACCGGGTAGAATTAAGAATACAAATGGAGCGGGAGATGCGGCGCTTGCCGCTTTACTTCACGATATTAGCGCTAACGCCTTTCACTGCAAACTCCAACCATCGTCTCCTAAACACAAAACGCCCTTTTTAACATATTCTTCTCTGCACCAGATAAGCAAATACGCCAACAGGGTCAGTTATGAAGTTTTGATCCAGAATTCTCCCCGCTTATCCCGTGGTCTTCCCGATCGAGAGGAGAATCTGGAGGATTCCTACTGGGATTTATAAATATATAGTTCCAACAACTTGTAAGTGGCTTCCATACCCTCACGGTGTATGCGCTCATACCCATGGGAAGCCGATACTCCGGGACCGATGAGCCCGTGTTTCAGGTCGGCTCCTGCAAAAATGGCGGCACTGGCATCAGAGGAGTAGAAGGGATAGATGGCAACAGCGTAATTGAGTCGATTATCATCAGCCAGTTTTATCAAATTTGTAGTCATCTCATAATTGTAGGGACCACTTGAATCTTTCGCACAGATCGCCACTTTGTACTCGTCAGTCTCCAGATCCTCTCCCACAGCACCCATATCCACCGCCAGGATTTCCACGGCGTCTACAGGGAGAGCGGCAGCACTACCGTGACCGGTCTCTTCGTAGTTGGAGAAAAAGAGATATACTTTACGTTTTAACTTCTCAGTCTCTATGGTTCTAGCCAGTTCGAGAAGGAGAGCGGCACCGGCTTTATCATCAAGATGGCGGCTTTTAATAAAGCCCGATTCAGTTTCTACTACATTGGGATCAATACTGATGAAATCTCCCGGACCAATACCGATATTGGATGTTTCCTCTTGAGTAAATGTTTTTTCATCGAGGACAACTTCGAGGTTTGCATCAGTTCTTTTTTCTTCTCCCAGCAGTTTGTTTACATGGACTGCAGGGCTCAATGCCTGAAATGTTCCGCTGAATGTTTTATTCAGTCTCCGGCTATGGATTGTACAATTAACCCCTTCGAGAAAATATTCGGGATATCCTCCGATCTTTGTTATGCGAAGTCGGCCATTGGGTTTGACAGAGCGCACCATGGCTCCCAGAGTATCAATATGTGCTGATAGGATCAGTGGATTTCCAACACCGCCTAAATGAGCAAGGACAGATCCCTTATTGGTCAATTCCGCATTGCAGGAGTAATCTTTTAATTTACTGAGAATATAATCAGTAACATCCCTTGTAAATCCAGTGGGGCTGGGCATTTTACATAGATTTACAGTTTCTTCTAATATTTTATTAAACACTTTTTTACCTTCTTATCAAAAAAAATATCATTCTATCATATAATATAATGTATCGGGTTTTATTAGGGGTTTTAAATGAATCCTGCCGATATTGATAGTGAAAAGGTATCTTAATGAGAATTAGAGCAAAAATTATCTCCATAGTGTTGCCGCTGATCATTGTAACTCTTACATTGGCGGGATTCAGTGCATATTTCGCATCTACATCAGGAATCTCTGAAATAGCCAGAAATTTCCTCGGTTTCAAAGCGGAAGAGCTGGAGAAATATACGCAAAATCAGTGGAAGCTTCTTGTGGATAACAATTTCACAGATCGCCCCGATATGGTTGAAGCGACAAAATCTGGTGTAGAGGCATTCGCCAATAGTATTATACGCAGTGAAACGGAAAAGATTATGGCATTTGACCGGGACGGTTTGCTTAAAATGCAGACTGGTGAATTGGTAATCTCATCAACAGAATTGCGTCAAGTAAGACTTTTAATAAGTGATCAGACAAGTGATATGCTGGAAATCTCTCTCGGCGGAATCGAGAGGGTCGGAAAGGGGTTTTGGTTTGAACCATTCGGCTTGTATTTTTTTATTACTGAAGAGTACGATACATTCTATTCATCGGTGAAAAGAATTACCAATCAGACCATTGTCATCATAGCGGTAGGTGTAATCATCGCCGTTATAATGCTCGCCTGGCTGGCAAATATACTTACAAAACCACTCAATAACGTCATTCACACCATGAAGGATATCATCGCCGACAATGACCTCTCGCGCAGAGTTACTGTGGAATTTAATGATGAAACAGGGGAATTGGCACATACTTTCAACATCATGTCCGAGGAGCTTGAAGGGGCATACACAAAGATCAAGGAATTCGCTATGGATGCGGTAATCGCCAGAAAAAAAGAGAGGAAAATTCGGAATATGTTTGAAAAATATGTTCCCCAGGATCTTATCGATACACTCTTTGCCAATCCCGAATCCATGCTGGTGGGTAATAACCGGTATCTATCTATACTCTTTTCCGATATAAGGTCATTTACAACCATCTCTGAGCGACTGGCTCCCGATGATCTCGTCAATTCTCTCAATCGGTATTTTGGTATCATGGTGGATATCATTATGGATAAAAATGGAATAGTCGACAAATATATCGGTGATGCCATCATGGCATTTTTCGGCGCTCCCGTGGCGTATGAACATGATACGATCAATTCAGTTTATGCGGCATTGGAAATGGTAGACGGAATTCATATGTTCAACAGAAAGCAGATCGAGTTGGGAAAACCGGAATTCAAAACGGGCATCGGTGTCAATTACGGAGAAGTGACTGTCGGGAATATCGGAACTGAAAAAAAGATGGATTATACGGTTATCGGCGATGCTGTAAACCTCGCATCCAGATTGGAGGGGCTGACTAAGGAATACGGTCAGGATCTGATTATTTCAGAAGCGCTCTACAATGAAGTGAAAGAGAAGATCTCCTGCCGTTTTCTCGATACAGTTGCTGTAAAAGGGAAAACTAAAGGGGTTAAAATCTATTCGGCCGTAAAAAAACTCAATGACAAAGAGAAGAAAGCCTGGGATATTCACGCCAGAGGTATGGATTATTATGTCAATCGGAAGTTTAAAGAGGGAATCGCCTGCTTTGAACAGGTGCAAACTTTGATTCCCGGCGATAAAGTCTCAACTATGATATCCCAAAGGTGTTTTGATTATCTGAATAATCCGCCTCCCGAGTTGTGGGACGGCGTAAAAGTGATGAAAACGAAATGAGGTGTTATAATTGTCTGTAGAAGGTCAGGTAGGAAATTGAAAAAAAATCTATTATTGATAGTGTATCTCTCTGTTTTTTCAATCTCTCTTTTTTCACAATCAGCGGCTCTGGTTCTCAATTATTTTGAAATAGCCGATGAAGTTCTCTTATTGGAAACTACAGAACAGATAAAACAGCAGCTTATCGCCGAGTTGGACAGACAGAACCTCGACTATTGGGATGAAAGTTATGTAGCATCGGCAATGCGAAACAAAAATATTTCCGGCAGGGCACTCATCGAACAGGCAACAGCCCTGGAAATGGGTAAGATTGCCGAAGTTCCCATTGTTATTACTGTAGAAGTTCTGGATAAGGAGACTTTTCTCGAATTTATTATTACCGCATGGGATGTTGACGGCCAGAAAGAGATTGTTTCCGACAGAAAAGTCAGTCGCTCTTCTATCACAAGATATATTATGATCAATGCCTCTATTGATTATGTAGCAGATCAACTCACCGGTGAATATGGGATTGCTGCTATTCAGAGAGACCCCAAAGTTCGCAAAATAACTTTTATCTCCAATCAGGAAGGATTGGAAATCTATATGCCCGATGGTGAGTTTCTTGGAGAGATTACTCATTCTGTTCTCAATGTTACAGATCGAGAATTTGAGATTGGAACAAAGTTGCTCATTTCCAAAAAGCTCAAAGGTTACAGAGATGCGGAGCAGTATATTTTTCTCGATAAGGAAAAATCCGCCGTTCCGCTTTCGGATTTAAATAAGGCTCAGATACTCGCTCTCGAAACAAACTGGACTTACATGCAATTGATGGGCATCGGTTCCGGGTTGCGCTATTATCCGATAGCTGACTGGATGTATGTGAGCTTCGACAGTTACTTTTATTTACAGAAAGATTTTACAACCGAATATGGCAACGATATTCTCCACAGTGATATGCGATTGCTCGCTGGACTCTACCTCGGGTTTGGTCCTGAGAGTCTGTTCCGCATAAGTGCATCCATCGGCGCGGGAGTTATTCTCACTTTTCCTGTTAATCAGTCGACCAATTACACTGACTTTTACATAAATCTTCTCAATATCTCTTTTGAACTGAACTTCGATGACTGGGCGTTTTATCTCAGGCCTGAATTGAGAATAGCCATGGGAATAGGTGAGAAAAATCTTCTCAATGGGGGAATTATCCATTCTTATTATATTCCACCCATTACTTTAGGAGTTTTGAGAAAATGGTAAGGAAATTCTTATTGGTTTCAGCCCTGACACTTCTAATCAGTTCCTGCGGGTTTTTTGGCGCGACAGCGTTCCCTACAGCTATTTCAGAAGAATACGACTGGCTTTCTTTCAGTGATATAGATGATTTTTATATTCTCGATAACGGATCTCTCCAACTGCTTGTAGTGGTTCTAAACAATACTTCTATGACAACAGTCGCCATTTTTGATACGTCTCTGAATCTGAGAGGTTATATGCGTGATGGTGAGAATGGGATTTTGACCGATGGCATCGGTTTTGTAGACCACAATGATGACTTTGTTATCGGGAAAACTAAAATTTCTGATGTAGGAACGACGGAACCTTCAGATATCTCCATTGTAAATGTACCCAATCATCATAATAATTCAGCTGTAATTTCTTATACACATACTGATAGTACAAATTATTACCTTGAAGTTTTGAATGATGGAAATGTCAATCTTTACAATGATATGTGGGTCCAGCAAGGTGTAGTACAGCCAATCAATAATTTTGCTGATATTAAAGTTCTGAATCAGAATAATCGTCATTTTTCTGATATTGTTTTTGCTAAAAAGTCCGGTGACGTTTTTGTTTACACAAAAAGTGATTTATATGCTCATGCTCTAGCAGCATTTATTGACTTAACTTCTCCGACTTTTTCTCTCACGAACTCTAATCTATCGGGATTTGGAACTCGATGCAGCCGTGGATATTTTGTATCCACATACAGTGGTGAATATGTATTATATGGAAATACGGGCAATGAAATCGACAGAGTTGAAAATGATGATGACTACAATGAAGTGGTGACCATTGATTATGATTGCGAATATTACTATTACATAAATAAAGACAGAGGATTTATTGTAAAGGAGAGACTTCCCTTTTAGGGCGGATAGGATTTGAAAGGATTATTAAGAGCAGCAGAACAGCTTAGAACAATCTCTGTACCGACGAAGGTAGAGACTCCTCAAAAGGATTCCATCATATCCAATGAAGAGCAACAGGATATTGTTAAAGAAATAGACAGAATCTCCGGGCAGAGCAGAATCCAGGTTACACCGGACCTTTTTAAAATTAATGCCCTAAAAAAAGGGATAGGATTTCCTCTACTTGTCAATCTGGCAGCATTAATCATTTTGAGTGGTGGGATTTTTGCAACGAAATACTATTTTGATATAAAAGATAAAGAGATGATATTGGCCACGGCTGAGCAGCAGTCTGCCGAGGGAAATCTCATCAAGGAAATACAGAAAGAGGCTCAACAGAAACTGGCAGAAAAAGAGACAGAGATCAGCGATATACAGGCGAGTATGGATAAAATTGAATCTGAAAAACAATCGCTTGAGCAGGATATGAACAGTAAAATCAGCCAGAGGGAAGTGGAATTACAGGCTGAAATGGAAGCGACGCTGACCGAAGAAAGAGCTAAACTGAAATCCCAGGGAATGTCCATGTCTCAGATTGATCAGCAGATCGCTCAACTTGAATTGCAGCAGTCTACTGTTTTTGAACAGGAACTGGCCGATTTCAGAGAAGAGGCTGAAAAGGATAAAATTGAACTGGAATCCAGTCTGAATCAATTGCAAAATGAGTACAATGGTAAACTCGTGTCTATTAATGAGGAACGGGAACGGATAGAATCGGAAGCTCAGAACCGCGAAGCAGAGCTTACAGAGAGGATGGACGCTAAAACCAGGGAACTGGAAACTGAAAAAACAGAAGCACAGCTTGAAATTCAGAAGCTGACCGAAGAGAACGAGCAGGAAACCCTTGTTGAGAATCAAATCATCGGCTTCTACAAATCTATTGAAGATCGGATTAAAGAAGGAGAGCTCGATCGCGCGTCATCAGAATTGAAAAACCTTGAAAATTATCTCTATGATGATTCTGTCATAGGTTTCTCCGGGATTGCGAGAAGAAGAGAGATCGATCTCTTTGTTATCGATTCTTTGACCAAATTGGTAAATGCGACAAAAATAGATCCTCAGGAAGAACAGGATACGATGTCGCTTATCGACGCCGCTGACAGATTGAAAGAAATCCAGCAGATGGTAAAGAATGCCGATCAGCAGTTGGCCGTGGGGAATGATGAAATGGCTGATCTTATGTATCGCAATGCTTTGGAAAAAATACCTGAGATCAATAGAAGCCACAGGTTTTTCCTGGACTCTATAGAATTAGAAATGGAACGTGGTTATGAACAGCTTGAGGATATACAGAGTCGATTTGATCAACTTCTGAGAGAAAATAGCGATAGAAGATCGGGTGTTGCATCGTATCTGGCTGATGCGGACAGAACATACGAATCCGGAAACTACAGAGATGCCATTGCCGATTATAAAAAAGCATTTGAAGCAAGTGGATATGAAGATCTTGATATCGCAGCGACTAAAATGCTCACTTCAGGGAATAATCTGGCCGTAGCGCCATTTAAAGAAACCATTAGCGAGATGGTTGGCGAACGGGAAACTCTCCGGGCTGAGTTAGTGTCAAAGGATGAAAAACTCACCTCCTTTAATGAACAGATGCAGGGGACTGAAGGTGATCTGAATGCTCTCAATGAAAAATTACTGAGTAGTGAAACAGACCTGGCGTCTCTTAACGATAAGCTGGAATCGGAAAAAACTCAGGTCATCTCCCTGAAAGATCAGCTTGTAAAACATACTGATGAGATCTCTACCTACGAACAGAGAATCGAGGAGATGAAACTCGAACTGGAAGGCGAGAAGGCAAAAGTTGTTTCCGATCAGGAAGATAGTAAGCTGATCGATAGGGAAATAGCCGAGCTTACAACCCTTAAGGCCCAATTAAACAGGTTAAACAAGAGTTATACAGATTTTGAAATGATGGCAGAAAATCTTGAAGATAATATTCAAGGGGATGCACAGACAATAGAAGCCCTTTATGATTTTTTCGAAGAAGATTCTGTGGAAGATGTTATGCCCGGTATGGGTGAATATTTAAGATCATTCAGCAGTGTTTACATTACAGCCGGTCAGGAGATTGGCCTCTATGAAGCAGTTTCTCTGCTCTACGATTTAAACGGTCTTGAAAACAACCAGGAAAAACGACGGCTCCTGCGTACACAAAAAGAGTACTACCAGGATAACGAGGCTATGACAGAAATGATCAATCAGATTGAACAGTCGGTCAGGAGGGGAATCTCAGATGAATAAACAAAAATCCTTAATTCAGTTGCTTTTCTTTTTGATGATTTTTTCTATGACTCCATTGTTTTCACAGGAAATTGACATTGATTCATTAGAAGAGCAGGAACCTGTTGAGCAAGAATTTACTGTTGCTGAGACTGGTTTAGAATCTCAATTTATAGATAATGTTCATATCTTTCTCAACAGTTTGATCATTTTTCCTTTATCCGTATATGAAAAGGGATTCGGACTGGGAGAAACCATTACATTTCAATATAAATTGCCATTTAAATTAAATATAGGTTTTGAAACAGGTTATTACGGCTTTAAAAGTGAAGCTGAGACCGATGGATATTCTGTTGTCGGTGGTTATTCTATTATCCCTGTATTGGCTCAGGCCTCTTATGATTTTAAAATAGTTGAGAATATTTATGTCACTCCTGTTCTCAAGTTGGGGTTTGGTTATACCTCTGCAGCACTCAACGGATGGCTGGAAGATTCAACTTTTTCTGCCATGTTTGAAGGGGGAGTCCGTTTAAAAGGTGTCGTTTCCGGCAGTCTGATCATTCAGGGAAATGTCACATATACGGGTCTTATTGAAAAATCCGGTATATTCAGCATTCTGTCTCTTGGTTTCGGGTTTGGTTTATGAACTTTATGAAGTATAATAATATTATGAATGTAATTCGGAAAATTTTACCTTTGTTCATTCCTATTTTATTCTCTTTTTTCCTCATTTCCTGTGAAGATGTATTTCATAATGTCAGTGCAGTCCTTGAGGATATTAGCATAAACTCAGAAAAAAAGGATCCGAGGCGGATTTTTATAGGTGGGAATTTTTCATATAATTCTGTTGGTAGTGCAAATAATAGAGAGGCTTTAGCTGTTCTTGGTGGACAAGGGAATTATGATTATAGTTTTTTTCAAACGGAAAGCACTGAAAATGGAATAGGGGGAACTACAGAAAGTAGTACTGGTGTTCGTTCGATAGAAATACTCAATGATTATATCTATGTCGCAGGTGATTTTGAGTATTATGATTCAACTCTGGATGATACGATTACTTTGGCTGCATATCGCAATATAGTACGATATAATCTGGATGGGACATTGTCTTCATATACTCCAGCGAGTTCAATGGGCGCTGGAGATATTGTTTATGATATCGCCCCTATTTCCGATGGTTCACTTTTTGCTGGCGGAAGTTTTACGGAAGGGCTCATCAAAATAGAACCAGATGGAACTATTGTAACTACAAATACTCCCACTCTGACGGCCACATCTGAAGTATATTCTCTCTATACTGATGGACCCGATTATGATGCTTTATTTTTGGGAGGTAATTTTTCCGATTATACTGCTATTACAGGTTTTTCAAGTGGAGGTACATTCGACAGTGTTGCTTTCCTCATTCCGGGGGCAACTACCACACCAGCCGCGTCAATAAAGATTAAAGATATTGACATTTCTTCTTATGGGGTCCTTATGGCAGGAATTTTCGGTGGCAACGGTATTTTGGTAAAATACAATTATGATGGAACATTCGTTCTAGATACAGATTTCTTAGCGAAAATCGCACTGTATCCTTTCTCCGCTAAGAATGTAAATACTGTTGCTGTTTCTAATAATGGATTTATTTATCTTGGTGGTAATTTCACAAGTATTGTTGATTCTAACACTGTGACACACAACAATTTAATCCGCTTATATACCAATGGGGAATTAGATTCAACTTTTGATTTCAGTCCGGCAGGAGAAGTTTACGCCATCGAGATTCAGGCAAATGGTTCTATTCTTGTCGGTGGAGCATTTTCTAGCGTTAATATGGAAAATTTTACTCATAGTGAACCGACAAATGGTTATTTTCGAATTAGAGAGAATGGAGAGTTTGACTCTAACTTTAACCGTTTTGGAATTCCCGGTATGAGTGCAGGTTCCGTATATTCTTTCGCTATTCAAGAAGAAAGCAACTAAGAGCTAAATAACAAAACCCTCTTCATCCAGTTGTGGAATATTCTGGAAAAAGCCTTTTCTCTTTCTATAATCAGGTTGTGACCGGCACCGTTGAGTACTGTCATTTCCCCGTTGGGGTAGTCTTCAAATATCGATGTAATATCCTCATATCCCACTATGGAGTCCTGGTGACCTGCGAGAAATTGTACCGGTCCCTCAAAAAAGAGATCGAGGTTGTCGATGGGTTCTTCAAAGGCATAGGCATGACGTTGCAGGTTTTTCAGCATATCCCTGTCGGCTAGTGAAAAAGGCTCTAATATCTCCTTTTTCACTCTTCTGAATACTTCTTCAGTCTGCATTACAGCAGAAGATGTAAAATACTCCCGTTCCCGATCAGAAAGAGTACTTATGAAATCCTGATCTTGTTTGAAAATGCGAAATTCCGGTAGCAGTCTGCCAGCGTGGTCTGGAATAATAACAGGACACAAGAGAAACATCCCCTTTAACTGATTAGGCCTGTGCTTCACCAGGGCTCTGGCCAGATAGCCGCCGTAGGAATATCCAATAACGGCAAAAGGCTCGCCACAGGTCACTGTATCGATAAACTGGAGTACAATTGCATAAAGCTCTTCTGTCGAGTCGACTCTCTCTTTCAGGATAGTCTTTCCCATGCCCGGTAGGTCGGGGTAAATCCTTTTAAATTGAGTTCCCTCCTCAATAGAATTCTCAACAGGTATCGATAAACATTTGTTGTCCACGTGATAACCATGGAGGAATATGAGGGGCATGCCTTCACCGTATTGTTCGTAATAGATCTCTGCATTTTCCAGATTTAATTTCATATTTCAATGATAGGGTAAGCGATTAAGGATTGCCAGAGCTTAGAGCATCAAAGCGGTATTTCAGATTTTTCATCTTCGGATATTGTTTAAGTAATTCTTTAAATTTTCTTAAACGAGTCTCCCGAAATTTACGAGATTCCTCTGTTTCATGAAGCACTCTGTGGTTCAGCAGTGTATTTATGTTTTCTACATCTTTGAGATAGTTTTTAAAATCATCTGTTGCGGAGCTTTCGATAAACCGGTTCATAATGTAGTTCACAGCTGTTTTAGAGGGGTGAGCCAGGTCACTATCATACCAGCGGTAATCTCTCAGTTGGTCCAGGAGGAGCTCATAGGCCGGGAAATACCAGAAGTCACAATCAACTGATAATTCATCAATGAGACAGCGGAGTCTCGCTTTGCTCAGGGAGTTTTCCATGGCGCTGTCGCGAAGGTGCCTCACAGGGCTTAAGGTTATAACAATCTCTATACCGGGATTGACTTCTCTCACATTATTCAAAGCGGAGCTCATACACTCTCTCATAAGAGAAACGGAGGCATTTTCCCGTTTAAAATCCCTACCGGGTAGTTTATGACAATTATTGACTACTTTACCTGTATGGATATTTCTGTAGACATAAGAGGATCCCATAGTCAGAAACAGGTATGAGGCTGTTTTCAAATACACTTTAGACTGCTCGAGTGAATGGTTGATGGTGCTGAGAAATGAATCTTTTTCAGTGGAACATAGCCGGCTGTCAAAATCAAAATGTCTCCACAATTCTCTATGGATGAAAACTTCGCTTTCTTCTATCTGATGTGTACTGCATAGTAGTTCAAGAGAATTGGAAAGAGATAGGGGATTGTAAATGTTTCCAAAAGGGCTGAAAAGACAATCAATAGAATTTTTATTGTAGTATTGATAGAGATTTTCAGCAAAACAGGATCCCAGAAAGAGATTAGAGCCTTCCTTATTCAATAAATGTGAAGGTTTTTGTATCTCAACAAAAGAAATAGAGTTCTCCGGTAAAAAATCCATATCTTAGCCTATTCCCAGGATTATAATGGCCACCTTGAAATAAATGGTAAGACCGATTACATCAATAATTGTCGACATGAGTGGTCCTGCCGCCACGGTTGGGTCAAATCCCAGTCTGTGTATAATCATTGGAACGAGCGCTCCCAGTACTGTGGCAAAAATGACAACAGAGCTGAGTGAAATCCCGACTGTTACAGCTTCTATCAACTCTATACCCGGGGGAAGAAACATTCCTCTGAGGAAAATAATGATTCCTGTAGAAATCCCGATGATGATCCCCACCAGAATCTCTTTTCCCATAACTCTTCCTAAGTCCCGAAAATGGAGTTCGTCTGTTGCCAGACCACGTATCATCAATGTGGAGGATTGGGTACCGCAGTTACCCCCTGTCTGTGTGATAACAGGTATAAACAGTATGAGGAAACTGGCAGCCAGCACCAGTTCGTTAAATCCCTCGAGTACATTTGTGGTAATAGTCCCCGCCAGCAACAGGATTATCAGCCAGGGGAGCCTTTTCAATACCAGAGCGAATACTGACGAATCGAGATAGCTGTCCGTATTACCACCCATGGCACCCATTTTGTAGATATCTTCCGTCTGCTCTTCACGGATGACATCAATAACATCGTCGAAAGTGATAATACCGAGGAGGCGGTTGAATTTATCTACTACGGGAAGAGCCAGCAGGTCGTGGTCTTCGAGAACTTTTGCGGTCTCTTCCTGGTCTGTATCATCTTGAACAAAAATAACATGCTCTTCCATGATATCCGAAACCACTTCGTCATCCTTAGCGGCGAGAATCTGCTTTAACGAGACAACACCGGTCAGACGTTTGAGTTTGTCCAGAACATATATGTAATAAATTGTTTCCAATTCATCCATAGTTCTGCGGATAAACTTAAGCGCCTGATCCACGCGGATTTCTCCCTGAATCGCCGCATAACGGGGAGTCATCAAACCCGCCGCATCATCTTCATCGAATCTGAGAAGAAACTCAGTCTCTTTTTTAGATTCCTCACTCATATTCTGCCAGAGTGATTCTCTGTTTTCCGGACTGATGGACTGAATGAGGTCTACCAGGTCATCGGGATCCATCTCTTTAAGCATGTTTTTTGTAGCGTGTTCTGATAATTCCACAATGAGAAATTCCTGGTCGTTTGCCGAAAGCTCACTTATAAAATCACTCTTCATTTCATGATCTAAAATCAGAAAAAGTCTCAGTTGTTCTTTTTCGTTAAGAAAATCCCAGATCTCTATCAATTCTGCTACGGTTAACTCACTCACCGTCTCTTTCAGCTGTGTGTCTTCGAGCATATCCAAATATTCTTTTATATTTTCAAGCAGATGCTGCATCTGATTTACCTCCAGTCCCCTACGGGGATAACTTCTGTTTCAAGATCGAAACCGGTTTTTTCTTTTACTGTCTTGCGTACCAGGTTAATCAGATCCAGTATGTCTGATGCTTTCGCACCACCTTCATTGATGATGATATTCGCATGAAAGTCAGAAACAGCCGCTTTGCCGATTCTGTGGCCTCTCAATCCCGCTTCATCTATAATCTGACCTGAAGGTTTACCGAAAGCTCGATTATTCTTAAACACCGATCCTGCACAAGGAGCATTAAAATGGCCTTTTTCTCTTCTATCTATAAAATTTTTTTTCATTTCAAATGAAATGGCTTCCTTTTCTCCCTCTTTCAGGGAAACACAGCAGCTGACAATAATGAGATCCCTCTTTTGAAAAGGGGAGGTTTTGTATGCCCAATCACTTTTGCGAAAATTAATTCTCTCTATATCATTATTCTCGTTAATTATATCAGCCCATTGGAAAACTTCAGAGATCTCAGATCCATAACAGCGGGCGTTCATCCAAAGCGCACCACCTACAGTTCCGGGCATTCCATATATAAATTCAAGTCCCGATAATTTATTCTCCAGGGCATATTCTGCAAGCTCATTAACAGTTATTCCAACTTGAGTCGTCAGCTCATTTCCCTCAATCGAGCAGTCTTTCATAGCACCTGTATAAAGGGTTATTCCTCTTATCCCCTCATCGGCAACAAGCAAATTGGCTCCACCTCCGAGAATAAAGAGAGGGATATCATTTTCGAGAGCAAAATTTCTGCATTTGACAATATCTTCTGCACAGGCAGCAGTAACAAAAATGTCTGCCGGGCCGCCTGTTTTGAAGGTCGTATACTCTTTGAGCACCATGTCAAATTGGATCGATCCCACTATGTTGATTTTTTTAATCTTTTCACTTAACTTATTCACTAACATATCATAAGCGAAGTTTACGCAGGTAGTAAAGGCAGAGCTTGTTTCGGGAAGATTATTATTGGAGTCAGGCCCGTAGTAAGCGAAGTTTACGCAGGTAGTAAAG
>JADGDJ010000121.1:0-9751 GCA_016744925.1 Spirochaetaceae bacterium
GATTATAATCGCAATGTGATCAATAGAGCTGAAGAGACTGCTTTCTCCCTGGGCTTTTCCAATATGAAATTTATCTGTGCCGATATTACAACTTATACACCCCATGTAAAACCTGATCTTGTATATTCTCTTCACGCCTGTGACACAGCTACAGATATGAGTGTATTGACCGGGATCAGGAATAATGCGAGGCATATTCTCTCCGTTTCCTGCTGTCAGCGCCATACATATAAACAGCTCGCGGGACATCCTCTGGTTCAGATAACTAAGCATAAAGTATATAAGGAACGGCTCACTGATATGATTTCAGATACAATGCGCTCTCTACTTCTCGAATACTGCGGTTTTGATACAAAAATTTTTGAATTTTCTTCATCGAAATACACAGACAAAAATGTAATGCTCAGAGCCGTAAAAATTCCAGCATCGGAAATACGGAAAGCTGAAGCGCTCAAGGAGTATTTAAAACTAAAAGAGCTTTTTAATCTGGAACCTAAGCTGATGGAATTTCTTATTCAATCAGGGTTTTCCATGGAATTTCTTCTTGACGTTTCATAACTAAGGATATGATCGTATAGAACGATTGGCCGGCCCGTTTCCCGTAAACGGGCTTTTTTTTAAACTATTATTTTTTGCTGCCGAAATGAGATATCTTGTTAAATTTAAAAGTCATAATTGAAATCGTTAATGCCAGCATTACTATTATTACAGCCATTATGAGAAATAGTATGGCATGGTGATTGTAAAAATATTCTCTGGCCGTATTGGAGTTCGGTCGCAGCCGGTTGGGATTTGCAAATGGACTTGCCCAAAATCCTCTGTAAATCCGCAGCTATTTTATGATCTTCTTTCCATACACTTCTGTCAGGCAGTTTTCGCATAAACCATGTGAAAATTCCGCTTCTGTATGTTTTTCTATGTATGCCTCGATTTCAATCCATTGGTCATCATCATTTTTGATTTTTTTGCAGTGAGCGCATATGCGTAGCATCCCTTTTAATTGCTGCATTTCAGCGATAAACTCAATAAGTGTCCTGTTGCGTTCTCCCAGAACCTGGTTCATAAAAACGATCTCTAAATCTTTTTCAATGATTTCACGGAAGTTTTTCATCACTCTGATGAAAACATCAGAGTAGTGGTTTTCCTTATTATCCAATATGCAGATCGTTCCAAAGGGTTTTTTGTCTGGTAGGAGAATAGGGAGCCCGAGATAGGAGATCATATTGAGCTTCACATCGGGATTTTCTTTCCACTCTTCGTCCTTTAGAGCATTGGGAACCACAAGTTGATCATTCGTTTTTATAACGCGCTCACAGTATAGACCTGAATCCAACAGAGTTTCACTGTCACCGGGACAATAGGGGTTTTCCTCTCGTTCACTGGAAACAAAAACCTTGATTTTTGTATCCACAATTCTCATGAGAAGTCCTGTTGGAACATCGACTAATTCGGCAATAGTGTTGACAAGGCTCTGCCACTTTTTTAGAAAAATGTCGGGAATTTCAAGGTCTTTGTGATTATCCATATTGATCCTTTCTACTTTAATTTTAGGGCTTTTTCATAAAATTTTTCCATATCGCTGTACAGTTCTTTTCTACTTTTCTCCCTGGCATAAAACATATGTCCACCGGGATAGTGTTTCACTGTCAGTTTTTCCTTCTGAGAGGGTGTTAACTTCAAAAGAGCCGCCAGGCGGTCAGTGGAAAAATGAGGAGTCACAAGATCATATAATCCATGGGTAATATACACATTCATATCAGTATTTAAGCTCATGCCGTAACGAAGATCGTCAGTGGCACCGATCTGATTGTCGAAAGCATGGGTTTTCAGATCAGCCTTCCAGCTTGCGTTCACTTCCATGCTGAGCAGTTGATAGTCGCGATCAGTTTTCAAGCCGATCTGCTGACGAATCTGAGTATTGATTCCAGCGGTAAACACTCTGGAAATTGTATGGAGAGTGGGATCGGGTCCTTCAAGGGCATCTCTATCAGGGAAGGGATCAGTCTCAACCTGACTGATATCGTAAAGACCAAGCTGTTTTTTTTCAATTCGCAATAGATTTTTAACAAAATAATCGATGGCGACCCGGCCGCTTTTCCCTTTTACGATCTCCCTGGGAAGTCCTATAAAATCTGCCGCGCTATTGAGAACTCTGTTTCTGGTTGATTCCGGGTATAGTTCACCTGCTGCTAAAACTGGCAGTAATTCTTTTAATGCAAATTCACCGGCTCTTCTGCTGTATTCTCCTGTAGATTCACCTTTATTTTGCTTTCTGGCTTTGCCGTGCATCGCCGCGGCTTCGGCCATTGTGGGGAAGGTATCTATCCAGGGCAGAGCGTCATAGTCGGAATTGTTGAGCAGGCTGAATTCCATAGCCGGTGAGATGAGAACAGCTCCGGCCAGTCCTATTCCGTAATCTTTCTGAGCCATTTTTACGAGTTTGCCTACGCGGTAACCGCCATAACTCTCTCCGGCCAAAAATACAGGGCTTTCCCATCTCTGATTATCAGAGAGAAATTTCTGCATAAACTCTCCGAGAGATTCAAGATCTCGTTTTATCTGCCAATATTCAACGTCTTTTTTATCAGTACTCTTTTCTGCCTCGTCTTTATCCTCAATCATTCGGCTGAAACCAGTTCCTATAGGATCGATAAACACCAGATCCGTAAAGGATAACCAGCTTTCGTGATTGTCCTGTAGTGAGTAGGGGGGAGGAGTGGGAAGCCCCTCTTCAGTGAATTCCATTCGTTTGGGACCTAAGGCCCCCATATGCAGATAGGCCGATGATGCCCCGGGTCCTCCGTTGAAAATAAATGTTACGGGACGGGGAGACTTACTCTCTTCGGTCAGAAAATAACGGATGTAGAACATTTCAGCTTTCGGTTTATCATCTTTCTGCAGAACGATCCAGTCTGCTTCTGCTTCATAATCTTTTGATTTTTCATCTATTTTAAAGGAAAAAAGGTTTCTGGACCCCTCCGGTTTTATATAGTTATTGTCATTTTTCTTTGATGTTGTCTCTTCAGCCATAGAAGCTCCTTCATATATCATATTAGGTTAAAAATAATCTTAAATATATGAGAAAACAAGAATTTAAAACAATGCCGATTCAGGAGCTCAACAAGAGATAGGCCTGAGGATGAAGGTTATCATGATTCTCATGCAAGTTTGTAAGCATCCGCAATTGCATTTCGCTTTTTATTAGTTTTGATTCTTCAGAGTTGCAGAGGTTTACCAATTCATCGGGATCCTTTCGGAGATTGTATAACTCATCGATATCTGCGAAATTTAAAATAAATTTATAATTTTTCCACCAGAGTATCCTCTGCCCGACGGGAAAGCGATGGCCGTGAAATTCAGCTAAAAAATCGTCTCTATTTTCGAACTCTTTACCTTGAAGCAGAGGCAAAATCGATGTCCCATCCTCTTCAGACATGGCTGTTTCTCCGATGTGACATATTGTAGGAGCGAGATCTAAAAGAGAAACAAATCCGGTTTCTACCGTCCCGGATCTCTGCGATTCGGGTAACTTGACAATAAGGGGGATATTGTAAATCTCCTCAAATGCCATGGGACCTTTGTCAAAAGTTCCTCCATGAATTCCAAGACTGTCACCATGATCGGCTGTAAAGATTATTGTTGTGGACGTGTATAAGTTTGCTTTCTTCAAGTGTTCGAGTAATCGACAAATCTGATCATCGATCATCCTTGTCTGTGCATAATAACGGGAAATTATAATACTCCATTGTTTCCAGTCTGCATGGGAAGCATGGGGCATGACCGATTCTCTGAAACGTTGATGTACTTGAGGTTTGTTTCTCCAATCTTCATCAAAGGAGTTCCATTTTTTTATATCTTCCGGATTGTAATCATCGAGGTACGATTCATGGGGCCAGTAGGGGGCGTGGGGACCCCAGAAACTCAACCATTGGAAAAAAGGTTTTTCTTGATCTTTATAGGAATCGATCATGGTAATTGTCTCTTCCGTCAGAAAATAACTGCCTGTAGCTCTCAAATCACCAGTGACATATCCCGCACTATCCATCCAGTTTTCTTCAGATTGAGCGCGAAAATCTATAACCTCCTCAACAGGTTCCAGGCCGTTTTCTTTCAGATACTCTTTGTATCGGGGCGATTCTTTGTAGTGCCCATAGTCAGCAGGTCCAAAACCTTGAAAGCCCGCATCATTGGCCGTAGAAGAAACTCCTGCGTGCCATTTTCCCTGATAGCCTAGATTGTATCCGGCTTGTAATAGTTTTTGAGGAAATAGTTCCAGTCTCTGACCAATTTCCTTTTCGCTGAAGGGATTTATTACCCCCGAATTGTGTAGAGCTCCATGATTGTGCGGATATAAACCTGTTAGTATGCTGGCTCTTGCAGGAGTACAGAGGGCACAGGGCGTATGGCAGTTTGTAAATTTTATACCGTCCCCGGCGAGAGAATCGATAGCAGGAGTATTGCTCAGATATGATTCTTTGTAACATGAGAGGGCATGAAGAGATAACTGATCCATGGTTATTAGTAAAATGTTATTCATAATTTATCCTGTAATACTTTATTTCACGACTAAATAAAGGTAGGAGAGAAATATCTCTTTGTCAATTGCTCCTTTACAGTCTGTGAAACTCTTAATAGAATGAGCCATGGCAAAATCAGCTTCGCAACTCATTTTCGATCAGAATAAAAGTCTTATTCTCAACGCAATTCGCGATAAAGGACCTATCTCCCGTATTGAGCTCACTAGAGTTACCGGGATAAGTGCTCCTACAGTAACCCGTATAGTCAGCAGTCTAATTTCAGATCATCTGGTTAGAAATACCGGTTTGGGTAATTCGAGTGGAGGGCGGCCTCCGGTTATTTTAGAATTTGATACGGAAAGTTGTTTTGTCATCGGAATTGAGTGGGGTTTCACTCATATAAGAGGGGTACTCTCCAATTTAAATGGAGATATCCGCATCGAAAAAAACATCAAAATTGATTTGTCAGCGGGATTCGATGAAGCGTTGGAAAGCCTTTATGATTTAATAGCAGATCTTCAAAATAGATCCATGTTGTCTTCAAAAAGACTGAAGGGTATCGGAATCTCTGCGGCGGGATACATCAATAAAAAAACAGGAAACATAGAATTCTCTCCTGTACAGAAATGGCAGAATATTAATATTAAAGAGCCTCTGGAGACGCGTTTTAATGTGCCTGTCTATATCGACCATCAATCTCGGGTGCTGGCTCTTTGCGAACACTTATATGGTAGAGCTAAAGAAATAAAAGACCTTTTATTTATCAATGTCGATTACGGAATGGGTGCTGGAATCTTAGTCGATGGTTTGGTAATGCAGGGATTTGACGGGTTTTCAGGGGAGATGGGCCATATTCATATTTCACCTCCCGATGGCTATGGAGAGAGAATCTGTCTCTGTGGTAAAAAAAATTGCCTTGCGGAATTTGTCTCCGGTAGAGGGATAGGGGAAACCGCTGCATTATTCTTAAAAGATAACAGCGATTCACTTCTTGCCTCTATGATTGAGGGTGATACCGATTCTGTTTCAGCAAAATTAGTGAGTAAAGCCGCCGAAGAGGGAGACTCGTTCTGCGGTCAGATCTTGCAGGACGCAGGTGAAATCCTAGGCATTACCATTGCCAATATGACCAATATCCTGAATCCAGAAGCGGTTCTTCTCGGGGGTAAGCTTGCTAAGTCGGACTATTATTTTAGTATTATTGAAAAATCCTTTAACGAAAACAGATTGAGAGGTTCGGCCAGAGCCATTTCACTCATAAGGTCAAATATGATAAATCAGGCTGCAGTCAAAGGGGCCGCAGCACTGGTTCTTCAAAATATTCTCAATTTTTCATAACAATTTATAATACTTTATAAAGTTGTAAAAATAAGTTGACAGATAAAATAAGTGACTTCATACTAGTTTTATCCAGTGAGTAGTGGTGTGCTAGAACAGTTGGCGATTACTTAATTTCATTGGTTAAATAAGTAGAGGGAGAATATTTTATGAAAAAAATTGCATTATTACTGGCGATTACCATTATTGCTTCAACTGGTCTGATGGCCAGCGGAGCACAGGACGGAGCTGAATTTCCGTCAAAAGCTATCGAATTAAATATGTCATGGCCTCCAGGGGGGAGTTCTGATACTCAAGCACGTGTTCTCATTGAAAAAGCGGAAGCTGCTCTTGGAGTTCCCGTTGCAATCGTTGATAAATCCGGGGCAGCAGGAACTAAGAGTGTTATGGCAACTAAAATGGCCAAACCTGATGGTTATACTGTCATGTGGGCTTCTGGCGGTCAGTTTACACTTACTCCACAGAAAATCGATGTTGCCTATTCAATCGATGATTTCAAACCAGTACTGGGAATTACTCTCGAACATACACTTCTTGTAACATCAAAGGATTCGGGAATCAATTCTCTGGAAGATCTGGCAAAAATGTCATCTGTATCTTATGGTTCTCCTGGCGCCAGCAGTGGTCCCGGTGCTGCAATCGGTATGCTAATGGACAAAATGGGAGTGCAGGGCGATCATGTCCCCTTTGCCGGTTCTAACGAATCAAGTGCGGCGGCTCTCGGTGGACACGTAGACATTGCCGATTCGAGAACAACTATTGTTGACAGTATGACAGACCTGAGAGTTCTCTGCATTTTCAGTTCTGAAAGATCAGCTCTTCTACCTGGTGTTCCAACAGCAAAAGAACTGGGATATGATGTGGTTCTTGAGTCTTACAACGGTCTTTATGTACCTAAAGAGACTCCCGATGCTGTTGTCGATACAATCGCATCCGGTTTTGAAACATTGTTGAATGATGCCGATTTTATGGAGTTTACAAAAAATTCAAAAATCGACATATACGGTGCTGATAAAAAAGCACTGGAATCAAAAGTCCGATCAGAAGCGGCATTCTTTGAATCCTATTTTGCCAATTAGTTTTATTCTGTGAGTAGAGGAGGCTGTCTCTCCAAAGAGACAGCCTCAGGAGAGTTTATGAAATTATATCTGGAAAAATTGATAACGGGAGTTGTTGTTTTATCAGTCAGCATTCTAATGCATTTCCTGACGACAAGTCAGATCCGGGAAGCGACTCTCGCAGGCGTTTCACCGCGGGCCATTCCTTATCTGGTAGCTAAAGCAGTCTTTGTAATGGCGCTTATTATGATAGGGCAGGCTCTGTATCTCTATTTCCGCGAAAGAAAGACGGCAAATATTTCCAGGTCCGAAGTGAGTTTTCAGAGGTTTCCCTTTTTGCTTTTTCTCTTGATGGGGGCTTACGCTTTGACCATGGTCTACGGGGGATATTTTATCGCCTCTTTTACAATTCTTCCCGTAATGATGTATATCCTGAAAGAGAGAAAAGCCCGCAACTATTTGATTCTGGCAGGACTGATCATATTTATTTTTATAATCATCGATGTTTTATTAAAAATCAGACTCCCGAAACTCGGATTGTTCGGGATAATTTAGCAGGTACAATATGTTTGGAAATATACTGGAGGGGCTGACAAGCCTGCTCTCTTTAGAAGTTTTTTTAATGATGAATCTGGGGATTCTGGCAGGATTGATTTTCGGTTCTATCCCCGGTCTTACAGTTTTGATGGCTATTGTTCTACTATTGCCTCTCACGTTCGGTATGGATCCTGTTTCGGGTATGGTTCTTTTACTGGGAGCCTATTGTGCGGGAAATTATGCCGGTTCAATTACGGCCATTTTAATCAATACGCCCGGTACTCCGGCGGCAGCGGCAACGACGATCGAAGGCTATCAGCTCACAAAAAAAGGTAAAGCGGTCAAAGCTTTGAATATGGCTCTCATCGCATCGGTTATGGCCGGATTAATTAGTACTGTTGTTCTACTGGTTGTGGCCCCTTTTATTGCCAAACTTGCCGTAAAATTCGGCCCTGCAGAGTTTTTTGCTCTAGCCATTTTCGGGCTCAGTATCATAATTTCCGTATGCAGTCAGAACCTTTTGAAAGGTGTTATTTCCGGTCTCATTGGAATCTTTATAAGTATGGTCGGGATCGACCCGATTATGGGAACTCCCCGTCTCGCCTTCGGCAGTTTTAATATGATGTCGGGGATCAATCTCGTTCCGGCTTTGGTCGGTGTTTTCTCCATATCGGAAATGATGAATATCAGTGAAGGTTTTATTAAAAAATGGAGAAGTGGTAACAATGAAACCATCGATGTAATGGAGAACATGGAGGGTGAACCTTTAACAAAAGAAGAATTTAAAGGCTCTCTTAAAACGATCATCAAATCATCCTTTATAGGCACTTTTATCGGAGCCGTTCCGGGAACCGGAGCCATCCTCTCGTCATTCATGAGTTACAATGAGGCAAAGAGAAGCTCCAAGCACCCTGAAGAGTTCGGAAAGGGAACACTGGAGGGCGTCGCAGCAACTGAAGCAGGTAACAACGGAATAACGGGAGCCACATTAATCCCTATGATGACCTTGGGGATTCCCGGAGACGTGGTTACGGCCGTAATGATGGGAGCGCTGATAATGCATGGTCTTCCTGTTGGCCCCACATTATTCAGTGAGCACGCCGGTGTTACATATGGAATTATTCTGAGTCTGTTCTTTGTGAATATTCTTATGTTTTTTCAGGCAAAATTCTATATTAAATTTTTTGTTAAGATATGCAATATCAATAAAGAGTTTTTCACTGTCCTGTTGCTCATTTTCTGTGTAATAGGAGCATTTGCCGTAAACAGTACTATGTTTGATGTGTTTGTCATGCTCATATTCGGTATAACCGGTTATGTCCTCCAGAAATTCGGATTCCCTTTAATTCCCATGGTTCTGGCATTGGTATTGGGACCGCTGGCGGAAACCAGTTTGAGACAAGCTTTGATAATTTCAAAGGGTAGTTATATGATCTTTATGATGAAACCTATATCAGCGGCTTTTTTAATTATCTCAGCCCTGTCTCTCGGTATAAGCCTCTATCAGTCTTATAAAATCAGAAGCAACCAGGAGGAAAGCGGTAAGTCCGCTATTATTTAAGAGAAATGAACATAAAAAAACCAAATATTGTATTCTTTTTTACAGATGACCAGCGCTTTGATACTATAGGGGCACTGGGAAATAAAGAGATTAAAACTCCCCATATGGATAGACTTGTTGAAATGGGAACATCCTTTACGCAAGCCCACATTCCCTGTGGAACTTCCGGTGCCGTATGCATGCCCAGCAGGGCTATGCTGCACACGGGAAGAACACTTTTTCATCTTCAGGGTGAAGGCCAGGAGATTCCCGAAGAGCATATTACCCTCGGCGAAACATTGCAGAAAGCGGGCTATGAAACTTTTGGAACAGGGAAATGGCACAACGGCACTTCCTCCTATGCCAGAAGTTTTACCGATGGGGGAGAGATCTTTTTCGGGGGAATGTTCGACCACTGGAATGTCCCCGCCTACCATTTTGATCCAACAGGTAAATACGATGAGGTCGTTCCATATGCCACGGCCGCATTTACTTCGAGAAAGCTACAGCATATGCATACAGATCATATCAGCCCGGGAAAACACTCATCGGAACTGTTTGGTGAAATCTCATCAACGTGGATTGACGATTACGATTCCCCCGAACCGTTTTTCTCGTATGTTTCCTTTATGGCTCCCCATGATCCGAGAACCATGCCCGAAGAGTTTAGGCTAATGTATGATCCCGAAGAGATCCCCCTGCCGGACTTAATGCAGCTATTTGGCACCTCTCGCAAAGATGGCACCCTTGTCGTTCATTCC
>JADGDJ010000121.1:9761-14136 GCA_016744925.1 Spirochaetaceae bacterium
GTACGATCCCGAAAGGATTTCCCTGCCGGAAAACTATCAGCCTGAACACGCTTTTGAATACGGCATACGGGAATTGAGAGATGAAATACTGGCACCCTATCCAAGGAAGCCGGAAGAAGTAAAAACTCATATTGCCGAGTACTACGGTATGATTTCCCATCTGGATAATGAAATTGGAAAGGTGATGGAAAGTGTCGAGAAAAAGGGCTTAATGGACAATACTCTCTTTATTTTTGCCGGGGATAATGGGCTCGCTCTGGGGCAGCACGGACTGTTTGGAAAACAGAACCACTACGAGCATAGCATTCGTGTTCCTCTCATATTTGCCGGGCCGGGAATTCCCGCTGGCGAACAGAGGGATACTTATGCTTATCTTCTAGATATCTATCCCACAATTTGCGAATATCTCCATATTGATAAACCAAAAACAGTAGATGGGATCAGTCTGTTGCCCTCAATAGCTGATGAGAAGAAAAGTCATAGAAAGACTCTCTATTTTGTCTATACAGACATGTTGAGAAGTGTGAAAAATGAGCAGTATAAACTGATCGAATACGCGTCTGAAAATTGTAGGAAAACTCAGCTATTCGATCTGAAAAACGATCCCTGGGAAAATACAAATCTCTATGGAAAAGAGGAATATGCCGATATGGTCAATGCTCTTCGCTGTGAGTTGTTCCGTTATTGCAATGAGTGGGAAGACAAAAATCACCCTATGGGAAAACTTTTCTGGGAACGATACACATCTCTTCCCGTGTATTCTTAATTATCGGGGCTGACTCTTAAAACTGGAGTCAGCCTTTAGTGGATATGTCGTCGATATCATATTGCTTGAAGAGGTTGAGCATTATTTTCTGCGGTCCTTTGATCTCAACAAAAATTCCTTTATTTTTCAACTGCGTATAGATACTGAGCAGAGCGGATATACTTTCTTTTTCGATTCGGTTCACTTTTGTCAGGTCTAGCACAATAGAAGGAGTTTTTTTCTTCACTTCCAGTTTGATCAAATGAACCAGATATTCGAGATTGGAAAGGGTCATCATTCCATTCACTACAAATCTTCCCGGACGGGATGAATCCATAATCACACCGAAAGGGGTCGCCCATTTTTTTATAGGTTCCTGTTTTTTCGTCTTGTCGTTACTGATCTGATCGAGCATCTCATTAGTATTTCTCAGTCTTTCCACAAGACCTTTAATCAGCTCCATAAACCAACCGGGCACATTGTAGATATTGTTATAGAACTCTCTTGTGTCTATTACATGGACTACTCCCGGTTTTACAGCCCGGACGTCTGCCGAACGAACTCCCTCTTTTATGAGCGACATCTCTCCGATAACATCTCCCGCTTCGGCTTCTGCAAGATCGATCCGTCCTGATTTTGCCGCTCGGGAAATTTTAAAGAGACCCGTTTTGACAACGTACATGGTATTTTCAAAATCACCCTGTTGTATAAGTAATTCGTCCTTTTCAACCCTTTTAATGGGAACGTGTGTCTTAGCAAGAATCTCCTGAAGTCCTTTAATGGACAATACTTTGTCCCGGATCAGCTGCATATTCTCAATAAGAAGTTTCTCATCGGATACGATTGTGGATTGAGTCAGGCTGAACAGGAAATTTATACCCGCCTGATCTATGTCGATAACATCGGAAAAATCCAGAACGATGGGACTGAGTTTTTTCATTTTCAGCTCACGTATTTTAGCTTTGACAATTTCGATGGCATTTTCTGTAAACTGACCCTTTAAATACAATCTTCCCGGTTTCAGTTCTTCATAATTGTTAATTTCCAGATGCTTGAGGTCATCGGCACGTCTTCCTTCGGGTTTTTCCGAAAGATCTTCTCTAATGAGGTAGTCTCCCAAAAGTTCCGTTGTTGAACGGATTCTCCTTACGAGAACTCTCGCAATATTGACTGCCCATGAAGAGAGTCCCAGATTTTCATCTTCCAGTAGTTCGGGATTTACAAGGTTGGCTACAACTGCTGTTTCGGCAATAACCGTAGCGGAGCGTTTAACACCAGTTAAAAAAGACATTTCTCCCACATAATGACCCTTTCCCAACTCGGTTAAGGGGATGAGGGACTCCTCTTTTTCAATAAAGACCCTTACTCTGCCCGAACGGATAATATACATCTCACGGGATGTATCCCCTGCGTAGAAAAGAGTATCACCCTCATTAAAACGAATCAGTCTATTTTCTTCCATATAGGAATTATAAACTATTATAATAAAATCAGCGAATTGTTATTTGTCAGTTCTTTCGTCCCTATAGGTTTTATATCTGATAATCACCCATGCCTGGAGGAGCAATACTCCCGCTAACATCCATTTCACCCAAAGGGCATCTATGAGAAAGATCATTGAACCACCGACAGATATCCATGTGAAAACCAGAATGGATATTTTGGTATTAATGCTCAAACCCTCTTTTGATTGGAATCTTTGGATGGATGGGCCGAGAAATCTATTGTTCAGAAGCCATTGGCGAAAGCGTTCAGAACTTCTGCTGAAAAAATATAAAGCCGCTATGGCAAAAGGGAAGGTCGGGAGGATCGGAAGGATTGCACCGACTATTCCGATTCCGGAGAATAAAAATCCCAAAAGGATGAAAATAGTTCGTTTCATTGAGAAAAAGTTTATTGGAAATCCGCCGGCTTCGCAAGAGTTTGATTCAGTTTGGTTCGCTGCTATTAAAATAACATGTATAATACAAAAAAAATTGACTTCTCTGGATGGCACATGTTTGGAAATGAAATAAAGTTTAAATATAATTGGCGCTCCTATCAGGGGCGGGTTTTAAATGAAATCGAAAAGCATTTACAGGATAACAAACTCCATGTGATAGCTCCTCCCGGTTCCGGG
Organism: Spirochaetaceae bacterium; assembly: GCA_016744925.1. Classification (GTDB taxonomy): domain Bacteria; phylum Spirochaetota; class Spirochaetia; order DSM-2461; family DSM-2461; genus Spirochaeta_F. Next base: position 12,626 of record JADGDJ010000121.1, read on the forward strand.
AAAACAGTCCTCGGATTGGAAGTCGTGAGAAAGTTGAATAAACCGACGCTGATTTTATCTCCGACAATTACTATAAGAAACCAATGGATAGACAGGTTTGTCAATTTATTTTCAAATGGGCAGTACTTCGATTATTCCCATTCCCTGGCCAATCCCTGTTTTCTTACATCGAGCACATATCAGTCTCTCCATTCAGCATTCACCAGAAATGTTCAAAGAGAACAGGAGACCGATGATGACATTACAGCTGACACTGAACCCGATGAAACAGGGTTTGATTTGGTAAAAACTCTCAAGGAACACGAGATAAAAGTTCTTGTTCTGGATGAAGCACATCATTTAAAAACGGCATGGTGGAAGAGCCTTATATCTGTTGTTCGGCAATTAGAGGGAATTACAATTATATCTCTAACAGCGACTCCTCCCTATGACAGTACGCGTCTGGAATGGGAAAGGTATACGGCACTCTGCGGCCCTATCGATGAGGAAATTACAGTTCCAGAATTGGTAAAAGAGAAAAATTTATGCCCTCATCAGGATCTTATTTATTACTCCGGTCCCACAACGGATGAAAGGCTTCAACTCGATGAATTTTACTATAAAACCAATGAGTTGAAACAGAGATTAATCCATAGTGAAACATTTGAAGAGATCCTCAGCAGGAATAGGGGTGTAGTCAATCCGGAAGAGTGTAGGGAAGAGATTTTTAATGATGTGGAATACTATGCGAGCATTATCGTATTCCTACACTACAAAAAGAATGAATCCTATAAGGCTCTCCAACATGTACTCGGCCTGGAATCTAAAAATATTCCTGAAATTAGTGATGAATGGTTTGAATATCTTCTCAGTTACGCACTTTTCAAAGATGAATCGATTACTGAAATTGATGAAATTAAACAGATTAGAAAAGAACTTAAAGAATCGGGAGCCATAGAAAAGAAAAAAGTAATACTCTGTAAAAAAGAAAAATTCAACAAATTGATGAGCAGTAGTTTGTCCAAATTCGAAAGTATTCGAGATATTATCGATCATGAATATAAAGGCATGGGTGAAGGTCTAAGGCTTGTTGTTCTCACCGACTATGTCCGAAAAGAAGTCTTAAACGATAAGGTGCAAATTAACAAATTCGGTGTTATCCCCATATTCAAATATCTCTACAAGACAAATTCTGAATCTGAATTTGATTACTCCGATAAGATGGCTGTGCTCAGTGGGACCATATGCATAATTCCTGACTCGGCAATAGAAAATTTTGTGCAAATGGCCATTAAATACAAGCTTTCAAAAAAGGAGATAAAATTCCAATCTGTTCAGGACAATTATTCAGAAGTTCTTCTGTCTTCTTCTAAAAAGAACCTTACCGTAAATATAGTCACAGACCTGTTTACTGATGGTAAAATCAACATAATAATAGGAACCAAGTCCCTTTTGGGTGAAGGGTGGGACTGTCAGGCCATCAACTCTCTGATTATGGCTACTTTTGTCGGCTCCTATATGCTGTCCAATCA
>JADGDJ010000363.1 GCA_016744925.1 Spirochaetaceae bacterium
CCTGTAAGTTCATCAATAATCTGATACACCAGGTTTTTATCACTTTTGATCTGTTCTGTAAGTTTATCAATTTGAATACCTCCCGCAGTAGAAGTTCTCTTCAGGATAGCCCCTTTGATACGATCGTATTCTCTCGACATGATTGCAAAGGAACCGCTGCGGATGCTGCCCTCAAAGACTTCATCTTCCATATAAAAAGGTAATCTGACGAACTGTCTGATCCTCAGCATAATCGAATACAAGGCTTTCAGAGAAGGCCGTCCGCCAAACTTGAGAACCCGATCGGATAATTGAAAGGCATCCCTTTGCGTGAGTTCTCCCGGGTAGATCATAGTAACAGGAGTTATCAGATCCCGGTTGTTTTCACCGCTGATATAGTATCTGGCACCAGTAACCAGAGGAAAGGGATAAAAGAAGCGAACGACACCCACTCTTCCATGAAATGAAATGGATGCTGAAGGTCTGTTATTCCGACTATTGTAATCTTTGAAAACACCACCCTCAATATAAAAATTTCCCTTCTCCAATCTCCCTTTGGATGAAGGAATAAGCACAAAAGCATCTTTTCCCGATTCTACTGCAAAAGATGAAGGGACAATAACATTTCCCCTTTTAATATCTTTCCTGTGTAACCCTTTTAGACTGAGAATGTATTCATTATCACTAGTTTTTTCACATTTTCTTATAGAGAACTTTTTACCTGATGGGAGAATTACAGCAGATCCCGTTTCATCAAAAGGCTCATCGCATTTATTCTCACATAAGATGGATATAAATTTTCCGCCTCTGTTCTGTTCTGAATTATCTTTAACTTCTACACAACTGATATTCAGATGATTGATTTTCTGTTCTGACAATGTATCCTCCACGGGAATTCTGTACATGCTCTTCCTGTCATGATAGAATAGTTTCATTGTATAATATCTATGGAATTAATCCAACAGAGGTAATCGGGAAACACAATGAGAGAACTGAGCTACAGAGAAGCCGCCCAACTATTAAATGTCTCCCCCGCCACTGTAAAAAACTGGATAAGACAGGGTCTTTTATCCACCGGAAAGACACTAAAACCTCTCGAATCCGATATAAAATCATTAAAAAGTAGGCTAAAGAAAAAGAAGAGCCTCAGACTCACATCCAGGGCCAATAAAAGCGCCGGCGTGAAACAGTTTATCCCCAAAGAATATATTGAACATAGGATAAGCAGAAAAAAAATAAATGTCCTAGCCGAAACTCTAAACTCCATAAGCGCAGAGATTCCCCACATATTATTGGCTTTTTCCCTCTACCTTATAGAAAAAGCCGGTCTGATAGAGAACAGGGACTCAGATTCTGACCTCATTTCCCGGATAATACATAAAGGTTTATCGAAGGAAATAAGGACTTGGCACAGAGAGTTAAAGAATCCCTCCCTATTAGAACTCAAAAAGATATTCTCCACCATTGCCATACCGGTCCAGAGAGACACGGCGGGGCTCATATATCAGATGATCCAGAGTGAAGGGAGAAAATCGGAAAAGGGCTCCTATTATACTCCTCCCGCATATGCCGATGAAGTACTGAGCCTCTATGGAGAAAAGGGGCAAAAGTTTCTCGATCCCTGCTGCGGATCAGGAATGTTTCTCCTCGCTGCCGCTGGGAAATATGGTTCTCCCGAAAATATTCACGGCTGGGATACCGATATAACAGCAGTTCATCTGGCCCGGATAAATCTGATGCTTTATTTTCGAGATTTGGAATTTACGCCGAAGATATTTCACAGAAATAGCCTAACCGACAGATTTGATGAAAAATTTGATCTCATTGCTACCAATCCTCCCTGGGGACATCACTATTCCATAAAAAAACAGAAAATAATCAGCAATAATTTTGAAAACGTGAAGACCGGAGAGTCTTTTTCTTACTTTATTGAAGCCGGTTTGCATCTTCTCAACGAGAATGGAATCTTGTCCTATTTACTGCCGGAAGCTCTACTCAAAGTAAAAACTCATAAGGACATCAGAAAAAAATTGCTCGAAAATGTTCACATCCGTTATATTAAATTCCTCGGCAAGCCCTTTTGCAGGGTTCAGACCAATGTTATACGCATGGATTTAGCTAAGATTTCCAATAATAAAATGACTACGGTCTTCCGACACAATAAAATCTACAGCGTAAATTGTTCAAGGTTTTTCAAAAATCCCGATTTCCTTTTTGATTTCAATTGCACCGAAAGAGATTGTACCATCATTGACAACATTGATAGGGAAAATAGCGAAACGTTAAAAGATGATACTCTCTGGATCCTGGGAATTGTCTCTGGAAATAATGACAAGTACATAACAGAAAAGAGAAAAGCCGACAACCTGCCCTTTATCAGCGGCGGGGACATACAAGCTTTCAGAATAAAAAAACCAGAAAAGTTTATCTTTTTTAACAGAGAGATACTTCAGCAGAGTGCCCCTTATGAGACTTACAGGACATCGCCCAAAATTATTTATAAATTCATTACCGGAAAACCTGTTTTCGCCATAGACAGGATAGGATTCGTGACTCTCAATTCAGCGAATTCCTTTTACCCTCAAAAAGAAATGCCGATTGAGTCCATTGTCGCACTGTTCAATTCACCACTCTACCGCTTCCTATACCGGAAGAAGTTCAACAGTATCAAAGTTCTTCGCAGCCATTTGGAACAATTACCCCTGCCTCGCTTAAGTGAAAGAGATAATGTCTACTTGAAAAAACTGGTGCTCCAGATCGAACAATCTCTTGAGACTGATCACTCCGCACTGATTGAAAAGATCAATGATTATATTTTTCAGTTTTTTAATATTTCTGATTGTGATAGAAAATATATCATGGAGAATATTTAAGTGATAAAAATGATAGTTTTTCTGGGGAACCCCGGACTGCAGTATAAAAATACGAGACACAATGCCGGATGGTTGTGCTGCGATCAAATAGACGAAATACGCTATGAACATTGGCAGAAAAAATTTAAAGGGAGCTGGCTCTCTTACGGGAATGGCGATAAAAAAATCATTTTTCTTAAACCGGAAACTTTTATGAATTTAAGCGGTGA
>JADGDJ010000122.1 GCA_016744925.1 Spirochaetaceae bacterium
GGCTAGTATGACAATAATCGTATTACTTGGTGTTTTATTTAGATACCTTTTCAGGTTTCCACTGAGTTGGACCGAAGAGTCATCGCGATATCTGATGATTTGGGGTGCATCCCTCGCTATCAGTATGGGGATAAAAGAGAAAGGTCATGTCGGCTTGACAATCGTTATGGATAAGCTGAAATCCAGGCTTTGGAAATCTATACTGGAAACAGTGGTTTTTATCATTACTTCGGCATTTTTATATGTGATGATTTATTATTCAATCCAGATGGTTATGGAAGCCAAATGGCAGTATTCTCAAGGGTTGGGCATAACTATGGTTTTACCGACACTGGCAATCCCTGTTTCTATGTTTGTTGGAATGATTCAGTTAATTCTCAGATATATTCTTGATATGGGAAGACCTGAAAATACAGTAAATGAAAAAAAGATTATTGATCTCTAATATTAGGAAGTTATTATGTTTATATCGTTGTTAGTTGTTTTTGCAACAGCACTAGTACTTGGTGTCCCTATAGGATTCACAATCGGAATTACCGGTTTGATCGGATTGTATATGATGGGGCTGGATGTGGCTATGTTCACCATGGCTCCTCTGCAGTTCTTTTCCGGACTGGACATGTTCACATTGATGGCCATGCCCTTTTTTATTCTTGCCGGAGAGATCATGAATAAAACAGGAATCACTCATCGGCTTGTCCAATTTTCCAATATACTTGTTGGTCACTGGAGGGGTGGTCTCGCCCATGCGAACATCATGGCCAGTATCTTCTTTGCAGGTATGACAGGAGCGGCAGTTTCCGATACGGCAGCCATCGGTACCATGTTGATACCGGCTATGGAAGAAGATGGTTATGACCTTGATTTCTCAGCTGCTGTCACCGCTGCATCTTCTATAATAGGGCCGACGATTCCTCCTTCAAATATGATGGTGATTTATGGATCTTTGATGAATGTTTCCATTGCGGGATTATTCGCGGCCGGATTTTTACCGGGGATTGTTCTCGGTGGATTACTGATGGTTCTCTCTGCGATAATTTCTATAAAAAGAGGCTATCCTAAAAGAGCTAAGGCCACTTTTAAAGAAAAGTTAATCGGTTTAAAAGAAGCGATAATTCCATTACTTATGCCTATCATTATATTGGGTGGAATACTTTCCGGTGTATTTACTCCGACAGAAGCTGCTGCAGTTGCTGTTGCTTATGCCTTATTTATCGGTTTTTTTGTATTAAAAAGTCTGAAGCTTGTAGATCTTCCTCCCATGTTCATTAATACGGCAAAGATTACAGGAATAGTGTTCCTTATAATTGGATCTGCATCTATCGTTAGCTGGATCCTTGCAATAAATCAGGTACCTCAGGCAATTGCGGATTTCCTTCTTTCTACAACAGGAAACCCTAAGATAGTATTGCTGTTAATTATTATTTTAATGCTTATTGTCGGTATGTTCATGGATATTTCAGCTGCTTTAATTATCCTTGGTCCAATTCTGCACCCGATTGCTGTTTCAATGGGAATGAGTCCCATTCATTTCGGGATAATCATGGTTCTTTCTTTGAATATTGCATTGATGACACCTCCTGTAGGAGCCTGCCTCTTTGTAGTTTGCAGCATAACGAAATTGAAGCTTGCAGAAATCAGCCGAGCCATAATACCTTTTATACTTGTAGAAATCGTCGCATTATTTATCATTGCATACATACCGGTAATCTCTACTTTTATTCCCGGGCTTTTTGGTTTTTATTGATACTATTAACTTTAAAATTCATAAAAATGGTTTCGAAAGCAATTCGAAACCATTTTTTATTAATGAGGTGTATATAATGAATAATAAAATGATCTCCTTTATTGAAAAAATGCCAAAGGCTGAGCTTCATCTTCATATTGAGGGAAGTCTTGAGCCGGAATTGAAGTTTCGTTTGGCAGAGAGGAACAATCTGAAGCTCCCTTACAAAAATGAAGAAGAGATGAGGGCTGCTTACAAGTTTGATGACCTTCCCTCTTTTCTTGCGGTTTATTACGAGGGTATGAGCGTCTTGATAACAGAAGAGGATTTTTATGATTTGACCATGGCTTATCTGAAAAAGGCAAAATCTCAGAATGTCCTTTATTCTGAAATCTTTTTCGATCCTCAAGCCCATACGTCGAGAGGGATTTCCTTTGGCACTGTAATCCGGGGAATTCGACAAGCTCAGATAGACGGCGAAAAGGAATTGGGAATTAAAACACAGCTGATAATGTGTTTTTTGAGGGATATGAGTAGTGACTCTGCCATGGAGACATTGATGCAGGCTTTACCCTATAAAGAATTGATCATAGGTGTCGGTTTGGATTCCAATGAATTGGAGAACCCTCCAGTCAAATTCAAAAGTGTATTTGAGAGAGCGGTTAAAGAAGGGTTTAAAATTACAATGCATTGTGATGTGGACCAGAAAAACTCAATAGATCATATCCGGCAGTGTCTCGATGATATTCATGTTGACAGAATCGATCACGGTGTTAACTCTCTTGACGACGAATCCCTCTACAAAGAGATAGTAAAAAGAGGATTGGGACTAACGGTATGTCCCATTTCCAACAATTATGTAGTAGCCGATTACAAAGCCAAAGAGATAAGAATAAAGTTAGAAAAAGGGATGAGAGTCACAGTGAATTCCGATGATCCTGCTTACTTCCCCGGATATATGAATGAAAATCTTATAGTTGTTCAAAAAATTGAATCTCTGTCAGAAGAGCAGATGATTGAACTTCAGAGGAATGCTTTTAACATCTCCTGGTTAAATGAAGATGAAAAAGAAAAATATTTAAAATTACTCAACCTGTACAATTCGTAATTTTTTTGAACTCCTTGAATACTTAAAGTTTTCGGGGAGACATTTCATGCATTTTTCTCATTTTTTGTAAGTAAAACTCCAATAAAGTGTACCTTTCACTTTTTTTTTGATCTTTCCCCTACATTGACCCCTGTGAATATTTGCACTAATCTTTGTCCGGGAGTTTCTATGAGTTCTTACATCTTCAAAAGAATGGCGATGACGATCATTACACTTTTTCTCATTGCTATTTTAGTTTTTTTTCTTATGCACGCCATACCGGGAGGGCCATTTACTGCCCAGAGAGAGCTTCCTCCTGAAGTTGAAGCCGCACTTAATGAAAAATACAACCTCGATCAAAGCTTACCAAGGCAGCTAATCAGTTATTTGGGAGGTTTACTCAAAGGAGATCTTGGTCCCTCTTTTAAATATCCCGGAATGAGAGTGAATGATTTTATTCGGGAAGGTTTTCCCGTCTCTGCCAAACTGGGACTGATCACTATCATTTTTGTACTGGCGGCATCGATTCCCATGGGTATTGTCGCCGCATTGAAGAATGGAAAGTGGCAGGATGTCCTTTCCATGATTATCGCCACTATCGGTGTTACCATTCCCTCCTTTGTTATAGCAACCCTGCTCATGTATGTCTTCAGCCTTAAACTGGGATGGCTTCCTGCGTTCGGTTTTGACAAACCATCGGGATACATCCTTCCTGTTATTGCTCTTGGCGGGTATTCCATGTCCTTTCTAGCGCGTCTCATGAGATCGAGTCTTTTAGAAGTGATGGGGCAGGATTACATTAGAACGGCAAGGGCAAAAGGGTTGACCGAGTTTAATATTGTCGTTCATCATGCCTTGAGAAATGCCTTGATTCCCGTTGTGACAGTTCTGGGACCGACCATCGCAGCACTGTTAACCGGTTCCTTTGTCATAGAAAAAATATTCGCCCTTCCCGGTATGGGGAAACATTTTGTCACCAGTATAACAAATCGGGATTATACGACGATTCTTGGAATAACTATTTTTTACGCGACCTTTCTGGTTGTAATGGTTTTCCTGGTAGATATGTTCTATGTACTGATTGACCCTCGAATCAAATATGAATAATTGGATGCTAAAACGATGATTGAAACTCCTATTGATGAATCCCTGTGGGATGACTATGAATATTCACTCGATAAAAGCGAATCCTTAAGTCTTAAACATAGAACTTATGGACGTGATGTCTGGTTCAGATTTCGCCATAAACCGGCATCTCTGATCGGTTTGATAATCATAGTTCTGATTATACTTTTCGCACTCTTCGGCCCTCTGCTGACAAATCACAGTTTTGAAAAACAGGAGCTCTCTTTTGTCAACATTCCTCCCCGGTTGAATGTTTTTGAAATGGGAGAGGACTATATTTTTGTCAGCAAAAATCTCAAGCCAATTCATGTTTCAAAAGATGGTCATTTGATTAAGGCTATGCCCAGGATTAAAGAGGATCTTTCAAAAAAAAGAACCAGTTATGATTTTGATGGGCAGACAATTTTTGTCGACTACAGCTCTAAACCAGTGAGGCTGATAGACAGTGAGAACAATTCGGTTGTAAACAAAAAAAATATTCATAATATGAGCTATCTCCTCGGAACGGATAAACTGGGGCGGGATTTGCTAACCCGACTTATGATCGGTGCCAGAATATCTCTGCTTGTGGCTTTTATAGCGGCATTTACCAACCTTATAATTGGAATTCTTTATGGAGGAATCTCTGCCTACATCGGTGGAAATACTGACAACATAATGATGAGAATCGTCGACATCATCTCAACGATTCCCCTGACTCTCTATGTCATTTTGATTATGGTTATCCTGCCCGGTGACTCGGGAATCCTGAGTATTATCATTGCTCTCGGATCAGTGTACTGGGTGAATATGGCCAGAGTTGTGAGAGGACAAATTCTTACACTGAAAGAGCAGGATTATGTTCACGGTGCCAGAATTATGGGGACTAATACCTGGGATATCCTGACAAAACACCTTATTCCCAATGCGATGGGGTCAATCATTGTCACTGTTACCATGCTCATCCCGTCGGCTATTTTTATTGAAGCCTTTATGAGTTTTATCGGTTTGGGCGTTTCCCCGCCAATGGCCAGTTGGGGAACCATGTGCAATGACGCTCTGGAAGCATTGAGAACCAATCCCTATCAGTTATTCACCCCTTCTCTGGCAATATGTTTAACCATGTTCGGATTTAATTTTATCGGCGACGGCCTTAGGGATGCTCTTGATCCCAAATTGAAAGGGAGATGAATCTCATGAGCAGTTTACTGAAGGTTAAAAACCTCCATACATCATTTTTTACTCAAGATGGAGAAGTCAAAGCGGTGAAAGGAGTCAGTTTTCATCTGGAAAAAGGTGAGACATTGGGAATTGTCGGCGAATCGGGAAGCGGTAAGTCTGTGTCATCCCTCTCTATTTTAAAATTGCTGCCACCGGCCGGACGGATCATAAATGGTGAAATCATGCTCGATGACAAAAAGCTTGTAAAGGCCGATCGATCCACTATGAGAGATATTCGCGGTGGTAAAATCGCCATGATTTTTCAGGATCCCATGTCCTCGTTGAATCCCCTGATTCCTGTGGGAAAACAAGTAGAAGAGATGATTAAGACTCACGGGAATCATTCCAAAAAAGAATTAAAGAAAATGGTATTGGATCTCTTTGAAAAAGTTCAGATTCCCGATCCTTCAAAGCGATATGATAGTTATCCCCATGAGTTTTCCGGAGGGATGAGACAGAGAGTTATGATCGCCATGGCACTGTCCTGCAAACCATCGGTGCTCATAGCCGACGAACCGACTACAGCCCTCGATGTGACTATTCAGGATCAGATCCTCAAGCTTCTCCGGAATCTCCAGGACGAGATGCAGATGTCTATTATTTTCATTTCCCATAATCTGGGAGTCGTTGCTGAAATCTGTTCCAGGGTTATGGTGATGTACGGCGGCATGGTTATGGAATATGCCAATATCAATGATATATTTAAGCACCCGAAGCACCCCTATACCATGGGGCTTCTTCAGTCAATTCCCTCTATCGATCAGGATAAAGCAGTTGCTTTGCAGTCAATACCCGGTTCACCACCGGATTTGTCAAATCCTCCGACGGGTTGTCCCTTCCATCCCAGATGCCGATACGCCAGAAAAATATGCAGTGTGCAGGTTCCTCCTACTTCAGAGATCTCTGAGGATCACGGTTCGCGCTGCTGGCTGCTGAGCAAAGAGGCTCCCGTCAATAATAATCCTTTCTCAGAACAGGGGAGTTCCAATGACTGATAATACGCTCTTAGAAGTTAAAGATCTGGTGAAGTATTTTCCCGTTCCCGGAAAACAGAATTCTGTGGTCCATGCTGTGGACGGTGTGAATTTCTCCATCAAAAAAGGAGAAACTCTCGGCCTGGTCGGGGAATCTGGTTGTGGAAAATCTACTGTAGCCAAATCTATAGTCAGGATGCACAAACCCACATCGGGTTCCATATTCTTTGAGTCCAGAGACATCGCCCGGATAGGAGCGAGAGATTTAAAACCCTATCGCAAAAAAATACAGATGATCTTTCAGGATCCCTATTCTTCGCTGAATCCCAGGATGACAGTGTTAAAGCTAGTGGCGGAACCTCTGATTGCTCAGAAATTAGTTTCAACAGCAAATCAGGCGAGAGATCTTGTTATAGAGATTCTGAATAAAGTGGGATTATCTGCCGAGCACACTTCGCGGTATCCCCATGAGTTTTCCGGTGGACAGCGACAGAGAATCAGTCTGGCAAGAGCTCTTATCATCGATCCGGAATTATTGGTATGCGATGAACCCATTTCGGCGCTGGATGTCTCAATACAGGCTCAAGTGATAAATCTGTTACAGGAATTCAAGTCTGAGCGCTCTTTGACATATTTATTCATTGCCCATGATCTTTCAATGGTTCGTTATGTATCGGATCATGTGGGAGTCATGTATCTCGGGAAAATGATGGAGCTTTGCAATAGTGAACAAATTTACAAAACGGCTCTTCACCCCTATACACGAGGCCTTCACGCAGCTATTCCCATCGCCGATCCCGATGCAGCCAGAGCCAAAAAAATATCTGCCATTCAGGGCGATATTCCCAGTCCCATATCCCCGCCCAGAGGTTGCCGGTTCCACACACGCTGTAGTGAATGTATGAAAATATGCAGGGAAGAGGAACCGGAACTAAAGGATGTTGGAGGCGATCATCTGGTGGCGTGTCACCTCTATACAATGAGATAATAATAAAAGCATTGGATGAATAATCAATGCTAAACAATAATATATTAAAGTGTTTGAATTGTAATAATTTTTTAGGAGTAATAAATGACAAGAATCTTAAGTTTGATGAGCATTCTATTGTTCACAACAGCAATGGTTTTCGCTGGTGGAGCCGGTGATAATTCAGAAATGGAACAGGGTGGGGATGTTGAACAAAAACTTATTTTTGCCCTTCAGAACGAGCCCGATGGGCTGGATCCCGGTATAACCAACAACTCATTCGCATCACCGGTTTTGCTAAACAGCTTTGAAGGTCTTGTTGTCTACGATGAGAACAACAGTATCGCAGGTGGAAGTGCCGAATCATGGACAATCAGTGATGATGGCCTTACCTATACGTTTACACTGCGAAATAACCTGAAATGGTCTGATGGCAGCCCACTTACGGCAAGTGATTTTGTCTATTCCTATATGAGAGTTCTCGATCCGGCATTGGGAGCTCAATATTCTGAAATGTTAACCGACTATATCGTTGGTGCCGCTGAGTATTACGGCGGTTCTGAGGATATGAATTCAGTAGGAATCAAAGCATTAGACGATCAGACCCTTGAGATCATACTGATGAAACCGACGGCATATTATATCGGGATTCTGGGAATGTGGGTTTACAGCCCTGTTAACGAGGCAACTGTGACTGCCAATGGTGATAAGTGGACTCTCTCTGCAGAATCCTTTATTTCCAATGGTCCTTTCAAAATGGAAGAGATTTCCTTTGGAGAAGGTTATGAACTTGTTAAAAATGAGAATTACTGGAATGCGGCTAATGTGAAACTTGAAAAGCTCAATTTCAGATTCATCCCTGATCCTTCAACAGCTCTCGTTGCTCTGGAAAAAGGAGATATCGATGGACAGTGGGAAGTTCCCTCTGCCGACCTGCCGAGCTTGAAAGCGAACAGTGATGCGCTTCAGATTATCCCTTCATATGGAACCACTTATTATGAAATTAACTGTGCCAAGGCCCCATATGATAATCCGAAGGTTCGCCTTGCCCTGTCTATGGCTCTGGACCGCACATCGTTAATTGAAAATGTTCTTCAGTCTACTGACCAGCCGGCATTCAGCCTGATTGCTCCCGGATATTCTGTCGACGGTATGGCATACGATGAAGGGCGATCGGATTTTGGTCTGTCACCAATGGCTGATGTAGAAGGTGCCCGTGCAATGCTTGCAGAAGCGGGATACCCCAATGGCGAGGGATTCCCAACTCTGGAACTGAGTTACTACACCAATGAAACAGTGAAAAATATTGTAGAAGCAATGCAGCAGATGTGGCAGGAGAACCTGGGAATCAAAGTGAATGTTTCCACAGAAGAATGGGCAGTATATTATGAAAACATACAGGCTCTTAATTACGATGTCGGTGCAATGGGCTGGGGAGCTGATTATATGCATCCTATGACATTCTTCCCCTTGAGGCTCAGTGATAATGGCATGAATAATTCCGGATATGCCAATTCAGAGTATGACTCTTTAATTGAGAAAGCTCAGAGCGAGACTGATCCTGTCAACGCAATGAAACTGATGAGAGAAGCTGATGATGTTCTTATGGCTGATATGCCATTAATACCTCTTTACTACCGTTCATCTCCCAAGATGATCGCTCCCTATGTGAAGGGTTGGTATATAACACCTCTGAACAATATGTATCTCTCAGGCGCATATATAGAAAAATAATTCTTCCATAGAATTTGTATTGCAGCAACAACCGCCTTTTCATATCGAAAGGCGGTTTTCTTTAAGGATAAATTATGCATTTATTGATCAAAATGAAAAATGGCGGAGAAATGCTCTTTGATTTCTATCGGGATAAAGCTCCCATTACAGTTGATAATTTCCTAGCACTGGTGAAAAAGGGATTTTACAATGGCCTTTCATTTCACCGCGTTGTCCGGGATTATGTCATTCAGGGAGGTTCTGAAGATAATACCTGTATGTGTCCTACGGATTTCACAATTGTGGGAGAATTTGCAGAAAACGGCCATGATACGGGACTCACTCATTCTCGGGGCGCTCTCTCTATGGCAAGAGATGAAAATTTTAACAGTGCGGGAACTCAGTTTTTTATAGTGCATCAAGATGCGCACAAGCTTGATGGAAAGTACGCTTCATTCGGGCAGTTAATCAAAGGTTATGATACTCTCGATGCCATTGCGTCTGTCGATACGGCTCCTCCGGAAGAAGAAAATCGGCCTCTTGAGCCTCAGACGATTGAGACTATCAGTTTGGTCGATTAAATCGGCCATGATCAGTAAATTCATATCATCTCAAGAGTTATTAACTATATTTTCTCTTGAGATGATTTCAAATGGCGTTTCATAAACTTTACCCTTGAAGATTATTCTATTGAAACTCAGTCAATTTAATCTTGTTTTTCTTGACTAAATCCCTTTTTCACAGAAAAATAGCTCATTGATAAAATAAATAATCTATTTAATAAGAGGTAAATATTACATGGCTAAATGTGAATTTATAGAGGCATGTCCGTTTTTTCACGATAAACTGGGAAATAAACCGGATGAGGTCGAAGATATGAAAGAAAAATACTGTAAGTCCAATAATCTCAATTGTGCACGTTATATGGTTGTAAACAGCCTGGGGAAGGAAAAAATGCTCCCCGATCTATATCCCGATGAAAAAACCAGAGCGTATATGCTCATCGCTGAGAATTCCTGAGCAAATCTTAAAACTCGTATTGAATTTCCAGACCGCCACCAATTATTTGACCGGTCTGGTAATCTGGAGAGAAAAGGGGAGCGTAAAATGCTTTTACTCCCGGTATCCAGGTTCCATTGTTTCCTTCAAACAAAACTCCAACAGATCCCGTAAACAACGGACCCATCGCAAAAAATGACGGCCCCTTATTGTCTTGAGATGAATTGTAATCCGGTCCGTAATGGAATACTATTCCCAATCCGCCACCGACTACTAAATAGGGGGAATCATTATTATTGAAGCGATGTTCATAAGTCACCTGAGGCTCAAACTGAAGCATATTGAATGCGGCACCGAATAAAATCGGCCTCATAACAGGTATGTTAAGAATAATAAAATCACTGTCGGAAAGTGGAAACCGGATATCCAGGTAGAGGTCCATTATAGGTCCACCTTTGACCCCCGCAGGCGAGCCGACACACATCCGAACATTATCATATCTGCCTCCTGCCAACAGATGGACGCCTATGGTTATTTCCGGGCTGTCCTGAGCAGAAACTGAAAGAATCGAAGAGAGAAACAAGAGGAATAGTAAAATATACTTTTTCATTTTATAAAGTATAGGTTTAAATTAGTTCAGGGGACAATATTTTCTTCTGCTAATTTTAAAATTTCATCTGAAATTGTAATATGGAACTGTTCCATCTTTTCAAGATCAAAAGCTATGCCCTCTTCGGGCCATCGAGGTTTTATATTTCCGATCTCCTGTCCTTCGAATATTTTAATGATCATTTGAGCTGAAACTTCACCAATATTGTCCAGTGAGGGAAAAATAGACATGGTTGCTCCCCAGTGATCGATTACGTCTTTTCGGCCGACTCCTATAAGTGGTTTAGTAGCAATGGAATATACTGCACGGGCAAAAGGAGATTGAGTTCCCATCTGATCATTGGGGGAGAGAAACACATCGACAAGAGGATCCAGTTCGTGAATGTATTTTTCTGCCAGCATAGACATTCTTTTGTGACCGGCTTCACTCTGAATAAATTCAACAGAGCGGAAGATAAACTTTAAATCGGCAAACTCTTCTTTTTTTAATTCCTCTTCAATCCAATCTCTGTAACTGATGGATTGGGGCATATCTGCATATATTAGACCAATGGTTTTAGCTTCCGGCATAAGTTTTTTTATAAAGGAAAGTCTGTTTTCCACACTGACGGGGTAACATATCCCTGTAAAATTGGCTTTTGGGGAATCGACAAAATTGTCAATCAAGCCTATTCCCACGGGATCTGTCACTGCTCCAAAGACAAACTTATAACGATCATCACCATAGGCAAATTCTTTAAAATTCGTTGCAGCCAGAGTTCCATTCAAGAATATGACATCATAAGGGATCTCTTTTTCTGTTAGCCAGACCCTTCTGGCCAGGCCATCACTGTTCGCAATAGACCAGCTGGAAATATGAAGGTTTTCGCCGACCTTATACCCATCGTTTGATAGAGTTTCAAGCATGGAATTGTAAACAGTCGTATATGGTTCTCCATTCTGAGAGTTTATTATGAGCAGATCATAAGATGCGGCTACATTGATAATATTTGTGAATAATAAAAATATAAGTAATCTTTTTAGCAGCATATTTTTCCTCTCTTTATAAACAGTAATGAACTGGAGGTGTATATTCAAGAGGAGGATATTATAAGAATTGAAATGTCTGTGCAAAGCATTACAAATTGATACGAGGATAGTAAATTAATTATTAAGTTTATTTTTTTTTGATTGAAATATACACCGGCGGGTCTTATATTATAAATATGTTCATAAGGACAGAATCCCATAGATTTGAGGAGGAATATATATTATGAATAATGAGGGTGAACCACCAAAAATTGAATTTTTTTTAGAATTATAAATATGATTATAATCTTCTTTTGAGGATTAATATGAACTATGTTCATAATCAGAAAACGCAGATATTATATTCTGCGTTTTTTTTGTTTTAAAACGATTCGCTAATGGAACAGGATCATGAAAATAACTAAAAATGATCAAATATCTCTTAAATCTACTCATACAGATAAAACAAAATCTAAAAGTTTATCGGGAAAAACCAAATTGGTCCGTGGGACCACAGGATCCCCTGAAAAGTTATTGATTCAAAACAGATCTGTGGAAAAACTTCTCATCTCTCTCAACTCTCCCCAATTGATGCAATTGAAGGCCTTAGATAAGGTTCTTCCCCCTCTAAATGAGGTAATTCGTTTATGGGGCGGGATAACTGACGATCCTCTGGACGGCGATTCTCTGCTGGTAGAGAAATTTATAACTTCCTGGTTGAAGAGGTATGGTGAATATTTGCCTCTGAAACAGAAAAAAGATCTCACCGGGTTGAGCAATTTGCTCCGATCGCGGAGGCTGGAGATCATGGATAATGAGAACATTCATATATACAGCATCAATTCGGACAGTGAAAGAAAGAATCCCCAATGGAAGATTCGGTTTCAGTATCAGGAAAAAACCTCTTCTGAGGACAGGGAAGAACAGATCTCCTGCGTGTTTGATCTTAACACCGAACAGCTGGGAGAGATCCGGACGGTTGTAACTGTTGAAGAGAAACGCAAGAACTGCCTCTTTCGGAGTTCCCTCAAAGAAACGGTAAAATACATCAGCGATTCTCTTCCCGACTTCCGAAAACAGCTCGTAGATAGGGGTATTGTGCTTGATCATATCCGTATTTCCCGCAAGCGAGAGGATCTGTCGGAAATGAAAACGTCTTCATCGAAAGGTCTTGATTTATGGGGGTGAGGAAAGGCGCCGCCGCATTGAAGTGGAACCGTGAAAATGATGATGCTCCGAGGCTGATTGCTGCGGGTAAGGGATACCTGGCAGACCGTATTCTGGCATTGGCTGCAGAGGCTGATATTCCCATAATTGAGCAGGAACCACTCACCGAGGTTTTAATCTCTATGGATCCCGGAAAAGAGATCCCCCCGGAGCTTTTTGAAATTACTGCGGAGATTTACATCTTTCTTATGAAACTTGATGGAAGTATTGTTTGACCCATGACTGGACATTTACTATATTCTAGTGATGAAAAATAATCCCTTTGCTCCAGTTCTCCATAAAATTTCACGAAAAATAGCTATATTCGAATCTTCTCAAGATCTCGATGGTTTTCTCAAAGAGGTTATTGCTCTATTGATGGAGCAGGTTGATGCGCTTTTAGGAGCGGTTTTCGTTTACGATGAATCAATGGGAGAGCTCATTTTCCGTGTCGGTTATGACAAAAATGATTTTTGGGATAAGTTGCGCTGCGGTGACAAGGGTGCTCCAAAACGTTTTGCCCTTGATGGTACTGAAGTTGGGAAAGCATTCAGGGAAGGAGCCGTACGAAATCTCAACTTCACAGGTGAAAATCATCCTTTCAAATCAAAAATACTTATCCCTATTTTCAGGGGACCGGAAAAGATCGGGGTTTTTCTTATGGCTCACCAGAAAGAAGAAGCCTTTTCCCATATTGAAAAAGCTGATCTGATGCAGGCGGCTTCTCTCCTGGGAGATATGCTGGCGGAAGCTATGGTTTTTATCAATCACGATGTTGCCGAAGATAAAGAAGAGGACTTCCTCCTGCCCTCCATCGTAAAAGGGATGAAAACTTCCGAAGGTGTTGTTGAGGGAACGGCGCTTCCAGTATGGGCTGATATGGATTCTGTAGCGGAACATCTTCCCTCTCCCGGATCAGTGGAAGAGGAAATGGCATTTTTCGAAGATGCTCTTGCTCAATCTCTCAAACAATTGGAGGAGATGCAGGATTCGGCTGCTTCGGGTGAAGCGGAAATGGTTTCTCTTATATTTACGGCACAGATGTATATGCTGAAGGACAGTAGTTTTATTGGCAAAATGAGAGATCAGATTGATCAGGGGATACCCGCCTCAAAGGCCGTGAGGCATGTGATCAACGATTATGCTGATCGATTTTCCCGTATGTCTGAAGTGAGGCTGGCGGAAAAAGCTCAGGATGTTCGCGATCTGGGATTCAGACTTGTCACTAATATGGGACATTTCAGGGACAGATCCTTTACATACGAAGGGCAAATTATTCTCTCCCGTCATATATACCCCTCTGATCTCTTCAGACTTTCCGTGGAAAAAGTCGCGGGGCTGGTACTACAGGGAGC
>JADGDJ010000123.1 GCA_016744925.1 Spirochaetaceae bacterium
GAAAAGAAGAGAGTAACTCTCCTGAAATAATTCGTTCTGAGTTTCTTTTTTTGTTTTTCCGAAGAGCCTTGAATAACGCATCTCCTTTATTCTAATTACAAGCTCTTAACAAGGTCAAGCTGAATTGTCCGGAGACGGCTTGACTATGATTGATGAGAACCTCATATTAATTGTATTATTGTTAAAACTTTGGAAGGAGAATATTTAAATGGATACTATTGAATACGTTGAAGCAAGAGAAATTCTTGACTCAAGAGGAAATCCTACTGTGGAAGTAGATGTTATGCTCGCCGATGGTTCTTTCGGTCGTGCAGCTGTACCTTCAGGTGCTTCTACCGGAGTACATGAGGCAGTTGAACTCAGAGATGGCGACAAAGCAAGATACCTGGGTAAAGGTGTTTTAAAAGCTGTTGAAAATGTAAATAATATTATTGCTGACGCGGTAATAGGATTAAGCGCTCTCGATCAGGTTGATGTGGACCAGACAATGATCGAACTCGATGGAACTGAGAATAAAAGCAAACTCGGTGCCAACGCAATTCTCGGTGTTTCCATGGCCGTTGCAAGAGCAGCAGCACAGCACCTCGAAATCGACCTGTACCGATACCTCGGTGCTTACAAGGCAAACCTCCTCCCCGTACCGATGGCAAACATCATCAACGGTGGAAGCCACGCAGATAACTCAGTAGACTTTCAGGAATTTATGGTAATGCCCGTAGGTGCTGAATCTATCAGAGAAGCTGTAAGATGGATTGCTGAGATTTTCCATAACCTGAAAAAAATTCTTTCCGCTAAGGGATACTCTACAGCTGTTGGAGACGAAGGTGGATTCGCTCCAAACCTCAAGTCCAACGAAGAAGCTCCGGAAGTCATCATGGAAGCTATTAAAGCTGCTGGTCTCGAACCTGGAAAAGATGTATTTATAGCTTTGGACCCTGCAGCTTCTGAATACTACAATAAAGAAACGAAAAAATATGTTTTCAAAAAATCTGACGGTAGAGAACTCACTTCGGCTGAAATGGTTGATTACTGGGCAGAATGGGTTGAAAAATATCCTATCATTTCACTTGAAGATGGTATGGACGAAGATGACTGGGACGGATGGAAACTTCTCACTGACAAAGTCGGTAAAAAAGTACAGCTCGTTGGAGATGACCTGTTTGTAACGAACACAAAAAGACTCTCTACAGGAATTGAAAAAGGAATTGCCAACTCAATCCTAATCAAAGTAAACCAGATCGGAACGCTCACTGAGACATTCGAAGCCGTTGAAATGGCTAAAAAAGCCGGTTATACAGCTGTTATTTCTCACAGAAGTGGTGAAACTTCAGATACTTTCATTGCAGACCTCGTTGTTGGTCTTCAGACAGGACAGATCAAAACAGGATCTATGTCCAGATCTGACAGAGTTGCTAAATACAACCAGTTAATGAGAATTGAAGACGAACTGAACGGTAGAAGCGAATATGCGGGAAAAGATGCATTTTACTCTATCAAATAAGAGATCTGATTTCTAAATGAAAAATGGAACTGTTGCAAAGTAAAATTGCAACGGTTCCTTTTTTTAATTCGAGAAAGCTAAGGACTGTCCCGCAACATCGACGAACACACGAAGCCGGTTCCACCGGTGAAGTTTAATAAGTAACTTTAAAAACACCGAGTGAATCATCGGGATTTAAATCGGAAATTGTCACTTTCTCCACTGATGAAAATGACGGCCCGGTCTGCAACCAGAATATAAATTGTTCCACATCTGATGGCTCCCCTTCTATACGGGCAGAAACAGAACCATCAGACTCATTGCGAACCCAGCCTTTCAATCGTAGAGACCGCGCAACATTGAGTGCTGAATATCGAAATCCGACCCCCTGCACTCGACCTCTTACCTGAGCGATCACCGATTTGATCACTTTTCCAGAGCACCGGCAATCATCTCTTCGAGGGAAGAATAATCAAAAGGTTTGTATACAACAGGAAAGGGGATTGGCACCTCGGGACTTAGAAACCCGCTGGTAATTATGACAGATTGTTCAGCACAGTATTTTTCAAGAAATCTTATCCAGTAATCTCCTCCCAGAGAAGGCATCCGATAATCGGATATGATAATATCTACAGGGTGATCGAGAAGCTGCCTTATGGCACCGACTCCATCGGATGCAACCAAAACACCGTAACCCTTTCTACTGAGAAACTCACGCAATGTCAGCCTTATGGCATCTTCATCTTCAACAATTAGTACTGATTTAGACATTCTCTACTCCAGGTAAATTGATATCTGTCCGATATCAAAGGGTTTCTTCAAATACACATCAGCTCCTGCATTCAGCAGTGCCTCTCTATTAATACTATCAATATTTTCGGCAAATACAATGATTGATTTTTTTTCTCCATTGGAATCAGCTCTGATAAACTGACAGACTTTTTCCGCATCGAGCCCAGCCATATCACCATTTATCAATACGATATTGCAATGCTCCTGTACCAGCTTTCTCCCCGCGTCAAAACCATCAATAACCCGGTCAACAGTACAACGGGGGTATTCGCTATTGACTTCATCGAGAAATTGACTTGCAAAACTATCATCATCTTCAATAAAAAGCAGTGTTTTGGAGTCCCGGTGTAAATAAGTAATTAATTCAGAAGGGATTTTCATACCTCGGGAAGCCATAAACAAAGTCAGATCTTCTCCGTATACACGATACTGTCCACCCGGCGTACTAAATGCTTTGAGATATTTCTTTTTAATCCAATTAATAGCAGTCTGGTTTACCACACCACAAATATTGGCGACTTCAAGAGCTGAGTAGTTTTTGATTTTTTTAAATTTTTTCACAATTATTTTAAGTTTATATCAAATGGTCAAAATGTCAAACATCAGTATTTTCTAAAAAATATTGTATTTCTCCACTTGTAAAACCTCTTCGATATAGGGCCTGTTTAACTTTCAGGTTTGAGTCCCGGTATTTTACCAACAGTTTTCTTCCGGCTTTCTGAACTGCCCGGTGAAGATCTTCTTCTGACAGGTTTTGTTCAAGGGCACTTTTTGCACTCTTTGACTTAACCCCTCTTGAAAGAAGTCCTTTATACAGGGCTGATTTTCCTTCAGGATGCGATCTGAGCCGAGAGGAGATCCACATTTCAGCAAATCGTTCATCATTGATAAGGTTTAACTGGCAAACCCTTTCCACGGCATTTTTGCAAGCCCCATCAGAGAATCCCTTTTTCTTCAACTTTACATAAAGACCACCGGAACTCTGCTCTGCCCTGCCAATAAGATCTCCTGCTTTTTGAAGAGCCATTACACAGTCAGATTCAAACTCTAATTTCTCCAGGAAATCCTCATCAACTTCCGTTCCATTCTCAAGAGAAAACTCATCGTGAAAAGTTTTTGAGACAAAAAAAGAGGATCCCTCTGAGATGCCGACTGTAAAGCCGGATCCAGATGACCCTCTCTTTGAAATTGCAGTAATAAACAAATTAACGTTTTGAGAACTGAAACTTTCTTCTCGCGCCTGGCTGACCGTATTTCTTTCTTTCAACCATTCTTGAGTCTCTAGTAAGAAAACCGTTGGCTTTCAGCGTAGTTCTGTTTGTTTCATCGATGACCAATAATGCTCTGGAAAGACCATGAAGACATGCTCCAGCCTGACCAGTTATTCCGCCACCTTTAACATTGATGAGAACATCAAATTTCCCAAGGTTATCTGTTACTGAAAGAGGTCTCATTACAGTGTCCTGATGAATACCTATTGTAAAGTATTCTTTGAGCTCTTTACCGTTTACTTTAATAACTCCGGTACCTTTTCTTAAATATACACGTGCGACAGAAGTTTTTCTTCTTCCTGTTCCGTTTGCAAGATTTTTAATCATTTAACTTCTCCTGACCTTACACTTCTACCGATGTAGGCATCTGAGCTGCATGTGGATGATTCGCACCAGCATAGATTTTTACATTAGTATAAAGCTTATTTCCGAGAGGCCCGCTAGGAAGCATCCCTTTAACCGCTTTTTCCATAGGCATAGTTGGCTTTTTCGCCAGAACTTTGTCATATGTTTCTGCTGTCAATCCACCCATGTAACCTGAGTGACGATAGTAGATCTTATCAGTTCTCTTTCTACCGGACATGGCAGCTTTTTCAGCATTGATTATGATTACATAATCACCAATTTCCTGGTGGGGAGTATAACATGCTTTGTTCTTACCACGAAGAATATAAGCGGCTTTCACAGCGACTCTACCGAGCGCCACACCTTCAGCATCAATAACGTACCATTTTCTTTCTACGCTTGCTGGTTTTTCAAATATAGTTTTCATCTTCCTCATACCTTATCATTATTGATAATTCTCGACATTTGTAACGGGATCTCAATAATGTCATCATTGAAAAATAAAGTCAATAAGAGCTCTCTTTGAATTTTCGAATTAATCGGCAGTTAAAATCGCCTTCTTCTACTCAGGAGAAAGAGTATAAATCCGACAGTAAAAAACAAAAACGGAAAGAATGCAAAAACAAGATTTATCACCGAAATTCCATATATAGTAAGGAGATAAAAATCTGAGAGTCCCAATGAATCCAATCCGGAAAAGATGATTTCACTGTAGAGAAAGACTGTTCCCATCACGATAAAAAGCCAAGCCGATTCACGGGTTTTGGACCATAGCAAAACCGCAGTTAATGTCGCTGCAAAACCACTGATAAGTTTAAGCAGGAGCAGTATCATTTGTTCATTATTCACACTTTTATCCCCGGGGATTTTTAAAGAGTTTTTTCAGAGATCCCTCTCTTATATCTACGGCAGAAATTGAACAATGATTATACTCAGGAGATATCAAAATTCCACGATCAAGATAATACCTGAAAAGATCGTCGTATTCTTCTCTACTACAAAGCGGAGTAAGGTAGGGCCCCCGCCTTTCCCAATGACCAGTTTCATCGAGAATATTCCAGCTTTCCGGTTCCGCTTTAGACTCGCGAATCTTCCAGTCAAACCAGGATCTGATTAAACCCGATAATACATAAGGAGGTATGGCATCTGATGGTGGAAGAGCCTCATCATCTTGGGCTAACACAGCGACAACATCACAACCGGGAAAAGGAAATGTAATTTTTAACAGAGTGCACTCTTCTCCGACTTCCATGTAAGGGCGCCAGAGAATATTCTTCCCTGTTTTATCTTCTCTTGCGGGATCGGAAAAATCACCGATAGGTCCATCTGAATTGAGATAGCTTTCAAAGCTCCGGTATACACCCTGATGTTTAAACCCGGGGAACTCTCTCTGTAGCAATTTCATCAACCGGTCGTGGTAAATAGAGGGGTATGGAGCATAGAGCCCTCTCGAAAGAGTATTTTTCAGGGCCAGCGACAGTCCGGCGGGTCGGTGCCCATTGATAGCACGGCCCTTATCAAGGTAAAGATCCAGAATACGATCTCCCCTCTCATCGTATAGATAAAAATCTCTCGCCCGTTTTATCCGGGGGATCATATTGTAAAGTTTATTTGACATAATTCTCCATTACCACTCTTCCATTCCCAGTTTTTCTATTTTGTGAGCACAGAATTCAGGCATCAATACAGCTGTGCGTCCCGATTCAAATATTGCATGGAGAACAGTATGACCATTGTTAAACAGATTTTTGTTGATAACACCGACTCCGTAGTCCTCGTGATATATTCTCGTGCCCGGTTTATATTCACCAGAGGCACTGGACACTTCACCTTCAGTATCGACAAATTCTTCGGGAAGTTCCTCCAAAAAGCGCGATGGAAAGCGATCTTCCGTCCTGCCGTAAAGCATTCGACGCCTCGTACTTGTAAAAAATAATTCTTTCTTCGCCCTTGTTATACTTACATAAAAGAGGCGCCTCTCCTCTTCTATCTCCTCTTCATCCGTATCATCATCACCACGGGGAAATAAGCCTTCCTCGAGTCCGGTGATAAAGACTCGGTCAAATTCAAGACCTTTTGTATTATGCATAGTGATCAGAGTCACTCTATCGGGATCATTTTCCTCTTGCTCCAACACTGTCTGATCGAGCTCAATCAATTCGAGAAACTCTGACAGGCCGTTTAGACCGCCCTGATACTGATCAGCAGCCGTTACCAGCTCTTCCAGATTGCGAACTTTCTGAGAGTGATCAATTTCATCCTGAGCCCTGTGAAATTCCAAAAGTCCCGATTCACGAATAACCCGATCGACAAATGGCGACAAGTTGTCCACTGAACCGAGATCTTTAATCAAAAGGTTGCAAGTATCACAGAACTCTTTCAGACCCTTTGCGCCTTTACCCTTCATTGATTTCAGTGCCGCCGCTGAGGCTTCGAGTAGATCCCCGGAATGAGACATTAGCTCCCTGTAAATTTTCTCCTGGGAAACTCGGCCTAGACCTCTCGACGGTTTGTTAACAATCCGCCTGAATGCCACTTCGTCTTTTGTATTACTGAGAAAACTCAAAAAAGCAACTGTATCTTTAATCTCTTCTCTGCTGTAGAAACTCAAAGTACCTACAAGCTTATAGGGGATACCCATCTTTCGAAATGTACTTTCAAATTCACGGGATTGGGCATTCGTTCTATAGAGTATGGCCGTACTCATAAAATTGCCGTTGGCTATGATGTTTTCACCGCACAACTGTACTTCACTAATCTGATTTTCTGTAAAATAGACCTTCGCCTTACTCCCCTCCCCTTTTCGAGTCCAGAGGGTCTTACCGAGACGTCCACTGTTATTCGAAACAACAGAAGAGGCTATACTGAGGATATTGCCTGTAGAGCGGTAATTCTCCTCGAGTTTGATGACTTTTGTTTTAAGGAAGGATTCTCCGAATGTGAGTATATTTTTTACTTCTGCTCCACGAAACCGATAAATAGATTGATCATCATCTCCCACAACGGCCAGCCATGTATCGGGCCCGGAAAGCTCTTTCAGCAGTTGAAACTGGGCGCCATTGGAATCCTGATACTCATCGACGAGGATAACTCTGAACTTCTGCTGTATTCTTTTCTTCAGTTCTTCATTTTCCCTCAACAGTCGAACGGGCAGACTTATGAGATCTCCAAAATCAGCATTGCCGATTTCTCTGAGTTTTTTCTCATAAGAGCGATAGATTTCCCTAAAATCGGGGTCGGGATTAATTGTATGCAGGTCATCATCCGGTGTGAGGCAATCATCTTTCGCTCTGGAAATATCTTTTGAATAACGCCTCAATTCATTCCTCGGAGCATCTGCAAAAATGGTTTTCAAAAGAGAAATTACATCATCGTCATCGTATATGGTAAAATGGGATTTCATTCCCAGGAGAGGGGCATTTCTCCTGAGCATCCATGAGCCGAAAGAGTGAAATGTCTTGATCATAACGCCATATGCATCGGGAATCATGGCATGCACTCGCTCGGACATTTCAGCAGCGGCTTTATTGGTAAATGTTACAGCCAATATGGAAGAGGGGTCAAATCCGAATTGATCTATCAGATAAGCGATCCTCGTTGTGATAACCCGTGTCTTTCCTGAACCGGCACCGGCGAGAATCAACAGTGGATTATCCCGATGAGTAACGGCTTCCAGCTGCTGCTCATTAAGCCCCTCCATATATGAAGGTGTCTTGTTACTCATGATTTTTATTCTTCCAGCGAAACAGCTTCGAGATCCATTCCGTTTCTTTTAGTTATTTTAGCCCTCACAACATCACCGGGGCGAATTGTCTCCGAGTGAATAACGGTCAGACCGTCTACTTCCGGGGCCTGAAAATAGGTTCTTCCGAGATAGAGATTTTCCTCACCCACTTTTTCTTCAATGAGAACATCGTATTCCCTGCCGATAAAAGTATCGAGGAGTCGCTGTGTTATAAGAGTCTGCTTCTCCTCCAGAATAGCTTTACGTTTTACAGCTTTTTTTTCAGAGATTTTAGAAGCGAACGCTCCCCTGTAAGACCAGGCGGGAGTATCCTCTTCACGGGAATAGGTAAAAAACCCCACCCAGTTTATTTCAGCTTGTTCCTGAAAATCAAGAAGATCTTTAAAGTCCCCATTATTCTCTCCGGGAAATCCCGTCATAAATGTAGAACGGAAAACAGCTTCGGGGAGTTTGTCTTTAATAGATTGAATCATTTTTAGATGAGACTGAGCCGTACCGCGTCGGCCCATTTTTCTTAATATTTTCTCTGATGCGTGCTGAAAAGGTATATCAAAATAAGGCAAGAACCTCTTATCCCCTTTGATAATGTCCACAACTTCATCGATAAACCGGTCGGGATGAATATAGAGAAGACGAATCCAAAAGTCCCCTTCTATTGCAGAGATCGCCCTTAATAGTCGAGGCAGATCCTTCTGTCCCGAATCGGTGCCATAACCGGCAAGATCCTGAGCAATCAGGTTCAGTTCAAATGCACCATCGGTAATCAATTGCCTGACTTCAGAGACTATGTCATCAAAGGGACGGCTCTTTAAATCACCTTTAATTATGGGGATAGCACAATATGTACATCTATTATTGCATCCCTCTGCAATCTTCACATAAACCGAACGGTCAAAAGAGAAAAACTTCTTCCGCGGTGTAACTGAAAGATCTGCTTCGGGAATAACAACAGGTTTTTCGTCTTTAAAAACAGCATCGAGGACTTCCGGAATATGACTGGGTGCCATCGATCCGAAAACTCCCGACAATTCGGGGATCATCTCCATAAGCTGCTGATTATATCTCTCGGACAGGCAACCGGCCGCCAGAACTTTTTTTCCGGGATATGCCGATGTAAAATCGAGTATTGTATTTATAGACTCTTCTTTAGCTGATTTGATAAAGCCGCACGTATTGACTATGATCAACTGGGCATCATCGGCGGTATCAACAGAAATCCACCCTTCGCCAACGAGGGTGGATATGATATTTTCGGCATCAACCTGATTTTTAGAGCAACCGAGGTTCTCAACGTAAAATGACTTAGTTGTAGGGAAGGATGACGAGTTCGTATTTTCCTGATTCATTATTTTTTATCCATTTAACAGATCGAACAACCACTTGACCATTTCCACCGGCCTTAATCTCATTGCCGGAGATTTTCAAGTCGATAATTCCTGCATTGGAGATCCAAAGGGAAGCTGATCTGTTTACATCAATTTTTAAACGCTCACCGGCCTGATAAAATCTTTCGACCGAGGGCTGATCATCACTCTTGTAACGAAAAAGGCCATTGCCTCGAAAGAAAGCATCCACTTCATATGCCGTCGGATAAGCTTCAGTCATAATGACTGTTTTTTTTAAGTTAATTATTGCGGGAGCATCTGCCGTTTCAATGACTTCTGTCCCCACATTTTCAGCACTGACAGCAGGATCATTTACAGCAACTTTCTGTGCTATAAGAGTTACTGATCCAGGAGAAACTTCTTTAATATAAAAGTAAACACCTTTACTGTCCTCAACCAGAATGACCTGCTCAAGATCTTTTATCAGATCAAGTTTTTTCTGGGTATTTTCAATATCACTGTAAAGCAGCGACTGTTCTTCTTCTGATAAAAAAACCATAAAAGAAAGCAGTTTACTACCTGAAGAGACATTGATTTTATCTCCTGAAGAAACTGTAATATCAAGAGTTTCTTCGGTCAGAAAAAATTCCTTTGGACTGCTGTCCACCTCTTCAACAGGATCGGTTATTTCTACGTTATTCCCTGCACCTGAGTCAGTAGAAGAATCACTTCCGCGATTGAGAATTGATGGCAGAAACACAATGGCAACTCCACCAATAATCAATATCATAACCGCAACGGGAAGAATCCAGCGGGGTAGAGACTTGCGGGAGACGTCAAATTCATCACCGGGCTCTTTTTTTTCAGGAGCCGCTTTTTTCTTACCGAGGAGAAGATCCATTGGAACCGGTTCTTCGCTGATTTTATAATTCTGGTATATCCCTACCATTTTGGAAGGATCCAGACCCAGGTATTCTGAGTAATTCCTCAAAAACCCGATAAGATAGGCCTCTGCAGGAAAAAAATCAAAATCATCCTCTTCCAGTGCGTGGATATACTCTCGAGAGATATTTGTATCATGGACTACCTGATCATCAGAAAATCCCTTCTCTTCTCTTGCTGCTTTAAGATGCTCGCCAATTGATTTCATGTATTAATTTTCCGGTTCAAATAAAAAGTTTTCTATAGTATTTCCCTCTGAGGGAGAATCGTATTCAAATTTTGTATCAGAGATTTGTGTCACTGTATCGATATCTTCAAAATCAAAAGTTATGGTTTCGAAAGAACCGGTAACACCGATAATTCTTCTTATGGTTTTGTCATCGGGATTGATGCTCATCTCCAACTCTCTGAATCCTTCAGTCTGAGACATCCAGGTCAATTTGAGCTTTACAACCATTTCAGACGAACCATCTTCGAGGGGCACAGAATCGGGACCGACAAGATAACCGATTTTGTAATTCCTCTTGAGAAGCTTTAACCCCTGATCACTCACCATGGAAGCCAACGTCGCGGAATTGTGCTTCTTCAGCGTCTGTTTGAATGAAACGCGAAATTTGGGGATATATAATTCAAGTAGTTCGTTATTGACTATGAGAACCTGATCTTCCGGTTCTGAAAAGTCTATCCTCATCTGATTGGGAGTCTTGTAAAATAGATCTCCAGACTGGACATCGTTGCCTTTTGTAATTGTAATATAAGCCTGATAGTCGGACACATCACCATGTTGTTCAGAAACTGAACTGAAAAACTTCTCCGCTGTCTGTTGAGACCACAGAGACAACGGCGTAATTATCAGCAGTGCCAAAATTATTATTGCTTTTCTCATAACTCTTTTCAAAACCCGTTTTTACCTCTATTCTATCACATATTAGATACTTAAAGAGGGTCTAGTGTCAAGCTGAATAATATAGGAGTGATAAATATGTCTAATGTAAAAGTACTAGATTTGGGAGGATCCATTGTAGCTCCCGACGAAGTGGATGTTTCCTTTATAAAAGAGTTCAAAGTATTCCTTGAAACATGGTTGAAAGACGACAAAAACAACAAGGCGATAATCGTGATAGGTGGAGGTGCCCCTGCCCGAAAATATCAACAGGCATATCGCAATATAGTAGAAAACAGTGATCACAACGAACAGGATTGGATAGGAATTACGGCGACAAGACTGAATGCTCAGCTGATAAAAGCCGTATTTAAGGATTATTGTGTAGAAGATGTTGTTATAGACCCAACAGCTCCAGAAAGATTTGACGGCCAGGTAATGGTGGCAGCTGGATGGAAACCTGGATTTTCTACAGATTTCGACTCGGTCGTACTGGCAGAAAAATTCGGAGCCGATACCATATTGAACCTCTCAAATATAGCCAAGGTATATACGGCGGATCCCAATAAAGATCCCAACGCACGACCTCTCGATTATGTGTCCTGGGATGATTACAAAAAAATGGCAGGTGATGAGTGGATACCCGGCAAAAA
This sequence comes from Spirochaetaceae bacterium, assembly GCA_016744925.1. Lineage (GTDB taxonomy): Bacteria > Spirochaetota > Spirochaetia > DSM-2461 > DSM-2461 > Spirochaeta_F. The sequence goes on from JADGDJ010000123.1 coordinate 11,437, forward strand.
TGTCCCCTTCGATCCAGTAGCAACTAAAAGAGCCGCTGAGCTCAACCTTCAGGTCATCGCAGCAGCAGGAAAAGACTTGGAGAATTTAAAGAATATTTTTGACGGTGAAGAGTTTATCGGAACCATTATTGGAAGAAAATAGGGAGATGGGAATGCCTGCTTGTATCAGAACCCCTCGTGCTCTAAGGAGTCTTCCTTATTGATATAGCCTTTCTTTACGGAAGACCAGATTACTTTGGTTTGTTTTGAGGGGAACGCCATAACATTACTGAAGTCGGGGAGCCAATCGCTTCCCGTTTCCAGATCCTGAAAAAAGCCCTCATCTATTCCATATTCGTCCATAGAATCAAGTAGGCTATCGTATTCTTGTTGAGAGATAAACCGTTGGGGAATTTTTATTTTATTTCCGGGAATGTGTACCGGTGTGTACTGAACCATCACAGAGATCATGGCTTTATTTTTGAGATTATCAGAATACCATTTGAAAAACTTGCGACTCGAACCCAACTCTCCCGGGAGAACGAGATGGCGAATGAAGACTCCCCTCTTCATTTTTCTGTTTTGAGTAAATTCCAATGATCTACTCTCAACCATTTTCAGTATGGCTTTTCCCGCCAGAAGAGGATAATTTCCTGCACCATAAAACCTGGCGGCTAGAGAAGATTCCGAGACTTTATAATCTGGAAGATAGATATCGATGAAGGTATTCAACTCATCGACAGAGTCTTCAGTCTCATAACCAGAGCAGTTCCAGATAAGGGGAATGGACAAACCGTCCTCTTTTGCCGCTTGGACTGCCATTTTTATCGAAGGAAGAAAATGTGTTCCTGTGACAAAGTTGATATTTTCGGCGCCTCTCCTCTGCAGTTCAATCATCATTTTACTCAATTCATCGACTGTTACGACAGAACCGGAAAAACCTCTGCTGATCTGCCAGTTCTGGCAAAACGGGCATTGCATAGTACAGCCGGAAAAGAAAACAGTACCGCTACCGCCTTCTCCCGTGATGGGAGGCTCCTCTCCAAAATGAAGAGCCACTGTGGATATGACCATTTCATCAGACTGATCACAAAAACCTTTCTGCCCGTGTGTTCTGTCAATATTGCAGTTTCTGGGACAGAGGGAACAGGATCGATATTGATTCATCAAGAGTCGGAATCTTCAAAAAAATCAATAATATCACTCATCAACTTCTCTCTGATCGATTCATAAAGAAACAAACAGTGAGAGGTGTTGTAGAAACCATCGTACTGTATGGTATTAAATACAGCTTTGGAAGAGGAGATTTGACTCTCTATATAATGCAGATTTTTATAATCTACTGTTCGATCTTCGGGAACTTGAAAAGCAATTATGGGAACAGTTATTTTATTGAGATTTTTACGAATATGTTCTACAGCCATTTTTATGCTATAAGCCTGCACTGGAAAAGAACCGCTGTAACCCATCCATTCGGCATGGCCATCTTCCATCTTTTTCCACCGTTCACTTTTCGCTTCCATATGTTTCACGAACCAGCTGATCGAACGGATTGAGTACAATAACCAGGATTTCACCATTCGATGCTTTAAACTGTTCAACAAAACGGGGGCTGCCGTTATGGAAATTCCATCGGGAGCGAGATGTGTTCCCGAATACTTTTCCGCCAACTTCAATGTAAGAGCTCCCCCCATAGAAAGTCCCACTACGTAGACTTTTTCATGGCGTCTCTTCATCTCAAGATAAAACCCGCATAAGTAGACAAACCATTGGGAAAAATTGCTTTTATAAAAATCATCCTGATTTGTACCAAACCCCGGTAGCAGCGGAGCATAAACATTATACCCGGCTTTTTCAGCAATTTTAGCGACATATTTAAATGTATAAGGACATGAGGGAAAACCGTGTACAAAAATTATGGCTTTATCACTATCGTTTCGAATTTCAATGGGACCGGCATTTTCATCAAACAGTTCCGACAAATCGGTTTCTTCATAGATGGAATTTTCCCGGTAGAGGAAATCGGTTTCATTAAAAAGAAGATGAAGTAGAGCTAATGTGAATATCCCAAAAAGGGGATGAACAAATACGAGAAGATTCACAGATACAATGATTAAAATTAGATAAATTATTTTCCTGAAAAACATAGGGCCTCTTTTTTTGTATAATATCGGGGCGGAGTGCATAAGTAAAGGCAGAATTAAAACAAGAAGATTCAACACAATATTGACAGACCAGCATAATATCATTATTCTCATCAGAGTAATGCCGGCGTGGTGAAATTGGTATACACGATAGATTCAAAATCTATTGGCTTCACGGCCGTATGGGTTCAAGTCCCATTGCCGGTATAAATAAAGCAGTTGTCCTCCGGGCTGACTGCTTTTT
>JADGDJ010000364.1 GCA_016744925.1 Spirochaetaceae bacterium
CAAAAAATTACATGATGATATTTTACGTGAAATTACTGACAAAATCACCCATTTCGTTATTAAAAAAGCAGATTTTGTAGAAGTTATCCAATATATGTCTGACTGGTTTGTAACTCACACAATTACAGAGGATATAAAGTTTCATCAGTCATTAAGAAATAAATCATAACAAACTCAGCATTACATCTTTTATGTTAGTACATACACTGTGAAAAGAGATCTGTCGATCCTCTAATCATATTGATTAATGAGAGCTTCAATATCTCCATTCTCATATCCATTAGATAGTATTTCATCAAATGCCTGGATAAAAGATGTCATTTCCATGCTCTTTGCAAACCCAAGGTAGTTTGGGTCCCGTCTATATGGTGTCTCTAGAATAGAAAACTGATCTGTACTATTTTTCAAAAAATCATCATTTTGAAGTATGTATTGAAATCCAAGAGACCCTGGACCAATTAAAGCGACATCAATCCGGCCTTTTAACAATTTCCGCAAACGCTGAGAAGGACTGTTATCTTCTTCTGCTATAAATATATCTGTTTTCCCTAATTCAAAATTTTCTCCATAACTACCACCTCTTTGATGACCAACAATTTTCCCACGTAGATCTTCATTAGAGTTATATTCAAACTCTTTTCCCTTCTGTACAACTATCATAATTTGATCATAAAATACGATCGTTGAAAAATCGAAGATAGCCTCTCTTTCTTGATTTCTTGAAAGACCAATAACTCCTCCAGAACCGGTTTTCCCCATATAAAAAGCCCTTTTCCAGGGTAATAGATTAATTTGAAACTTATAATTACTTTTTTGTTCTACATATTCCAAAATATCGATAAGGATTCCTTTACTCTCTCCTAGGCTTTGATAAATCTTTGGAGCTTTATCTTCATTACCAAAAACAATGATTTCCTGTGAAATCAAAGACTGACACATTAATAAGAGTACCGAAAAAAGAATCAAGTTTTTCATGTTATATATAATATGAAAAATAGGGGTATAAATCAAATGCTGACGATCAGTAATCAGCGATATATTACGAAGCGTCAGTTAATTTTCTTTGCAATTTCAATTTCTGAAAGAGATCGAGTAGCAACTGAATACTAAGTTCCGCCATGATTATTGCAAGCGCCTTAGGACCGATTTTACGCACTGCGATTAACGCATCCAGGTTCATTACGATTGGGTATAACCATATTGAGCATCCTGCCGCTGATAACAAAATTTATTGCATTAAATATGCCTGAAAAATATGGCTGAATCAGATGAGTGCAACTATCACCGGCAAAGCACTACACAGCGGCTATTGTAAGAAGGTTCGTTTCGCAATATCAAAGAGTCCTTTGAGTCTTACTTACGAGATGTCTAGAGAAGTCTGATACCGTTTGACTCCCTACTCTGAATTCTTTTTGCCTGATTAGTGATAGTCAGGACTCTTCTGAATCCATAGAAATCACAATCTTACCTCTGGCAAGCCCATCTTCAAGATATTTGATTGCTTCAGGGGTTTTCTCTAACGGAAATACCTTATCGACAAAAGGCTTGAGATCTCCTGACTCCATCATTTTCCTGAGAATATTAAAATCCCTGTTGTTAAGATTGGCTATCTTCATTCCACCAATTTTATTCGTAAAGGGAGCAAGAGCAAAAGCTTTGATAACATAACTCATTCCGCCATGTCCACTGTTGGGAATAATCTGACCATCGGCGGACAATACTTTTTTCATGTCCGAGAAAGATCGATTCCCCGTATTATCAAGTATCAAGTCGAATCTCTGATCACTCCTGGTAAAATCATCGGTCTTGTAATCGATCACATGGTCAGCACCTATGGATTTTACCATCTCGACCTTTCCTGTACTGCACAATCCTGTAACCTCTGCTCCCATAGATTTTGCGATCTGTACTGCAAATGACCCCACACCACCGGAAGCACCGGTTATCAGCACCTTGTGACCTTTTCTGATATTACCGCCATCCCTGAGTCTTTGAAGTGCAGTGATGGCCGCCGTTGGCGCAGCGGCTGCTTCTACAAAGCTCAGATTGGAAGGCTTCATTGCCAGTTTTTCAATGTCCATGACAACATATTCTGCAAAAGCACTTTCCGTAGAGCCGAAGATCTCATCACCGACCTTCAATTCTGTGATATTTTTGCCAACTTTCACTATTTTTCCGGCTACATCCCATCCGGGAATAAAGTCTTTTGGCTTTGGAAATCCTACAGAAAAATTTAACGAGGAAGGGAGTACCATTCAACGAGAAAAGATCCCCCGCATTTACAGAGGAGGCAATAACCTTCACAAGGACTTCATCCTCTTTGATCTTTGGTTTCTCTACTTCTTTAACTTTCAAAGCATCTGGTGACTTGTAATCATTCTGTACGATAGCCTTCATTTGAACTCTCCTGAAAATTAGCCTTCAATATATTATTGGTCTTTCGAATCTAAAAAATCTACTATATCATCAAAAAAATGGAATCCTCCATAAAGAATACCCAGCATTAACATAAATATACCGAGATATTGAAACAGCATTCCCTCCGGTAGATATTCCAACACAGGCTGCATTACAACAGGAGATAAAAACTGGCCTATAAACATAGATGACGTCATTATTCCCATCATTCTCCCTCTTGCTTCCGGAGCAGTAATTTCCTGAAGCCAAACACTTGTATTTGGTACAACAAGGCCTGCTGAAATACCGCAAAATAGAATTCCGGAGAAAAGGGTTATATTTCCAGACCCCAGTCCCATTAAATAAAATCCGATTCCCATGAAAACAAAAAATAGACCATAGATTAAAATATAGGAAAGCTTTTGTCTGATTAAAGAGTAAAAAGAAGCGGAAAAGAAACCTACCAGATTGAGAAGTATCATAAGTATCCCCATAAGGGACGTACTATTTCTATTTAATCCTTTAAGAAAAAAAGGTAACTGAGTATGAATCACAAGGAAAAAGACCATACATATAAATACTGAAATATTAATAAAAATAATTGTTTTAAGGGGATTT
>JADGDJ010000124.1 GCA_016744925.1 Spirochaetaceae bacterium
ATGGAACCTCCTTAGACCCCAGTAGGTAGTCTAAAATATTAATTTATATAGATAAATTTTTCATAAATAAAATTAACAAATAAATAAAAGTTTATCAATTGATAAAGATTGATATTGTGAACTGTTTTATTTTTTTTGAGATAATTATGATCGTTTACATATCCTCCTTACGATGCTAATATCTTCCTGCATATGGAAGAGGAGAACTCAAGTGAAACTTAAAAGCATCAATCAAATTCTAGGCTATAAAGAGCTGATTGAAAATAGAAATGTTGAAACTTTTTCCCATGGATATACATCGGATCTACTCAGTGATGTCATGGGAAATGCCGAGGCTGATTCTGTCCTGATAACTATTCAGGCACATAAAAATACAATTGCCGTAGCGACACTATCAGACTTAAGAGCCATAGTGCTTTGCAATGGAAGAAAAGCTCCCGACGACATGCTTCAGGCTGCGGAAGATGAGAGTATTGCGATCTATCAGACTGAGGACAATCAGTTTGTCGCCTCGTGGAGAATCAAAGAACTACTGGATTCATAATACATGAATCTCAAATGTGATCTTCACATCCATTCGTGCCTCAGCCCCTGTGGATCTCTGGAGATGTCTCCCTCTGAAATTGTTCGCATTGCATTGGAAAGAGGCCTCGATGTCATCGCAGTTGCCGATCACAATTGCGCTTTGAATTTACCTGCTCTGGAAGCTTTGTGCATTGGCACCGCCCTCACTCCACTCTTCGCCATCGAGGCGACCAGTTCTGAAGAGTTTCATTCCCTATGCCTGTTCCGCGACTGCACTACTGCCGTACAATTCGGAAAAGAGCTCTACGAAGCTCTGCTCTCCAGGTCAAATATCCCGGAAAAATTCGGAGATCAGGTCTATGTGGATGAACATGACAATATTCTCGGTGAACTGGATAAATACCTCACCGGTGGAGCCCTCCCCTATTCCAGCGACCAACTTTTGAAGATGGTTAAGAAAAGAGATGGATTATTTATTCCGGCTCACATAGATAGAGCCGCCTTCAGTTTAAGCAGCCAGCTGGGATTTATTCCACCCGACCCTTACGATGCCATGGAAGTGACAAAGCAGCCTCTTGACCTGAAAACCGGAAAAATACCTCTTATCTGCAGCTCAGATGCTCATTACCCGGAAGATATTGCCAGACGTTTTTTCACACTCGAATCGGTAAGCAATAAACCGGATGATATCTTTAAGGCCATCAAAGAGGGTAAAATTACACTTTCTCTTTAAAAATTTAAACTAATAATTTGTTTTTAAGTCTAATCTGGAATATATTGTGACATTGCATGAGGTTTTTATTGTTATAAAAGATTTGAAACCTGAAAGCAGAGAGATTAGAATTTTAATGAGTAAAAAACATTACTCTACTAAGGAGATTAACATGAAAAAAACAGGAATTGTATTATCAATTCTCTTAGCAGCGTTGTTCCTGGGGTCATGTGCATCAGCACCTGCACCGACAGAGACCGTTGTAGAACAGCCACCGGAAAGAAGAGATCTTCCCCAATTTTTCCTCAATCCACCTCTTTATGAGGATCAGATCGTCGGATTGGGAATGGCAAAGATGTCCAGCGATAGCATTTCAAGACAGACTGCCGTAGCCAGAGCCAGAACTGATATTGCATTCCAGATGGACACACGTGTAGAATCAATGCTGACTGACTATTTTCAGGAAGCGGGATCCGGTGATGATGTCCAGGCAATCACTTTTGTTGAATCGATCTCTAAACAGATTACCAACATCGAATTGAAGCAAGCCACAACTGCGGAAGTATATGCAGCTGTTGATGGAAACTGGTATGCCATGGTCACTTATCCATTAAGAGAACTTATATCAGAAGTTGAAAACCTTTTTGAGCGAAATGAAACAGCTGCCTTTGCTGAGTTCAAAGCCGACGAGGCCATGAGAAGACTTGATGCTTCTCTCGAGGATCAACCACTGGTAACGACTGAAAGTGTTGAATAATTTTATTTTATAATTTTAGAAAACAGGTATGGATTAAGTTCTATACCTGTTTTTTTGTGGAGTTCAAAGTATGAGAGTAACTCGTCTGCCTCTTTTGGCTATTTTTCTTTTAATAAGTGGCTGCACGACTTCTGAGAACAGCAATGCCGATCAAATGAAACCGATAACCACAGTAGAGAGGACCCTAAATAAGGATCAAAGAATAGATTGGGATATCGATGATTTATCTCTTAACACATATCCCGTAAACAGGGAGTTACAAATTGCCGCCGTAACCCCTAGGCTTCAATATAATTACGAGGAAGAAGAATACGCATTACTCAGTGCCTCAAGACAAATTTCTATTTATTTCGGTGCATACATCTCCTATAAAAAATTTATTGATGAGAATATAATCGGTACAATACAAAAGCAACAGATCGATGTTATTTACGATCAGGATTTAGCTCTTACTTTTATGGATCATCTTAAAATCCTTGCCACTGATCGAGGGCTGGACTATTTTTCAGCCCTTATAAAAACCGATAAGATTACACTTCCCGACTATCCGAAAATCGAAATCCGACCGGATGAAAAACCATCGTGGATTAATAATCCTCCTGATCTGGAGGGATTTATCATAGGTGTAGGTGTTTCGGGAAGAAGAAAATCAGTCTATGAATCGTGGGAAATGGCCGATAAACTGGCTATGGCAGAAATTGCCAACTACATCAGCACAAATATAAAAGTAGTCTCGGCAACTATAGAAAGAGGTGGAGAATCGCATGGTGCCTCTACGTCAGTATTCAAACAACTCACAATCTCCGACGTACACATCAAAGGGCTCTATATTCTAAGCAGATGGCGAGATCCGGATAATAGTTATTATTATTCTCTTGCCATCACAGAAAAGCCCTAAGATTTAATGATTTAATACCCGCAGGGAGATATACTTTTCATTGGTATATCAATTGTTTAAGCTTAGTAATGAAGGACCCGGCGGCAGAGCCACAAGGAAACTTCGTTCGTAAAGGTTGCGACAATGTCGCGATATATACAAAGCCTTCACTCCAGAGCAAAACTCTGAGAATGATGGCCCGACGAATAAAAGGATATGTTATGAAAGTGAGATTCTTTCTTCTGATTTTGATGTTTTTAACTGTATCAATAGGTCTTTACTCTCAGAGTACAGAGGCGGTCATCCTCTACATGGAGGGAGCTGTTGATATAACGCGAAACGGAGAATACCTGGACTGGACAGACATCGACATAGGAACAGTTCTGGAAAATTACGATATGATCGAAACAGGCAGTGACGGATATGTCGAAATTGAGGTCAGCACACCGGTCTCACCAGCAGTTACATTAAAAGTTTTTGAAGACACAAGCTTCTATTACGATACAAAAAAAATCCAGGGCAGCACAAAGACAAGTTTTCAATTGCTGGCCGGCTCGATGGGTATGAAAGTTCAGAAACTCTACAATGATAATGAATTGGAAATCAACGTCAACAACAGCGTAATGGGAGTCAGAGGAACGGAGTTCACCATAAGCTCTACCGTTGACGGTTCTACGCTGATTACAACCACAGAGGGAAAAGTATCCTGCAAGGATATATCCGGTTCTGAGAGATTTTCCACTCCAGGAGTCGTCTGCGAAACCGATGACAATAAGCGATACCGGGAGGTCAACGTACCTGTCGATCAGATTGACCAGTATAGAGACAAATGGATGACAGCCAGATTGGAGATTCTAAAATCCAATGCTCTCTTTTCCATCCGTCATTACGCATCACTTTACAATCAGTATTATCCTCGATTTGACAAAAGCTGGCAGTCTCTTGAGAGCAAGAACGATCTGTTCACAAAATGGTACAGATATATGCAGAATGGAACCCGCCCCTCCATGTCCGAAGCTGTTTTGAGTAAACAGTCCGTTTCTAGGGAAATAATGGAACTACGCTCTGTTCTTCCTATCTTTCAGCACACCTTTTATGTTCTGGATTCATTGGAAAATATATACAGTCAGGGATACGGACAGGGATCACTCAACATAAACATGAGCCAGAAACAGCTGTTCAGACATTATACTGACAACTACCAGGAAACTCGTAGAAGGCTGACGAAATCTCTTTACTATTTTAGGATTTATCTGGAAATGGGAAAAAGGATTACAAACTCGGAGTACAATACGGAAGGTCTTCTGGACAGTATAACATCGGGATCCAATATGCTCATGGGACCACCGACCCCCAACAAACCATTCTGATTTAAAAATCGGGGCAATATATTAAATGTGAATGATTGCTCCGAATTTACAAAGAAGGCTCAATTTTCAAGAACTTTTTTATCTCTTCAGGAGTAACTGTACCAAGATAGGAAAACTCACATTTGAGAGCCTTCTCAAACATCTCTTGAGCTTTATCATCATCTCCGGTCTTTTCCAGAAGTTGACCGTAGTTAAACCATGCATCGGGAAATTGAGGATTAACATCAATTAATTCATTATAGAAGACTTCACTTTTTTCCAGATCACCCAATTTGAGATAATTAAGTCCCACATTGTCTATAATTGCCGGTGAACGGTCGTATTCTAAAGCTTCCAGATTGACTGAAAGTGCATCGGCATACCGACCCATTTTTATAAGAAACCATCCCAGATTTGCATAAAGCGTCGATGTTTTGTAATCCTGGTCCAGTAGCTCAATGAGCAATTCGGTCGCTTCAGAAAGCTTCCCCTGCTTCCATAAAATGAGAGAGCGATAAGAGTGTATATGAAAATATTTAACTTTGCCTTTGCGCCACCTTTTCTGCTCCTCCGCTCTGGATTCGGCATAATCAAGTGCTTCAACAGCTTTATCAATATCACCTTTCTTAAGCAATATATACGAAAATGTCGCCGCTGATTTGGGACTGGTTCGTCCGCTGCTAAAGGCAATATTCATCAATCTCAGATAAGTATCCCGGCCTCTGGTATTGTGACTTATCAATGCCAGAAAAGAAAAGAACCAAGGGTACAGATATAACAGGACTGCGGCAATCCAAAAGATTAAAAACACTATTTTAACATAAGAAGTAACTGGTAGAGAAAGAGCGAGCGGGAAAAGAATCAGAACACTACCGGATATACGGATTTGTACAGATTTATTCATATCAGCTTTTTTTAGGACCCAGCAGAAAATCGACTGCATCGGATAGAATGGAAGTCTCTCGGATATTTCGATCTGTCAGCGTTTTACCCTTTTCCCGGAAAGAGAGTAATTCTTTCCGCATTCGGGACCAATTCCGGTTTATTTCATCTTCACTATACTGTTCAAAATGATCCACTGCAGATATGGCCTGATCGATTTGGTAGGGAGTGGAGAGTTTTGTGACAACCGTACTGATATAATCATTAGACATAAAGAAATGGAGTGATGCTTCGAGAAATGTCTGATTTTCATCGGTTCTTATAAAATCAAAAAGTGATTGTCTGGAATGAAAAAAATCAGTTCCGAAGGGGTTGAGAACAGCAAGGCCCAGATTGAAGTCGGTAAAGGAGCTGATAACATCCTTATCAAAAAGAAGCCTGCTTCCAGAATGCCCTAAGGTAATTCCCTCGAATGAGTGATCTTTAGCGAGCTGAACCATATCGATTTTTCCCATATTTGAAGAAATGACCGGATGTCTCACCAATCCTTCATCGACTGCTTTTTTCAATCCGCTAATCAGAGATTCATCTCCACCTTCTGTCAATTGGTCTTCAGTATAGATGCGCCACAGCTGATAATAATCAATCGTCTCAACATCGAGAAGCCTTAAGCTTTTCTCAAGATCTCTCATCAATTCAGATCTATTACCGGCCATGGTCCTGGACGCCAAATTGAAGGGGTGTCCTGTCTTCTTCATTTCAACAATCGCCCTGGAAAGGGCTGTCTCACCAATCCCGTTCTGTGCAAAGGGAGACGAATCAAAGTAGTTAACCCCTTTATCAAAAGCATGAACTATGGAAGAGCTGTATTTGTCTATCTCCCGTTCTTCATTAAAAGAAGTAGTGGATATTCCGAGAACAGAAACCATTTTTCCTGTAGAGCCATAAGGTCTGAATTGCATATGTTGAACCTAAACGTTGAATTTGAAGTGCATGACATCTCCGTCCTGCACGACATATTCTTTCCCTTCAATTCTCAATTTCCCAGCAGCTTTTATTTTCTGTTCCGTTTGTTCCAGAAAAAGATCTTCACAGTGATAAACTTCAGCTTTGATAAATCCCTTTTCAAAATCAGTATGAATGACTCCAGCTGTCTGAGGAGCCTTTGAGCCCTCATGAAAAGTCCATGCTCTATTTTCCTTTTCTCCGACAGTGAAAAAAGTTCGCAGTCCCAATTCGGCATAAGCGGTCCGAATCAATTTAGCTAAACCGGACTCTACCAAACCAGCCTCTTCGAGGAATACTTCTCTTTCCTCTTTATCGTCGAGCGATGCAATATCCGATTCGAGACTTCCACAGAGGACCACAGCCTTTGTATTTTCCTTTTCGGCAATCGCACGGACGGTTTTTACGTATTCAGAATCTTCACTTATACCGTCTTCATCAACATTACAAACATATATCTGCTGTTTCAAAGTAATCAGATGCAAATCCGAGAGAAGATATTGTTCATCTTCCGTAAGATTCATAGAGCGGACAGAAAGACCTTCATTGAGGTGTTCTTTCAATCTTTCCAAAAGAGGAACTATAAGAAGAGCTTTCTTCCGAATTTCCTTATCTACACTTCTGGCCGTTTTATCATTTTTAGTGATCCTGTTTTCTACAGTGGCCAAATCGGCAAAAGCCAGTTCAATATTGATAGTTTCAATATCTCCAGCAGGATCAATTTTATTATTTACATGAATAATATCTTCATTTTCAAAACAACGGACAACATGAACGATCATCCCGACTTCTCTAATATTGGCCAGGAATTTATTCCCCAGCCCCTCACCTTTCGAAGCGCCTTTTACCAGACCGGCAATATCGACAAATTCAACTACTGCGGGGATTATTTTTAACGCAGGAACGAGCTCGACAATCTTTTCCATTCTCGCATCGGGAACGTTTACTATTCCCACATTGGGATCGATAGTACAGAAAGGATAATTAGCCGCTTCCGCCGGAGCAGATGTCAGTGCTGAAAAAATGGTTGATTTTCCCACATTCGGTAAACCGACTATTCCACAATTTAAACCCATTATATTTACCTTCTCATTTAATTCAATTTCGTATTTCCGGCAGATCGTACCACAAAAGGAAGATTTAGTCTCGGATTCTCGAGGATTTCACAAAGGATGGACAATGTCTACCCGTATTGCGTCTTACTTCCAGAGATGGGATCTGTCGTGTTTTTATTCCGAACATCCTGCACCCCTTAGGAAAAGAAAGATCCCAGGTAATGTAAAAATGTTCACATTTCTGACAATCAGGAGCCTTCTTATCCATCTATATTTTTAACATAACCCTGTAGGAGCTGGATCAGATAATAGATCTGTTTATAGTGTTTTGACAGTTCCTGCTCAATTTCAAAATCTGCATAAGATTCCAGTTCTCTCCAGTTTACCAGGAGTTCACCAGAATTTCGCTTATGATCATTCAGAGCATTTTTAAGATTTTTACCAATTGTTATGAGACCATTTGCCGATCGGTTTAAAATATCCCGGGCATGGTTGTTGACGTCTTCAAGGGCTGTGATCAAAGCATTCATAGCTAAAGTATCGCGGTCTGCTGTCCTAACAGACTTTTTAATTCGGACACCGTTGGAACCATCATCGGAAAGGGACTCATCAAATGCCAGGAGCTCATCAGAGAGAGCCAAAAGCTCATGAAAACTTTCGGAAAACTGCTGGGAAAGGAGATTTGTAGACCATTTCCCCTGTATGAGTAGCAAATCGATAACTTTTCTGGTATGTGTTTTAAAGAAATCCAGATAATAGGCTTTCAGACAATTGATAGGTTCAACATAAATAAAACCACCCATAACTTTTTTCTGAAATGTCAGATTGGCTTTTTCCGTATAAAATTTCGTTCTGAAAATATCCGTTTTATTGAACACTGCCAGTAACAGAGAATCTATCTTCCTGGCTTTCTTCTCATTGATGATTCCCTTCATTGTCTGTTCAGCTTTAACCCGAACTTCATTCAGGTAAGGCTCAACAATCTCTTCCATGTTCTTATTGATTTTGACCGTATAATAGGGATCTTCATCAAGTAGCTTTATCATAAGATCGAGAACCCCCGACTTGAGAAGTTCTTTTTTTCGCTGAAGAACTTTTTTCCATCCTGCAAGGCTGATAATATCCATATTTCTATATGTTTTGAGAATATTGAATATGCTCTCCCATTCAACAGTTTCATCAAGCATGGGGAGGAGAATATTAAAATCCTTAAGATCTTCAAGGATATACTCACCGCTAATCTCTTCGAACTTCGCGATGTACTGGAATTCCCGTTCGGGCATCATAGAGTCAAATTTTCTCAAAAGGAAATAATAGTCGTAATTAATAAAATCCTGAAAATGAAGCAGATTTGTATAGAGTGAATTAATGGTTTTGACCAGATTCATATCAAAGAGTGAAAAAAGCTGAACAAGCTCCTCCTTGACTATGGGAACAAGCTCTTTTATATCCATGGCTTCCCCTCTTTTCCTCAACGATTCCTCGCTGAGATTGTCGAGAAGTGCAAGCTGTTTCTCATTCATAAAACTGACAATAAAGGCTTTTTTAATAACACCGGATTTATTGATGTTTTCAAGAAAGACCTGAGCCGGTCCTACAACCTGATAAATTTCATGAAAGAGTTTCGCCATCGCCGGAAGAATAGAATCGCCGCGTAATTTAAAATATTTGCCATGCTTCTTCAATTCTTTACGAATATCTTTTAATAATCTCTTTTTCTCTTTATCAGGATCTTTATTACCGAATAGTAAATCGATTATTTTCTGAAAGAAGCCAGATGCATCATCATTATTTCCCTCTAGAGGAATATTCCCATCACTCATAGAATAACTTTAGTATAGAATGTAATATGCAGTCAATTAAAACCGGCAAAAGAGCTATGGATGAATTTTAAAAATGAAATAAAAAGCAGAATTCTCAAGTCTGGATTTTCAGATGTGCGCATCATGTCTTCTTCAGAGCCGGATAAATCAATAATTATTGCGGCATTTCCCTACAGTGTAAAAAAGAATTATTCCGAATTAGGGGTCCGTATTTCTCCATTTGCTCAAAAAGACCACTATGGCGAAGCGGTTAAACGATTAAAAAAAATAGCTTTATCGATACGGGAGGAAACATCCCTTAAAAAAAAAGACATTCGGATTTTCTGCAATTCACAACTTGAAGAGAAATGGTATGCCGCAAAATCAGGATTGGGATTTTACGGTCGAAACAGTCTTATCATAACCAAAGAAGCCGGTTCAAGAATCATAATAGCCGGCATGATACTCCCCATATCACTAACTCCCGACGAAGGATTGGATAATGGAACAATTCCAGGAGCACTTTGCGGAAGCTGCCGCCATTGCCTATCGGCCTGTCCCACTTCGGCCATAGAGACAAGCGGTTTTATCAACAGAGACAAATGTCTCCAATCGCTAACAACAGACGACCGAATCCTTTCAGAATATACAATGGAGAGATGGGGCAACAGGCTTTACGGGTGCAGCATCTGTCAGGACTGCTGTCCCTACAATAACAAACCCGCTTTTGACAGAACCGATGACACGATAAAAGGAAACCTGGGGGACACCGTTCCCTATGAAAAGATTCTGACAGCCGACGACTTGGAGCTTAAAGAATACTTTCGCGGTACAGCTTTGGCAATGTCCTGGATAGATTTTGATCTGTTGAGAAGAAATGCCCTGATCTCTGCGGCATGGGAAAATAATATTGATTTAACTGATTTGATCAGAAGGTTTGAAAACCACAAAACCATCGGTTATGCGGCTCGCTGGTCCCTCAGAAAAATAAAAGAACAGGCTAAAGATGCTCCAATTACATCGGCTGCGAAATCACCAAACTCCATCATTCTTCCGTAACGGGACTGTACAATTTCGAGAACTCCACCGAGAAATGCGCAGAACAACAGCGTTATTATATATTGTGCGCGATTCAAACCCCATGTCCGAAGTGACATACAGAAGAAAAAAGCCAGAACTGCATAGGCAAAACCATGTTGTAATTTATCGATATTACTAACACTAACTGAAGGTAAAGACAGTGTTGCCAAAGAGAGATAGACAATAGAGGCAATTATGATCAGAGTAGCTAAAAGGTAAAAAGTCTTCCTCATCAATCTGATGTAAGGAGTTGTCCCAGAGACTTGAGTTCAGGCATCCGTTCGTAAACAGGGGGCTTAACTCTATGGGAGTCCTTATCTAACTGTACGGTCCGCATATATAAATCACTGACATCATCTGCCAGGACACTCATATTTGTTCTTAAGTTGTCCACCGCCAGCAGTTGTAGAATCTTTTCATCACCAGAAGCCTTTCCCGATAGAGAATTCTTCAAATAGGGATAAACCTCTTTTCTCACCTTATAGATATACGTAGCCAGAGCCAATATTCCAGAATAGATCTCGTCAAATCTATAGCCGTGGAGTTTATACGAATCAATTTTGTCCGTGAGAGGCTGCATGGCTAATCTAGTATTGGGGGGTAAATCCATTGAGATCAGAGCAGTGCGTACATAACTATTATTAATACTACTTTCAAAATGTTCGGCTAATCTCTCAATAACAGAGATTGTCTGCATATCATTTACAGGCAAATTCAAACTCCAGTGAATAATTTAAAGGTATTATATTATATTGAGTTAAAAAAAGACACCCTGTTTTGTACCTCTCCTGAGCAATTCTTCTCTCACTCTGTTGTAGATAATTGTTTTATCGAGCATATAACCCGGCACGGAATGTCTGTTGCGCGGCGTATCTGTAGTAAGGCGCATGATGATGGTTTCACTGTGAAAACGCTCAATGGCATCAGCTATATATCTCACATGACCGGCACTGGAGGGTATCGCCATCTCTCCCGCAGCCAATTCATCAAACATCTCAGTATGGTCGGGAATATGAAGATTGTGAAGCTTTACCCCATCCGGACGGAGTGCCGCTGTATAGCGGACTGTTTCCATCATTGTCCGGTGATCCTCCCCGGGAAGTCCGAAAATCAGATGAACAGCGATTTTTAAACCAAAGGACCTCAGCATAGTGAAAGCCGATTCAAATTGATCTCTCGTATGCCCCCGGTTTATTCTTTCCAGAGTATCGTCGCTTGAAGATTGGAGTCCTAACTCAACCCAGACATCAAACTGATCTGTTTTGTATGACGCCAGCAGTTCACAGACTTCTTCGCTGAGACAGTCCGGTCTCGTTGAAACGATTAATTCTTTGAAATTCCCGAGGGAGAGACTATAGTCGTACATCGCTTTCAACTGATCGACTGGAGCCCAGGTACTGGAGTATGCCTGAAAATAAAGCATAAAAACTTTAGCATCATAACGGCTTGTAAGGATTTTGAGATTCCTATCAATCTGATTTTTTATATCATTTTCTGTTTCACCGATGTAGGCAGAACGGGCTCCGTAACTGCTGCAGTATGTGCAACCGGGATTCTCTCTCTCTTCCCCCCTGTTAGGACAGGAAAAGCCACCATCAATCGATACGCGGTAAGCAGTGCAGCCATACTTGTTATTTAGATAACGGCTGTAATTTAAAAAAGGTTCTGTATTATTCACACCACATTATCATCGTATTGGCATCAGAGGGCAAGCGCCCAAAGAGGTGATGAGAGAAAGGAGAAATGCTTATGTGATATTTTTCATTTCATTCATGAATAGATTGACATGAAATCCTCTCCCGCATAAATTATTACAATGAAATATTTAATGATGTTCCTTACTCTGTCCCTGATTTTTTTATCGTGCTCAGAAAACAATACAGCCATACTCTGGAGCAGCAACGAAGAAGTTGCCGATATCGTAGAGTTGTACAACAGCAGCAATAGTGAATACAGAATAATATTTCAGTATAGAAAAGATCTGGTATCATCCTATATAAAAGCTGACAATAAACCGGACCTGGTTATAGGTGAAGATCTTCAGAACAAAGATATTAAAAAGAATATGCTCTCGCTGAACAAGCTATTCGATGAAGCTTTTCCCTTAAAGAATCCAATAATTCCGGCTTTAACAGAGGGAATCTACCTCAATGATGATATAAAAATTTTACCTCTCGCTTTCACACTGACTTCTGCCGTTTTCAATAGAAATTCAAAAATAATTGACAACACACTACCCTCTTACGACCTGAAGCTGATGAAAGAGAATGCCGTTTCATACAATTCCGAACAGAAATTGAGGGGCTATTCCCCCTATTGGGATAGAACATTTATTTTTGCTGCTATGGAACTCTATGGCAGTGCGTTTTCATCATCAGAAAACAAGACTCTGGTCTGGAATAATGACAACGTCGAATCTGCGGTTGATTTTATGATCGACTGGAATGAACTAAATGGTGGAAACGAAAGAATGTCAGCATTTAATGATAAATTTCTCTACGAAAATAGAATAAAACTATTAAAGGATAAAAAGATTCTCCTCACCACAATGGATAGTTCAGAATTTATGACTCTCTCTGACAGTATGAGTCACGATCTTGATTTCCTCTATTTATCCAGGGACAACACACTTCATCCCGATAAAATGATATTCGGAGGAATTACAAAAAAAACTTCCGCCCGCCAGGCGTCTTCAGATTTTCTTTTGTGGCTGCTGCAGGAAAACACCCAGAAAAAAATTATAGAATCAGTACTGAAAAACAAAACCGGAGGATTTGCCTTTATGGGTGGTTTTTCGTCACTGATTAATATCAACAAATTTATTCTTCCTCAATTTTACCCTCGTCTCTCAGGGAAAATACCGGACTACCGCTACTTACTTCCTCAATCCGATAAACCTGTTGACTTCAATTCGATGAGAGACGAACTCTTAACGACCTGGGTTTTGGAAAATACCAAAGGAGATACTTTGGGATTAACCGATGCACTGGAAAAATGGGAAAAGTTAAGAGTTCCCTTTTGATAATAGTTTTACCATTTATTAATATTTGACAATATGATTTTTCCATAATAGTATTGGAAACTATAAGATAAACTAATATGGAGGTATACCATGGCAGAAGTGATTCTGGAAAATGTATCCAAGGTATACGACGGTAATGTAAAAGCTGTCGACAAAGTAAACATTCACATCAATGACCAAGAGTTCGTAGTACTTGTAGGTCCTTCGGGATGTGGAAAATCAACAACATTGAGAATGGTAGCCGGTCTCGAGGACATCACTGATGGTGAGCTGAGAATCGACGGAAAGAGAATGAACGAGGAAGCACCTAAAGATAGAGATATCGCGATGGTATTCCAGAACTATGCTCTCTATCCCCACATGTCTGTTTATGACAACATGGCATTTGGACTGAAAATCAGAAAATACCCTAAAGATCAGATTGAGAGTCGTGTACAGGAAGCTGCACACATTCTCGATATCGAAGAGCTACTTGAAAGAAAGCCTAAAGCTCTTTCCGGTGGACAGAGACAGAGAGTTGCTGTAGGTCGTGCCATTGTACGTAAACCTAAAGTTTTCCTGTTCGACGAGCCTCTTTCTAACCTCGATGCAAAATTGAGAGT
>JADGDJ010000125.1 GCA_016744925.1 Spirochaetaceae bacterium
GACTAAAGATGTGTACATCTGCGCGGAGATGATAAATAGAAAATACGAAAGCAATCTGAAACAGGCCATGTGCGATGAAGTTCTTTTTAAAAGAGAGGTCTCTCAGAAAATATTATCCTATACGTCTGTTGAAAATGGAATGGGGCATATTTTTTACGATCTATTATCTCAGAAAGAGAACGGCTCCAGAATTTCTACAATTGAGATAGATAAAAAATACATAGATCGACCTTTTGTCGATTTTAAAACAGGCGAGGCGGAATCGCCTTTTATTGTACTTGGACTGCTTGAGAATACCGGATCTCCCAACAAAATGAAAATGGAAGCTCTAAGGGCGGCTCAGAAAACCACAAATGTTTCTGTTCTGGTCGATAATCTCCAAAGCGTTAAAGAGCTGGAAGTTAATAAACCTGTATTTGCCCCTGATAATGACTACATTGTTAAAAATCATACACAGGCCATTGTTCTGGAGAAATTGCATGAATCAGAATGAGATAATCGGAAAACTTAAACAAATACCTCTTTTTGCGGGAATCTGTAAAAATGATGACTTTATGAATGAAGTGAGTAGAATTTGCACAATTCGGAAATTTCATAAAGATGAAACCATAATCAAAGAGGGAGATATCGGATCGGAGATGTTTATCGTCTATGACGGTTCTGTTGAAATTGTGAAAAAGACAAGAGCCGGAGACGATTATACCGTAGTGAAACTCAAAGCCGAATACAATGTGTTTTTCGGTGAGATGGCTCTTATTGATGACGATAAGAGATCAGCAACAGTCCTGTCTTCAGAAGATTCCGTTTTTATTGTTATAGAAAAAGATGATTTTGAAAAACTGGGAAACAGAAATCCGGAAATAGGCTTACCCGTTACAAGAGTCATATTAAAAACACTGGCTTCCCGCTTGAGAAAAACAAACGAGGACATGCTTACCCTTTTTGATGCTCTTGTAAATGAGATACAGAGCTGATAATAGTAGTAAATTAAGAATTTAAACGTATAAAAAAGAATACACCATGATAAATAGGAAATGTTATTAAAAAATAGTGTGTATGTAAACACTTATAGAGTAAGAGTTTAAACTGTTTAATTAATATTTATAATTGTGGTACGGAAATTGCATTATATAACCTTAGAAACTTAACTGGAGCTTGAATATGATAATAAGTCTAAGTGGTTTTATTGCAGCTCATCCTGAAAAAGGGATGGAGAAAGAATTTGTAAGGAAATCTATACATTTACTAATTGCTTCTATTCCATTAATGGCTTCTATTAATATAAGCATTACAATCGGCTTATTGACAGCCGGTACAATCATATACAGTTATTCTGAAACGCTCAGATGTTCAGGTTCCCCTGTTTTTCTTATTTCCAATATTACAATGATAGCAGCTAGAGAGAGAGATCGCAATAAATTTGTACTGGGACCAGTCACACTGGGTCTCGGTGCTCTACTTACTTTACTTCTCTATCCTAATCCTGCTGCAACTATCGGTATTTATGCTTTAGCTTTTGGTGATGGTTTGTCCAGCATCTTTGGAAAACTATTTGGAAAACATCAGATGCCTCTCTTTAAAGGTAAAACAATAGCCGGATCTTTAGCTTGTTTGGTAGCTGTCTTTTTCACTTCTTATACTGTCTGTGGCAATCCTGCAAAATCACTGATCATTGCGGTGGGAGCAACTTTTATTGAGGCACTTCCCCTAAAGGACTTTGATAATCTGCTTATTCCTGTTGGATCTGCTGCTTTGGCTCAATTGATTTTGTAGCACTAAACCCACAAGTAATAATTGTATATCGATCTTGAATAGATAATTGTTCCAAACACAATCATAAAAATCCCCACCAATGGTATGGATATTTGCAGTAGCATCTCTTCACCGATTATAATAAACACAGAGGCTATCAGGATTAGAACATAGTTTTTTGACTTTGTTGAAATGGTAACTCTTGTAAGATTTATTATAGTCAGAGCTTTAATGGACAGAGTCATTAGAAGTATGCTCGAGCTATCGCTGATATTATAGAGAAAATAACTATTCATTACGGTGGAGTCGATGGGCATTAGAGCTGAAATTGTAAAAGAGATCAGCAGTAGTGAAAGGAGAATAGTTCCAAATTTCTGAAATTTTATTCCTGCCGGGAATAAGCTCGATGCAAAAAAGCAGAAAACACCGAAGAGTTTAAAGAAATAAAACATCCTGGTGATTACTACACCGAAAAAGGGTGAGACATTTAATAAAAGAAGCTGGAATTGAAACAAGCGAATCGACTGAAGAGATAGTGATAATAGAAATAAAATAAAAAAGAATATTTCCGGAGAAATCTTTTTTTTGAAATAGTGAAATAGAGAGAGTGTTGAAGCAATTGAAAAGGCAAAGATAATTGCTGCCGTTAATACTGTCCAGTGTAGAGATTTGGTGACATCTTCGAGAGAATCATTGCTTTGTACACTTAGAATCTCGATTATAGGGCTCATGGAAAATAAATTTTCCTGATTCAAATAAATAAAAGATAAAAGATATGTCAGAAAGAGAGCGACAGAAATGGTAATATTTACCTTTATAAGGCTATTTCTTAATGATAATGTCATATTCATATTAAAAACCACTTTAAATAAAAGGTCAAAAGCTAAAAAAACTTTTGTTTTTTAATTTTTGTTCGATAAAGTAAGAAGAGGCTTGTCGTACGGGAAGGATAAATTCCTGAGGAACGATCTCACATGCAACCATAGGCTGGTCGTAAGCTCCGCTTACAGCTCGCCAATGCAACCCAAGGAGATTCCATGAAAAGAATTTTAGTTATATGCAGTGTCATTTTTATATCTATCACACACCTTTTCGGTGGAGATACAGCGAGGTTTGTAAATCTCGGATTTTCCGGTGATGGCTCTTATTTTATGTTTGCTCAACATGGATTTACAGCTGCTTCCGGAACAGTGTACTCCGACCTGTTTATTGTCGATGTAAAAAAGAATATTTTTACACCCGGTGGTGTTAATCACGGGAAGTATGAATCAATCATTGAACCAGGTCAGTCATCGGACGGGGCATTATTCACTTTGCTCGAAGAAACTTCAAATGAGCGGAAAAGATACAATATTGCTTATCTTGAGAAAGGAAGACCCCTTTATATCCGTATTCCCGCAACAGATGAAGAAGAATCGATAAACAGTTTGCAGTTTCGGGACTTTGAGACCGATATGAAATATTCGATTGATCTGAATCAGGAAGTAAACGGTGAAGGGGGAGATCTGGCATCTACTTTTTATATTGACCTTTTGATTGAATATAAAAACGGTGTTTCCAAAAACTTAAAAATTGGACATCCCAATTTTTCCCGCAAAGGAATTAGCGAATATAATATCAATCGCATTCTTCTCTCCCCGGAAGAGGACTCTCTTATTTTTATCATCAGCAAAACCGATGTGGATCTCAACGTCCGGTATATGATAGAAACAGTAAACATCAGATAACAAACAAACTTATCAAAAATAAGGGATTCTCTGGTCAGAGAGTCCTTTTTTTTGGTAATGAATTTAATTGTCACAGGAGGACTGCATGAGAATAGGGCAGATGTTTTATCAGACACTGAAAGAGGTGCCTAAAGAGGCTCAAATACCAAGCCATCAGCTCATGTTCAGAGCAGGAATGATTCAGCAGTTATCGAGCGGAATTTACAACTATCTTCCCCTGGCTTTAAAAAGTATCAGAAAAATAGAGAACATTATCAGAGAAGAGTTAGCAAAAAGAGGGTGTCAGGAAGTATTGCTGCCTCTGGTACAACCGGCAGAACTTTGGAACGAAAGCGGCCGGTGGGATTTTTACGGACCGGAACTTCTCCGTTTTAAGGACAGAAAAGGTAATGATTTCTGCCTCGGTCCCACACATGAAGAAGTTATTACGGACATGGTGCGGAAAAATCTCAAATCATATAAACAATTACCCTGGAATATTTTTCAAATACAGACCAAATTCCGTGATGAAGTGAGGCCCCGTTTTGGTTTAATGCGCGGTCGTGAATTTATTATGAAAGACGGATACAGTTTTGATATTGATGAAGACGCCTCTAAGGAGTCTTACAAAAAGATGTATGAAGCTTATGAGGCGATCTTTGACAGAATTGGCGTACAGTATCGGGCCGTTGAAGCTGTTACCGGGAATATCGGTGGAAATTTAAGTCATGAGTTTCAGGTCCTGGCCGATTCCGGTGAAGATCTTATAATGAGTTGTGATAATTGTGATTATGCGGCAAATGTGGAAAAGGCGACTTCCGTTTATGAAAAGGGAACTGTAGATAAATCTAACTTTCTCGATATGGAGGAAGTTCACACTCCTGGCTACAAAACTATCGATGAGGTTTCCCTCTTTCTAAAAAAAGAAAGCTCTTCGTTCATTAAAAGCCTCTTATATCTGATTGATGCTGAACCGGTCCTTGTTTTGATCATAGGTGATCAGGAAATCAATGAAGCAAAGTTAAAAGTTTGTTTTAATGCTGATATAGTTCTATTGGCTGACGATAAAATAATTGATGATATCAGCGGAGCCGGTGCGGGATATGTGGGACCTGTCGGGCTTTCATCTCCTGTGAAAATAGTTGCGGATTATTCTGTAACTGGCCTCGAAAATATGATCGCCGGTGCTAATAAAGATGAATATCATATTATTAATGTAAACCCTGAGCGGGATTTTAATATTGATGTGATTGATGATTTTGGTTTTGTCTCAGAGGGAGATCGATGTCCAAAATGCAGAGGGGTACTTGATCCCTATCGAGGTATTGAGGTCGGTCAGGTATTTTATCTTGGTACCAAATATAGTGAGAGCATGAAATGCACCTATTTAGACCAGAATGGAAAAGATCAACCAGTGGTTATGGGATGTTACGGTATCGGCGTTGGAAGGACTATGGCTGCGACAGTTGAACAAAATCACGATGATAACGGTATTATCTGGCCTCTATCGATTGCACCTTTTGAAGTTGTTGTTTTACCGCTTCAAATGAACAGTGAAGAAGTCCTAGCTGCCGGTGAAACCATTTACAAAGATCTCGTTTCTAAGGGGATTGATGTAGCACTGGACGATCGTTCGGAAAGAGCCGGTTTTAAATTTAAAGATGCCGACCTTATCGGTTATCCTCTGCAGGTGGTAATTGGAAAAAAATCTCTTGAAAACAGTCTGGTAGAAATTAAGATTAGGAAGAGCGGAGAAAAAATCGAAGTTCCTCTTCATGATGTTTCACAATACGTAGAAGCTTTTATCAAAGAGAACAAAAACTGATCTCTTTGATTTATCTCTATAAGTGCTATAATCTATAAGTATGATAAAACGGCTGTTCATTTTAATCTCCCTGATTCTCTTTTCATCTGCACTTTTTGCACTTTCGGTAGTCAGTCCCTTCATGATGGAAGTGGAATCTGGTTTGACATGGGTACACAGCGAAGCCTACGGAACGAATGGTAATGATCCCGATCCCATTCTCTATCGGATTGGTGTTGCCTTCCCTCTCTATTTTGACGATTCACTGTTTATCAGGCCATCACTGACAATAATCAGTAAATCGTGGGAGTATGTCGAAGCAAAGGGCTGGGCTATGCCTGTCGATCCTATGTGGCAGGACCTTCTTGTCATGTCTTTTCTTATAGAAGTTCCCATAGGGTATGAGTTGAAATTTGAATCCTTTTCTCTGGCTTTTTTTGGCGGTCCGGCTTTTAACTTGAGAATACCACTCTGGGGTGAAGATGATTCAGTCCGTGATGATATGCTGAAATATTTTTTTAGCGAATTGCGTTTTTTTAATATGATGGCGGGGGTTTATTTCAATATCCCTATTACAGAAAAGATTTCCCTGACTCTGAAAGGGGATACATGGATACCTATCCACAATCTCTGGTCCAGCAGTGGATTGCCCTTCTCAGATGGACTGATGGTGACAATCAACGCCGGGTTCAGATTTATTTTTTAATTTTTGATCGACTCACTAATATTGTAATCACTGCAGAAGTCGCCACATCAATCAGCACAGCCAGACCTATCAATATGGGAACTATAGGCTTAATCAGCAAGTAGGAATCCGTGTGTCCGGAGTGGGCGCTGCTGTAAAAACTCGAAAGCATATACAGCGCGGTATAGGCTCCCATAGCGGGAATTGATGCCAGTGTAAAAGAGACAATAAATGAAAACAAAATGACCCATATGATCTGATATAGTGTAATTTCCAAACTTGAATAGGACTTTAGAATTGTCAAAAAAGAGATAGATGTTACCATTGCCGTTCCGGCTTTTCCGAACATGGCACTTAGCGGTAAGGTAATGGCTCCGATTTTTCTGGAGATATGAAGATTTTCTTTACAGGCTCTTGTTAGAGAAGATAGAGAAAAGAGAGAGTCCCCCCCGATAAGAGCTGTCAACATAGGTACAAGAACAGCATAGATGGATTTATAGGGATTTGATTTTTTGTCGGTTATAAAAAGAATCATTGGATATATCACAAACAATACCAATAGAGTTGTAATCAGCAATATGATCAGCAGATCCTTGAACATGGAGAGATCGGCAATATCTTTAATCGATCTCATAAGTCCATAGGACAAGCCCGCGAGCAAGACCGGTGTAATTTTTGTTATCGTGATATTCAGTTCATAAAGAATTCGTGAAAGAGAATCAAAGAGGTTGAAAGTCGGTTCTGAGATCTCTCTATCTTTATAGATTGTAATCCCCAGAATGAAAGACAAAAAATACAAGGGAAGCATTACATTGCTATTCCCGGTGAGAACATTGAACATATTCTGCGGAAAAATCATCATGAGTGAATTCGTCTGGTTTGTAAGGTCAAACAATGATTGAGATTCAACAATAAGAGGAATTCTTGTAGGAGAATAAATAAGAGTAATGATCACACCTATTATTACCAGCAAAAAAGTGGCTCCCACCATATAAACCGCTGTGAAAATCATAGTCCGTAAGAGGCTTTTTTCACGTCTTAGTTTGCAGACAGCAATGGCTAAGGAGAAAAAGACCATAGGAAATATGATGTATCGACCAATGTTTATAGCCAATTCAGAATATTTAATGAGAAATATGTGAGCTGATTCTCCAAATGGTATAAATATGGCTGCCAAAATTCCGGCAATTATAGCCAGAAGTGAGCTTATCCAGATTTTCATGTATTATCTCCTAGAGTTTTAATTTATGTCTTGTTTTC
The DNA here is from genome assembly GCA_016744925.1 of Spirochaetaceae bacterium. Classification (GTDB taxonomy): domain Bacteria; phylum Spirochaetota; class Spirochaetia; order DSM-2461; family DSM-2461; genus Spirochaeta_F. Next base: position 7,208 of record JADGDJ010000125.1, read on the forward strand.
GTGGAAGGATCGGAAGTGAAGAAAATAGATTTTTCCTCTCTGAAAAATTGAGCCATTGACCATTTGCTTTTTCGGGCCTTTCGTCCATTAAATTGCAAATAAATGCGGCATAACTATCCATTTCGGAAACCGCTGTCGTGAATGCACATCTGTAGAGATTGTTATTCTCCAAAAGAACCCCATCAGCAAAAGCTCTGAAAAAACCACGAAATCCAGCGCCTAAGGAACTTTCCCTGTTTTGACTCTTTTTAACAATGACAAATGAAATAGCAGACTCCTTCTCAGCGTTTATGAATTTAATCAGTTCTCTGGTCAGATAAACAACACCCTTAATTGTGGAGTCAATTTCTTCATCAATTTCAGAAGTGGAAAAATCCAGTAGCTGATCATTGGTTTTATTTTCAGAATACACTAAAATAGCTTCATCAATTTTTTGGAAAACCCGTATTCCTTCCCGGATAACGGTTCTGGTGGAAATTACAGAGGACCTGTTCCAGGGTACAACGAATAAATTGTTCTTTTGCGGTTCATTAGAATTTTCATCTTTTGAATGTACAGGAGCAATAACTTTGTTCCCTGCTGCTAAATTCTTTTCTATTAATTTTCTACCCAGAAGTGTTTCGCTACCGGTGATCAGAATAACTTTTCCCATATTGAGATTATAGTATCCTCAAAATATTTTGAGGTCAACAAGGAGTCGTCTTTGAAAATAGCTGCCGGACAGATAAATTCCATAATTGCCGATTTTAAGGGCAATAGAGAAAAGATAGTTGAGTATTCTGAGAAGGGTGTTTCCCGGGGAGCGGATTTAATTGTATTTCCCGAGTTGGCATTGTGTGGTTATCCGCCCATGGATCTTCTCGATTACAACACATTTGTTGAAGAAAACACCTTATCTCTCAGGTGGCTTCAGAGGCATCTGCCACAAAATATAGCCGTTGTTGTTGGTCATGTTTCCCTCAATATTGGAGGAATAGGAAAAAAGCTCTACAACAGTGTTTCCGTAATACTAAACGGTACAATAATATTTTCTCAGAACAAAACGCTCTTGCCTACTTATGATGTTTTTGATGAAAGCCGTTACTTTGAATCGAGCACGGAACGAGGCATTTTTGAGCTCCATGGTCAGCAAATCGGGATTGCTATCTGCGAAGACCTCTGGTGGGAAGCAGCAAGAGAAACAGAAACAGTTTATACAGTTGATCCTGTTAAAGACTTGCTCGACCTGGGGGCTCAGGTTGTTATTGTTCCATCAGCTTCACCCTACCATAAAAGCAAAATTAAAAAACGCCTCTCTCTCTGCCAGAAAACAGTGAGGAAGGGCGCTTCATCTGTACTGTATCTAAATAGTGTCGGTGCAAATGACAGCCTGATTTTTGATGGAAATTCGATCGTTGTAAATAAAGATGGAGAATTGATACACAAATCTCCAGCCTTTGAAGAAGATTTTTTTACCATTGACCTCCAATTGGAACACAAAAAAATTGAGTTAACAGTAAATAAATATGAAGAGATAGAAAAAGCATTGGTCCTGGGGCTCCGGGATTATGTGCACAAATGCGGCTTTAAAAAAGTGCATCTCGGTTCTTCCGGAGGTGTCGACTCGGCGCTTGTAGCTTATCTGGCTGTAAAAGCTCTTGGTGCGGAAAATGTCAAAACATTTGCCATGCCCTCTCGTTACTCGTCAGATGGCAGTCTGTCAGATGCAAAGAAATTAGCCGATAACCTCGGTGTTGAATATGAAATTATAGCGATCGAAGATTTGTTCGGTTCTTTTCTGAATGCCCTGGAACCACATTTTAAGGATAGAGAGATGGATGTGGCCGAGGAAAATATCCAGGCGAGAATAAGGGGAACTCTTATGATGGCATATTCCAATAAATGGGGTTCCCTCGTTTTGACTACCGGTAATAAATCGGAACTGGCTACAGGCTATTGTACCCTCTATGGGGATATGGCGGGAGGTATTGCTGTGATCGGAGACCTTTTGAAAACAGAAGTTTTTGAATTATGCAGCTATATCAACAGAGATAATGAAATTATACCGGATAATATTCTCACAAAACCACCATCGGCAGAACTTCGTCCCGATCAGAAAGATGAGGATTCGCTTCCTCCATATGATGTCCTCGATGGGATACTCGTTGAGTACTTGATGAATCATCGAACGGCAGATGAGATCGAAGCTCTCGGATATGAGCCTGAAACTGTGGAGAGAATTGTAGGTCTTGTCGGTCGGGTTGAATACAAAAGAGGGCAGGCTCCTCCTGTCTTGAGAATTTCAGAAAAGGCTTTTGGAGCAGGTCGAAGAATGCCTGTGGCCAGGAAAATGTACGAAGTCTAATCGGAAAAGACAGCCTGTGAAGGCTGTCTTTTATTTTTACCCAGAAAAGTTTTACACCACTTAATTACTTCACTTCGATCAATTTTAGAAACTTATTGAAATTATATTCAGATTTTACTGATGCCGCCTTCCAGGAAATTAGCGTCTTATCTAATTTCTTCAAATTCGGTTTCTTCTGTTCCATCAGGTTTTTATATAATACCCACCAGATAAAATCATCAAATTTTTCCATTGAAAACCAGAGAGTTTTTTCATAGGAATTAATCCCCAATAATGAAGAAAACCCTTTCATCGTCAGTAACTTTTGAAAGATCTCTCCATCGGGATTATCACTGAAGAGAGGTTTTTCGGGACTGTAATTTTCCGCGAAAAAACGGACCGTGGAAATGACAGTTTGAACTTTTTCCTCGCTGTAACCCATATCATTAAAAATATCTCTCAGATGTTTAGTGATCATCCAGCGATCAAGAAATTCTTTATTGAGACTCCATCCTTCAGTAGAACTTACAATAGGACCGAGCTGTTTAAATATCGCCATCATGTAAAGGCTCATTTTTTTCTCAGCTGTAAAACCTGAAATGAATAATTCAGAAAGAGCGTCCTCTTTTTCCAGAAGAGGCATAATTTTTTTATGTTCTGCGAATTCATCGAGAATAATTTTACTTATTGCTTCTACTTTTCCCGTACCGGAAGTATAATTTTTGACAGCTTTGGCAAAAGAGTGGATTGGTTTCTTAAAATCTTTCACTATAAGATTCAGGTCCGAATCGGGAGCCATAATTTCAATCAGAATTTCTTCATTGATAAGATTGTCCAACTCGGTGTAAATCGGCTTAAAAATTAAATTACGGTATTCTCTATCGAGATCTTTTGTTCCCGAACCATCGAGGCTTGCAGTAATTTCTGCAATATGGTTGGATTCATTATTTTTCAATTCATAAATATCTATAAAAACATGGCTGTTATAACCATTGAGATCGACATACATTCCACAATCAAATAATTCCTTATTGTTCCGTATATACCAGATCCCTGTTTTGATCTCCTTAAATAGACAATAATATTCTCTGTCATTGGTCAGCCCGAGCGATTGTCCCAGCGAGTCAGATAAAAAAGCCGATTCATTCCCTCTTTTTTCGATATAGGGGACTGATTCTTTGATAAAACCCGATGCCCTTTCAAAGCAGTTGTTAAAGAGGACCAGGACCTGCTCGTTATTATTCCTATTTGAATAAGCAAAAACATTTTCATTAACAGTCCCGTGGTTGTCTATCAAATCGTATAGTCTGAACATCTGGGCAGAAACAAAAAGGTAGCGCTTTCTCAGGATGGGAAAGATCTCATTCTCATGCCTTCCCACAAGGGACGGATCAGGGTATTCATCGCAAAGGGGTTTTTTAAACTCCATTCCGTATTTTTCTGTATAGCCCTCAATCTGACCGTGGCCTATCATAGGTAGACCGGGCATGGTCAGCATGAGAGTCATAACACCGAAGTATTTATCCCCTGTACCGAATTGGACTGCAGCAGTTTCTTCATCGGGATTATTCATAAAATTGACAAAGCGCTTGAGAATTTTTCTGTCGTAGTTGAGGGTATTCTTTATCGTATCTCTGTATTTATCGTTTTCTTCGCTTTTCAACATATTCATAAAGGCTGAGTTGTACACTCTGTGCATTCCGAGGTTTCGGACAAAATACCCCTCCATCATCCAGAATGCCTCTGCCAGGAGCAGCGTGTCCGGAGCTTCTGCAGAGACTCTTGTCACGACTTCTTTCCAGAACTCTCCCCCTACAGCGCTTTCAAAATCTTCGTTGGAAAGAGCGAAATTGGAACGGGAGGCAATGTCTCCCCCTTTGCCGGGCTCGGGATACCACAAGCGTTTTATATGTTTTTTTGCCAGGGTCATCGCCGCATCAAAACGGATTACAGGAAAGTTTCTTGCCACATGGAGAATCTGATCAATGACGGCTTCTCTCACTTCATTTTGAAGAAAGTCCAACTGCGCCGTATCATTCCAGGGCATGGTCGTACCATCGTTTCCATGGTAGATAAAACGCTCTTCACCAGTCTGAAGATTCACTCTCTTAAATGTGACAGCAGCATCGCTTTTATCATAATAATGATCTTCGAGATATAATCCTATTCCGGGATCTTCCGAAATATTTTCACTATTGTAGGTATATGAGGGGAAAGGTGCTTTATCGGTTTGAATAAACCAGTGAGGTCGACTCCTTGTCCATTCGGAATCTATACCTGTGTGATTAGGGACCATATCGCTGGCCAATCGGATTCCCCGCTCTTTACATCGAGTCCTGAGGTCTGTCAGGGCATCCCACCCACCAATCTCCCATGATATGTCATAACTGAAAAGAGAATAGGCTGAAGAGACGGCATCGGTATTTCCACAACGTCTTTTTATCTCTTTTGAAGCATTGCTTCTGTTCCATATTCCTATGAGCCATAGGCAGTTGATTCCTCTGGAAGCCAATATGTCGAGTTCTTCATCGGGTATCTGGCTTAGTGCACGGATCTCTTTCTTGTAGTCACGACTAAGCTGATCCATCCAGACCAATGCATTTTTGGCAAGGAGAATTACTTCGGGCATCCAGTTGCTGTCACGACTGAAATTGGGAATATCTTCCTCTTCAAAGCGGCTTGATCCGAATTCCATGACTGCTGTAGGCCCAGGACCACTGAAGAATACCTTGTTCTCTTCGCTGATCATATCGATACCCCGGAGAAGCATTAGAAGAAACTGATCGGTCAGGACGGGCCATTTTTCTTTCATATACTCAATCTGCGCCTGAAGAGAATCGGGATGTCGTTGAGAAGGCTCCATAAGCATTTTAATCAAATTGCTTTTCTGGGGACCGAACGAAGGTGTTTCATCAAAATGCTCGAGAATTGTATAAAAGACAGGAGTGTATTTCGAATCCTGCACAAGAGGAGAATCATCGAATAGATCTTTATAGGGTCTTGCAGCCTGATTGTTATTGCATATTTTTAAAAGGATAATTTCTTCAAGAAACAGCTCTCTCAGAGGGACAGAATCAACCGTACTTTCCAGGTCCAGACGTGTTATACTGGAGAAGTGGGAATTGTACTTAATAAATACATTGTCAATCTGCTCTTTACTGTAATTTTTGTTGAGTAAAGCCAATGTACTGGAGAAAGCCAGATTATCCGATTCCATAAGGTAACGCTTGATCAGATAGTGATTAATTCTTTCAATAAGGGCCAGAGCGTTTAAATCACTGGATTTATAGAATTTCTCCAGTTCTCCCTGTCCTTTTTTGATTGAGTTGATCTGTTCTGTAATTTCCTGAATCCTGTAACTATCATTTACGATAAGTTTTCCTGTTTCTGAAAACTTGAATTTTTCCAGTTGGAAATTCCGACGACTATCATTGTTTACATGTAATTCAAGAGATTGTTCCATATTCATTTATTATCACCTCTGATTTGCTGTTATGTAAATTATAAAAAAATACAGACAAAATAGCCGTAATTTATTTTTACAGAGATATTTTATCTGCTATTCTCGTTCTGGTAAGAGATAAAACCGTTTTGGATAGACTATTGTTGTCCACTAGTTCCTCTAATTTTTGAGGAATTCTGTATGACCAGTTTATATCCTGAACTGTACCGGGTATATTTATGCGCTCATAGTGAATGTCGTTATCACAGACAGATTTATCTAATCCGAAGAAATCCTGTATCTGTACCATGCATATAGCAGAGCTGCTTTTAAATAGAGATGAAAGAAATGATAATATGGCACTTTCCGTTGGTTCTTCCTCAAGTGATGAGGCGCCCAATCCCTCTGCTAATAAAGCCTTGTTCTGCTCTTCGTACCACCACTGTTTTAATGTAGTCGAGTCATGAACAGCAGGAGTACATACAGAAAGAAGCGGATATTGATTTACCGGTGTATAGGGTTCGCCGTCTTTATTCCATTCTCTTGCCCACCGAACCACTTTCAAGCCCAGTATTCCGAGTTTCTGCAGTACCGAAGGAACACAATCCGGTACAGCGCCGAGATCTTCAGCGCAGACAAGCATATCAGTTGT
>JADGDJ010000126.1:0-3912 GCA_016744925.1 Spirochaetaceae bacterium
ATTATAAACTTCCTTATGAATATGAAAAATTTAATATTACTCTCAATGATGACACTATTTTTATTTTCATGCAAAACTACTGAAACTCCTGTGGAAGAACCTATTCAAATCGCCGAGGAAACAGTTGAAGAACCTGTGGAAATAAAAGCTGAAGAACCGGAAGTTGAAGAAGTTAAAGAGCCCGAGACAACTGTAAACGAGGGCATTGAAGTTTCAGAAGATCTGTACAATAAGACTTTTGATGAGATCGAAGACCTTATAAAAGAGGTCACCCAACTGATAAGAAAGAAAAATTTTAACGGATGGAAAAAATTTCTTTCAGAAAAGTACATTGAAACGGTAGGAAGTGCCGAACATCTAAGAGAGGTCTCAGAGAGTCCCAGTTTAAAAGATGTTGTTGAGCTGGAAAATCTGAGAGACTATTTCCAATGGGTTGTAGTTCCAAGCAGGGCAAGCGCCCGACTTGATGAAATCATCTTTAAGGATGAAGAGCATGTTACCGCATATATGTATATTGAAGAGAATAGAACAATATTGTTCCAATTTGAATTGTTAGACAATGAATGGACAATAACTATTTGGTAACAGTATTTGCGAATAATAAGTCTTGGAGTTACAATTAAAGCGTAAGTAAAGGGGTATTGTATGAACATCAAAAAAATGGCAGCTGCTTTTTTAACTGCTTTATTTTTCATTACCGGCCTGCAGGCACAGGAGAATTCTTCAGAACAGACTATTGAAGATGTTTACCTGAAAAGTACTGTGAAGGCCCAGATAATAAGAAGCCAGGCTGAATCTCCCGATAGAGATATGAAAATCATTGCCATCCAGGATATCGAAGAGATGATCCATGATGGAGAAGTAGATGAGAACAGTATTGAAATTATAGACATTCTTGGTGATTTATCTGCAGAAGGTATTGATAAAAGAGTTGTAGAAGGCGGTAGAGTCATAAACAACTTTTCCATGGTACGAAAAGAAGCCGTGAGAATTCTTGGAGAAATCGGGGGACCTAGTGCCCGAGATTCAATCCTTAATATTTTCAAAAATGAAAATGAAACAATGGTTTTAACAGAAGCTGTTCTAGCTCTCTCAAAAGCTGGTGTAGATGAAAATGGAGAAGTATTAGACCTGATTAGCTGGACAATGCATTCTCAAACAGCCGTAAATAAAGATAACACATTTGCAAACGCTTCATTGTCCGCGATCCAGAAACTGGCAAAAGACAATGATGGCCTTAATGATGAAAAAGTATTTAGAGAAATAGCCGCTATTGCCGATCCAAGAAATGGTTATATAACTGTAGTGAGAATGAAAGCCTTACAGTTACTTGATGAATTACAATCCTATTATTAATAAATAGCCTTTTAAAGGCTGCTAAAAATATCTACCAGATATAAAAAAAAGCCCTTATGGGGCTTTTTTTTGTGTCTCTGGAAACTGGAATCGCATATCTTTACGCCAGTCTATTCTCTCTTCAGAAATCTCATACTGGATCTTTTTAATAATTTCGAACTTTTTGTTATTAATCACTTTAACAACTCCAAAATCCCCACTGCCTAAATAAATAACTTTCTCCTGATTATCCAGAGTTTCAGCCTCAGACAGTTTTTTTAAAATACAATCAAAATGAGCAGCTTTTTCACTTTCCTGATCTGTAATCGCGGCAGACACGTCCCTGATAGGTTTATTACAGATTGAGCAATCAGGTCCGTTTACACTCACTCTGCTATCCCTATTCTGCCGATTACGATTACGTCGTTCATTTCTTCGACGAGATCTGCTTCTTCCTTTTTCTGGTTTTTTTGCAGATTCATCAGAGTCTTTCATGTCTTCTCCTCATTGATATTCACAATCTCATGAGTCAAGGTAGCTGCGATCTGCTTTATAGCAACATCCAGATACTTCTCATCATCGATTTTCTGTTTCAATTCACTTAAACGTTTCGGATCAGACTGTTTTGCAATTCTTATCATTGGAGCTCCATCTCCCTAAAAACAATTGATTAGATGATGAATTTCTTCCGTCCTCCGTGACAGAAAAATTACATCGTATCGAAGTCTGAAATCACGATATTGTTGATACTTTAGCAGAAAATAACGGGATGTATCTACTATTCTCTTTCTTTTATTCAAATTTATTGAATATTCAAGATCTTCGAAACTGTAGAAATCCCAGAATTTCACTTCAACGAAAGCGATTTCATCTTTATCTCTACATATAATATCGACTTCTCCCGCTCGGGACATGAAGTTTCTTTTTATTATTTGGCAGTCTTTTTCTTCAAGATAAGTAACAGCGAGAGATTCTCCCTCTCGACCTTTCTTTCTTGTATCCATGAATCACGTTTTACCGGCTAAAGATTTCACATCCAGTGCTTTAAGAATAAATAAATTCCTCTCCTGGAGAAGATCGACGATAAGACCTGAACCATCCTTGTACTCAGTTCCATCAGAATCGATAAGAAGCATCAACTCTGGCCTGAGAGGTGTATTACTGTGAACGGAAATAACTCTTCCAATGCTTGAATTACTCAATAAAACAATACTGCCTATAGGGTAAATTCCCATACTTGAAATAAAACTCTTAACAACAGTTGGATCAAAACGTCTGGAGTTATCGCTCAAAATGTTTTTCATAGCGAAATATCCAGTCATAGAGTTTCTATAAGGTCGTTCACAAACCATAGCTTCAAAGGCATCGGCAACTGAAACTATACGGGCAGCCTGACTAATCTCCCGCTCTTTAGTCCCCTGTGGATAACCTGTACCATTCCAGCGCTCATGGTGTTGTAAGGCAATCTGAGCAACTTCTTCTGAATAATACAGTTCTTTAGCCATAATCTGGTGAGAATACAATGTGTGCATTCTAAGAGTCTTGAGCTCACCTTCCGTAAGCTTTCCATTTTTATTTCTAATTGATTCAGGAATTCTAAGCATTCCACTATCGTGAAGAATAGCTCCTAGAACAAGATCCTGTAGTTGTTTATCATCCAATTTGATAAATACACCGATTACAGATGAGAGAATCGCACAGTTCAAACTACTCTTAGCATAACCATCTCCAGCACTGGAACAAATAATAAGACTAATAGTCTCATTTCGCTGCTCCCGGACATACCTTATAATCAAATCTGCAAGAGTATCTACTGCAGTTGTATTAAAGCTTTCCTTTCGAGAGATTTTATTGAAAATATCGGTGAGATAAGATACGGCATTTTTATAAAAATGAACGGAATCGCTATCGGCAGACAAACCAAAAAACTCATAATCGGCCTTAACATCTGATGGTGTATGGTCGATGGGTTTTCCATCTGTAGAAACTTCAACAACCCCCCATTGACTGAGCCGCTTTAGATCTTTTTCTCTGATTGCTACACCAGCGGGAACAAAAATAACATCATCTTCAACAAAAACTGATGCATCAAATTCCATTCCAACCTGTAAGTCTTCAACTTTTACTATGTTCATGATCCCTTCCTGAGCGGTAAAAAGCAATTCATTTGGAATTATGAATAGAACTGTAAATTTATGTTTACAGCCAAAATCCATTTATCTATTTTTATTATAACTGAAACTTTAAACCTTTGCTATCACGAAATTCAGCCTTAGAAGAAAAAAAAACCGGATCAATACAGATCCGGTTATACATTAAAATTGAATAAATGAGCAAAAAGTTAAGTTTACTTAGCAGCTTTCTTTCTGATAAGCTCTTTAACTTTTGCAGATTTACCGACTCTCTCTCTAATGTAATAGAGTTTAGCTCTTCTTACTTTACCGTGTCGGGAAACTTCAATTTTATCAATTTTCGGTGAATTTAGCGGAAAGATTCTCTCTACTCCAACACCATGAGACATTTTTCGAACAGTAACTGTTCGTGTTATGCCTGAGTTATTCAAGGCAAGAGCGAGAC
>JADGDJ010000126.1:3922-13603 GCA_016744925.1 Spirochaetaceae bacterium
TTTATTGTGTCGCCAATTTTAAAATTTTCATTGTTTTCTTTAATCTGATCAGACTCAATTGAATTAATTATATCCATTAGGACTTTCCTCCTGAATTGCCATTTCTTTTAACATTTTTTCAGCTTCGACTGTCAATTGACCGCTTTTCAGCAATTCTGGCCTATTGACAATTGTCTTTTCTAGCTGCTTTCTCAAACGCCAGTTTTCTATTTTAGCATGATGTCCGGACGTAAGTATATCAGGAACTGTAAGTCCTTGAAATACCTCAGGGCGGGTATAGTGAGGGTATTCTAGAAGAGAATTCTGAAAACTCTCCTCCTCAAGAGACTCTCGGGCTATAACGCCATCACACAAGCGGTAAACACTATCAACAAGAACCAGAGAAGCAACTTCTCCAGAAGATATGACATAGTCACCTATTGATATCTCATCATCTACGTAGAGATCGATAATCCTCTGGTCGATACCTTCATATCTACCGCAAATTATAACAATCTCCTCTTCTTCAGATAATTCCAAAGATAGATTCTGATCCAATTTCTTACCTGATGGTGACATATAAACTGTCCTCAGTTTACTGGCATTAACCGAGTCCAGAGCATTCGCCAGAGGTTCAGCTTTCATAACCATCCCGGCACCGCCACCATAAGGTGTATCATCACAGTTCCTATGCTTATCGAAAGCATAATCCCTGATATTAATAAAATTATACTCAATAAGATTATTTTTTACAGCTCTCGACATAATGGAACTGGTAAAAAAACCTTCAAGTATTTCAGGAAACAGAGATAATATTGTAAACTTCATCCCAAAATCCATCTATTTTTTAATGCGATAAGTTTATTATCAATAGAGATTTCTCCAACAAACTCATCACGGAAAGGGATCAGAACAGTTTCGCCAGAAGTCAATTTGACCTCAATCAGCTCACCACCGCCACCTTCAAATATGGAAATCACTTGACCCAGCATTTCATCTTCAAAATATATACGACACTGAATAAGATCAGCGTGATAAAATTCACCTTCAGATAATGCTGCAGCAAACTCTCTTGGAACTATGATTTCCAGTCCCGCAAGTGTCTTTGCCTTTTCCGGAGTATCGATACCATCAAATTTAATAATTACCGATTCACCGAGAGGCTTGATATCTTGAATACTGTATTCTTTTTCAAGTTTATCAGATTTTAAGATTACCTTTTTCAATTGAGAAAAATGTTTTGTTTCTCCCGAATAACTGGCAATTTTTACAAACCCCTGAACGCCGTGAGATGTCCGGATCTTACCGATCGCGATCATTTCCATATCAGTCGAGAATCTCCAAAACACATCTTTTGCCATCTCTTGTTGATGAGGCGCTTAAGATCGTTCTAACTGCTTTAGCGATTCTACCGTGCTTACCTATGACCTTTCCAATATCATCATCAGAAACTCTTAACTCAAGAATTGTAGATTTTTCACCTTCAATCATATTTACCGTGACATCGTCAGGATAATCGACTAAAGATTTTGCGATATATTCTACTAGATCTTTTTCCACAATTACCTCATACACCCTTATTTGAGGGTGATTCCTTTTTTGTTAAGAAGTCTTTTTACAGTATCTGTAGGTCTAGCACCTTTTTTGAACCATTCTCTGATTTTTTCTTCTTTAAGAACAACCTGTTTATCTTCTGCTTCGATTGGGTGATAGTATCCCACTTCATCAATAGCTCTACCATCTCGGGCTGTTCTTGAATCCATTACAACGATTCTATAATAAGGTCTTTTTTTTGCTCCGACTCTTTTCAGTCTGATTTTTACACTCACGAAATTCTCCTAAAATCTACATTCCGCCCATTTGAGCCATGAACTGGGATTGCAGTTTCTTGTTTTTAGCGATCTTCTTCATCATCAATCGCATCTTGTCAAATTTTTTGATGAGACGGTTCACTTCCGCTACAGAAGTACCGCTCCCCGCAGCTATCCTTTTTTTCCTCGGAGGTCCGACAATCCTATGATTCCTTCTCTCCTGGAGAGTCATCGATAAAATGATCGCCTCTTCTCTCTTTATAGCTTTTTCATCTATATCTCCATCACCAATTTTACCGGCCATGCCGGGAATCATGGATACAAGAGATTGGATACTACCCATTTTCCTCATTTTCTGGAATTGTAACAAGTAGTCTTCCAGTGTAAAAGTCGCGGAAATGATCTTTTTTTCAAGTTCTTCCGCTTCTTCCTGAGTGGCATTCTCCTGAGCCTTCTCGACGAGACTGACAACATCTCCCATTCCTAGAATACGGGACGCTATCCTCTCAGGATAAAAAGGCTCCAGATCTTCTACTTTCTCACCAACACCAATAAATTTTATTGGTTTCCCTGTAATGCTCTTGAGGGAAAGAGCAGCACCGCCGCGGGCATCGGAGTCGAATTTAGTAAGGATAACACCTGTTAATGAAACTTCTTTATCAAAAGTTTCCGCAATTTCAACAGCATTTTGACCGGTCATGGCGTCAGCGACTAACAACGCTTCGACAGGGTTCACCGCATCCCTGACAGCTATAATCTCTTTCATCATGTCCTGATCAATCTGCAATCGACCTGCAGTATCAATAATCAGGGTATCATATTGTTTCTTTTTCGCATATTTAAGGGCATTTCTTGCCACTTTAACAGCATTTTTTGTATCTTCTTTATAAACCTCGATACCAATCTGTTCACCTAATACAGATAACTGCTCTACAGCAGCCGGTCGTATGAGATCACAAGCCGCCATCAAAGGAGTTCTCCCTTCACTCTGCAGCCTTTTCGCCAGTTTTGCAGCAGCAGTTGTTTTACCAGCTCCCTGCAACCCCAGCAACAATATAACCGAAACGGTATCAGGTCCTTTTAACTCCAGCTCCTGACGACTGTCTCCCAAAAGCGAAACCATTTTATCATAAACAATTTTTATGAACATCTGGCCGGGATTGATGGATTTTAAAACATCTTCTCCGCTAGCTTCTTTTATTGTTTTATTTACAAAGCGCCGGACGACTCTCAAATTAACATCTGCATCGAGCAGTGTCACTTTGATTTCGTTGACAGCATCTTCTATATTCTTTTCACTAATCCTGTTTTTACCGGAAAATTCTCTGGTAATCTCGGAAAATTTATCCGTAATACGGTCTAACATTCTAAATATATAGTCCCAAAAGTTTTATTTTTTATACAGTTAATACACAAGCTGTGTCAATAGCGCAACTTTAGTATATCTTCATGAAATGACGTTCCAGATATCTTATACGTTCTTCTGATTTATCACAATAGATACTGATAGGAAAATGCTCACGAACAAGCTTGAATAAACTAAGAGCTTTTTCTATGTTCTGATCCGGTCCGGGTTTTTCAACTGTGAGAGCTGCTTTGTACAGAAGTTCCGCACTCTGATTGTCATAGGGGTACAAGGAATAGGCATTTTCCGCCAAATCCACCAGATAGCGATCATACCCCCCCTGACGTTCTAACAGATCAAATGCGTCAGAAAGAACTGTGTTTTCTACAGGATCATCTTCAGAAATAAGAAGTTCAAAAGATGCGACAAGCTCAGGGATATTCTCCTCTTCAACTGCAGCGAGAATCTCCTCTTGACTCTCACTATTTTCGACACCAATTTGATTTTCCAGTTCAGGTTCAATCACTATAGCCTGATCGTATATATCATCAATTGCCTCAATGTTGATGTTGTATTCTGCTTCTTCAGATTTTCCGCTAGAGGGGTTCTGTAGGTAAAAACTCAATATATATGAACCTGCATCACTGATTGAAAAGACAAACTTTGTTGTATCTCCCGTAAATTCTCGATTTTTTAATTCTATCACTCGAGAATCAGAACCGCTATAAATCCAGCCCTCTTTGTCGATATCTATTATAAATTCACTTCCCGCTATACCACTCTGCTCTTTTAAGAGGATAGGGACATTGGCTGGCGGAGAATATATTTTTTTTTCTTCTTCTATAGATTCTTCTTCCTGGAACGTACTGTCTATGGTTTCTCTTGCATAATCAACCACATCTTCTTGAATATTCTCAGAGGGAATTACTCCTGTATATTGTTTAACTGGAGCGTCAGGCATTGTGGGAATTTCCTCTTCTTCCTGTTCTGCAATCTTTATCATAGGAATTTCTTCTTCAGGGATCAGAACATCGTCGGGATCTAATAATTCTTCATCAGAGACTTCACTGAAAGGAGCTGAGATAAACAATTCGACTTCCGGAATCGCCACTAGGGCTTCAAGTGCAACATCCTCTTCTTCTACCATAGCGTTAAATTCGAACATCTCTCCTTTTGATGTTGTCAAACAACTAGTTAGAGAGGTTAATATTATCAATAATGCAAAGCTTTTCTTAATCAAGGTATTTCATCCAGTTTCTGTTCAATGAGTTTTCTGCTTTCACGGGAGATCTGATCAACCCCCAGGTCCTCAGGCGGGATTATATAATGCTCAACCATTTCGTCTGACCACATCTTCAGCTGATCCCGATAGGGTGTGAATCCCCTTTCACCAGACTCGAGTGATTCAGGTATTATAAAATCGGTTAAACCCGGTGATTCTAAAATTGCCGAAATATCCTGTTCGGAATACAATGGCGGTTTTTTCAATTCATCCTGATAGAGACTATATCTATAAAAACTGACTCCGGCTACTACTAATATGGCTATCAGCAAAACCGATACAAGCACGATGGCATAGATTTTAATTATATGAGCATCCACATAGTCGGTAAGCTTAAAATTAAATTTCCGCTTTTTCACTTATCATTCTCGACTTCATCTTCCAATCTAATGGATATTATTTTTGAAACACCTGATTCCTGCATTGTAACACCTAAGAGCGTTTTTGCACCAGTTACAGTTTTTTTATTGTGTGTTATCACAATGAATTGAGACTTTTTTCCAAACTCAACAAGTACATTTACAAAGCGTTGAATATTGGCTTCATCCAGTGCAGCATCTATCTCATCGAGAATACAGAATGGAGATGGTTTGATCAGGTAGGTAGCGAATAACAAGCCAACACCTGTAAGAGATTTTTCTCCCCCCGATAGGAGTGAGATATTCTCCAGCTTCTTGCCTGGAGGCTGTGCATAAATCTCTATACCGGACTCTAATATGTTGTCAGGGTCAACTAGCTTCAATTCCGCTCGTCCACCACCGAACATTCTTCTGAACATCTCATGAAATTCCTTACGAATCTCATTATATGTCTTTAAAAAGAGGGTCTCTGATTCTTTTTTAATCTCTTTTGTAATTTCAAGAAGATTCACCTGGGCAGTTCTCAAATCTTCAAGTTGTCCATTGAGAAAATCAAAACGTTCTTTGACTTCTATAAACTCCTCAGGGGCCATCAGGTTAACCTGTCCAATGGATTTCAAATCAGATTTTGCCGCAGATAAATCATTTCTGATATCAACTGTCGGGCGGTCTATTTTTTCCAATCTATTCTGGTATTCATCTAATTCACGAGAGTTTTTATCACGAAAGTTGTTATACATATTTTGGATTTCTGTTTCCAGTTGTGCCATATCAATATTATAACGACTTATATCTAAATTGATTTTATTGATTTTCTCAACTTTACTCTTTAATTCGATTTCTTTGCCTTGAAGTTTTTTATTCTTATCGAGAATCCCCTTCTCCAGTTCTTCCAGGTTTTTTTTAATAGTTTTTTTATCCTCATTCAGTTGTTTTCCAGCTTTATCAAGCTCAGCTATTTTCTTTTCAACTGTACTTTTCTTTTCCAGCTCATTAGATAGTTCTCTGCTATTTTGTTTGAGAAACTCCTCTTGTTCAGAATTTTCCCTATCAAGTACTTTTACAGATTCGGAAACAGCATCGATCTGTGTAGATATTTTGGCTAAACTGACTTTCTGCTCTTCCAGCCCGGCTCTGTATTCATCAATTTTCTGCAAAAGTGCCTTATTTTCATTACTGAGAGATTTAATTCTCTCTCTATTGAACTTTATTTTTTCCAGCACAGTGCTTATTTTATTATCGATATCTCTTTTTCTTGTAATAATTCCTTCTGGTGCTAAAAAGTCATCTAGAAAATCGGGATTTGTATTTATGTATTCTCCAAAAAGTTTCTTAAAATCCTGAAAACTGGACTCCGAATCATTCAGCACGGTTATGCAGTTCTCCAGAAGACGAGTATTGTCTTTTTGAGTTCCAACCCGGAGAGCATCTTTAATCAGCTGAATTCGACCACTGATTTGAACTAGAGATGTCCCCATAATTTCATCAATTTTTTCCTCCAGGGAATTCCTCTTATTTTTAGAAAAGCCAGTTTCTCGTAACCCTTTGTCCAATTGACTTACAATATCATCTGTAAGAACTCTTAAATCACCGTCGAGTTTCTCCCTGTCCAGTTCCAGTTCTCCATTGCTTTTTTCGAGATTAGTCATTTCTGATTCATTTTTTTTAATCGTCAAATCGGAAGAAGTTATTTTATCCTGCAGCCGTTTAATATTTCTATCGACTTCTTCCAGTCGTTCTCGATATTCATTAAGCGTTTCTTCTTTCTTCTGCTTATCTCCGGCTATCTGTTTAAGTTTTGCTTTGAGATTTTTTTCCTTAGCTTTCAAAGTGGCTATAGATGATTCAATTTCACCGGTCTGTTCTCTGAATAAACGAATCTGGTTCTCCTGATTTTCTTTCTCCAAACCCATTCCGTATAACTTTTTTTGAAACTCAACAAGGTCAGATTCCATATGTGAAACCTGCCCCTGATTTTCTTCAAGAGTTCCATTTATCCCGGCAATCTCTCTGTTGAGTTTTTCAAACAGCTCTTTTTTGACATTTAACTGATTGATTTTATTCTCTTTTGTAGAATTGAAGGATTGCAGTTTCAGCAGTTGGATATCAATATCCAACTCAAAGATTCGACTTCGGCATTCTCTATATTTCAGTGTTTTTTCAGATTGCTTTTTTAATGTGTCATAATTCCTTCGAACTTCTCTGAGAATATTTTCAACCTGAACCATATTCTCTTCAGTTTTAGCGAGTTTTCGGTCAGCCTCATTTCCACGGGCCTTGAATTTTGTAATCCCGGCAGCTTCTTCAAAGAGATAACGGCGCTCTTCCGGTTTGTTGGATAGGACCTGGTCAATTTTCCCCTGTTCCATAATCGAATAAGCGGACTTTCCAATACCTGTATCAAAAAAGAGTTCGCGAAGTTCTTTTAGACGAACAGGTGTATTATTAACTAAATATTCACTTTCACCATTTCGATAAAGTCTTCTTTTGATAGCCACTTCAGGCATATCAAGGTCGAGAATGCCCTCTTCATTTGCGATGACCAGAGTTACTTCTGCGACATTGAGAGCCTTTCTGGTTTCAGTTCCATTAAAGATGACATCTTCCATCTTTTCCGCTCTCATGTTTTTTGTGGATTGTTCGCCAAGAACCCATTTAACAGAATCGACTACATTACTTTTCCCGCAACCATTTGGACCGAGAAGCGCAGAAATCCCCCCGGAAAACTCTATCCTTGTTCTATCTGCAAAAGACTTAAAACCCATTATTTCTATACTTTTTAAAAACAAAAATCCCCTCCAGAGAATTGTGATTAGCTGTTTTTCTCAAAAACCCGATGAATATCGATTCAAGCTATATACGAATATCAGATCACAAACTTGAGGACAAGAATCCCTTTATGCAGTTTATACATTTTTAACCAATGTCCTGAAAAGGATTTCGAAACTGATCTGCTCAATATTTTTTTATTTCACGGAGCCGAATAATGCACCGAATTCCTTCATTATATATAGATTAGGATGATAGGTAAAGCTGAGTATCAGTTCTCTTTTTTACTCTCTATTCTGATTTCAACTCTTCGATTGAGGTTTTGCTTTTCCGGGTCTCGGGTAACGATATTTTGATGTCCTAAACCGATGAGAAGAGCTTGAGATTCCGGAGTCCATCCATTTTTGATAAAAAATGAGTACACACTTTCAGCCCTTTCCGTGGATATCTCCTGCCGGCCTTTTTCAGTACCGAAAAATGCACAATGCCCTAAGATTTCCACATCCAGATTGGAATTATTGTTTAATATATCGAGAATCTTCCTGAGTATTGATTTTGCATCTTCTGTAAGAACACTACTATTTGGATAAAAATATACAATTGCTTTATTATCGATTAATTCAGAAGTTTCAATAGTCTGTGGTTCTATAGAACTTGAATCGGTAGAACTTGAATCTGTAGAACTTGAATCTGTAGAACTTGAATCTATAGAACTTGAATCTATAGAACTTGAATCTGTAGAACTTGAATCTGTAGAACTTGAATCTGTAGAACTTGAATCGGTAGAACTTGAATCTATAGAACTTGAATCTGTAGAACTTGAATCTGTAGAACTTGAATCCGAATAGTTTAATTCTGTTACATTTATACTGTTTGAGCTACTTTCTGACAAAACTCTTGTAGTCGGATCTATTTCGCGTCCTTGTTCCTGCTCTAAATTCTCAGAAGATTGATTTAGAGGATTTGATTCTCGATTATTTAAAAGAGATCGAAAAGAAAAATATCCCAGAAATGCAATAACGAGTATAACCAGAGCGATGAGAGCTAGATTTAATATATTAAAAGAGGGTTTTCCAACCTGCTTAATATCAATTACGCTATTGTGATAAATGTATCCATTTAATTTTAGAACAATTTTATAGTATTGAGTTCCGTCATAGGAAACAGATAACTTCAACTCTGGAATTCCTGAATTTCCCGGTCTTATATTGTTAATTTGAATGCTTTTTAGTAAGGTTTTTTTCATGTCTTTACCGACATGAAAAATATTGAGATATGCTAATTCCTGATCTTTGTGAAGTGTCGTTAAATCCAACGCTCTTTCACATTTACGATCGAGGGGAATCAATTTGATGTATTTTACATTTTTTATTTCTACACAGGTAAAATCCATATGCTTTAATATTCAATCAATAATGGATATAAATCAACACAAAACTCAGAAGAAATACTTCCAAGTAATGTGTTTATACAGATTTTGATTATTTTTTTTCAATAAATGTTACTGCTCGATTAAATCCTTCTAGAAATTTCTCTAGATCTTCAGAAAAAACTTTAATTGATTCATTCTGGAAAGATCCGGAATAATTGGATCGGCTCTCTCCTAAAATCAGATTAAAATCACCTCTACTGGATTTTTTTACATGATAGGAATAAACTCTTTTTCCCGATCCTGTTCTAAGCTCGAAAGTGTATTCCTCGAACTTCTCTTTGACAATTTCTACAGCTTTGTTAAATTCGGTTACAAAAAGATCCAAATCTTCTTCAAAGACTATTATAGAGTATCGATCAAATCTATCATTGTCATTTTTGGAACTCTCCACAATATTGAGAAAGTAATCACCGAATCTATTTTCCTTAACATTAAAGAAATATGTTTTTGAATCATTTTCAGAAAATACTTTTTCTGTAAACAGTTCTCCTCTTTTTCCCATTACTAATAATTCCTTGTTGGCTCACTAGTGCAGCCTTATGTTAGACAAAATATATAGAATTACATAAGGACATACAATATGTCTTCTGCCCAATAGGTCAATAATTATTCTTTATCATTAAAAACTATTGTTGCACCTTCAATATTAATCACATCTCCCGGTTCCAGGATTCTCGTTGTTACGGGATTGTTATTCACCAGGA
>JADGDJ010000365.1 GCA_016744925.1 Spirochaetaceae bacterium
AATATATTATATCAATTTTCAAGAGATCCGGTCAAATTCCAGACCTTCTTATCTCCATTATACTCAAACGAACTAAACGGAACGTCGACTGTACGCCCACCTTCTCCGGATAATTTAATCATTTTCGTAAAAATATTTACTTCTCTTACATGATAATAAATATTACCCTGAAAAATTTTGTTCCCTTCAGATGGCATCTTCTTTTTTTCTTCCACATAATAATCGTATTCATAAGACAGGCAGCAGAGCAACCTGCCGCATGGACCGGATATCTTCATGGAATTAAGAGAGAGGTTCTGATCCTTAGCCATTTTAATGGATACAGGGCGAAGATCATCCATAACACCATGACAGCAGTAATCTCTACCACAGACACCAAGCCCACCGAGAACTCTCGATTCATCTCGAACTCCGATCTGTCTCAATTCTATACGCATCTTAAAAATTGAAACGAGATTTTTCACCAACTCTCGGAAATCGACCCGGGCTTCCGCTGTAAAAAAGAAGAGAACTTTTGCTTCATCCACTAGATAATGAGCTCCTACGAGTTTCATATCCAGCTTTTGCTCTCGGATTTTCTCTTTACAGAGACTGAAAGCTTCTTTCTCTTTTATCTCATTCTGCGCTCTGATTTTCAGATCTTCGTCCGATGCAATCCGGATAAATGCCTTCAAATCCTTCTTGCCGCAACAACCGCCCTTACAGCTCATAGGCCCCAGAACGTGCACCATATCCCGACCATATCTAGTTTCAATGATAACTTTGTCATCTTTATTCAAAGAGACTGTACTGTCTATTTCACAGATTTCGGTTTCACCCGAATAATCTATCTTCAATCTATATGGAACCTTGTCGACACCGTCTTCAAGAGTTTCTGCTTCCTCAACTACTGCTTCCTTATTCAAAGAAAACTCCTTCAGCTTGTTAAATTGACCAGCAAACCGTATATCTCATCGACCCCTTTGAGAATATCAATCTGACTCTTCTGGGAACTGAGGATGTATGCGGCCAACTTCTCTAATTTGCCGTCTACAACCTTGATAAGAGTATACTGTTTCTGCTCCATTGTCCGGGGATTTCGTATCCCGGCAATCTTTTCGGCTTCTATGCCATTGTTCACTACGTATTTGAAGAAATGTCTAATCGACTCGCGATATTTTTTGAGATTTGATATAGTCTGTTCGCTTTTGAGCGATTCACCAAGCTGGTATAAATCATCCAAAATTTCTTCAAGTTGCTCATGCCCACCGACTGATTCAGCCGAAAGACTCTCATTTACTGTCGACTTTTCTGTATCTTCCAAAATGGAGGAAAAAGACTTAACAGACTTAATTGCCTTTTCTTTTTTTCTCTTACTTTTTTTGTCGTGATTAAGGTGAAATGCAGCTGACGAAGGAAACCCTATTTTTTCCATGAAAGAAACTCGGACTTGGCTTTTTCCTCATTGCTTTGCTCAGCATCACTCCAATCAGGCTTATATTCAGAAACCGCAGAACCGCGCCGATGCTCATATTCATGCTGATCACCTGTCAGTACATGACATTTCCCGTTAAAGACAACTCCCTGCTCAATTATGATACTGGGAGCTTTTATATTACCGAGAACCATACCTGTCGATAGTACGACAACCTTTCCTGAGGAAAAAATATTCCCCTTTACAACACCACCGATAATAACAGATCCCGCATTGATACTGCACTTCACCCGACCTGACCGACCGATGAGAACTTTCCCTTCAGTATTGATGCTTCCCGTAAAATCACCATCAATCCTCAATAGCCCTGTGAGATTCAGTTCACCGTCAAAGCGGGTTCCCTTGCCGACAAGGGAATTTATGTAAGAATTTTCTTTATTTATGTCACTCATTATTTATACTCTTGAATAGTCCATTTAATATTTTTATAGGCATCGTCTGTCATATTGATGAATTTTGCCGGATCGAGAACCTGAGAACCGATACGAACTTCATAGTGAAGGTGAGGACCATCGGAAAGTCCTGAGTTACCCATCGTACCGATGACATCACCCTGCTTAACTTCCTGACCTTCTTTTACATATACATGCTGCATATGCGCGTACTTTGTATCAAATCCGTATTTATGTTGTATAACAACGTGATTTCCAAAGTCATTATTGTAAGTACTCAATACTACTTTTCCATTGGCCGTAGCCATTATCGGAGCACCCATCCCATAACCGATATCCAACCCTTTATGTAGATACCATTCACCCGTTAGAAAGTGAATAGCTGGTCCGAACTGGTTTGTTACATAACCCCTAACCCCTTTTAGCGGCCAGAGCGTTGGTATGTCCGTAAGAAGTGCCCGTTGAGAAAGAAGAACATCTGATATTTCATTGAGTGGGTTTATGGCACTATCAAGGGAACTCTGAAGTTTTTTCAGACTTCCCACTTCATTATTGGAATTGCTATCCGTCTCAATCATATCGACAAAGGACGATAGGTCACCCTGAGATCTGGCAAGAGATTCATTAGAAGCATTATCAATACCAAGAGAGGAAAGCGTCTTATTCAAAGTCTCATTAAATGAGCCGGCCACCTTCATAAGGGTGTCGATCTCCTCGCGAACGACTTCCAGACTGGCTTCGCTGTTACGCAAAGTACTTTTGCTTGCCATCAGCTGTTGCTGATTACCGGAATAATTTGTTGTGAACCAGAAAAATGAAACGAGCAACCCCAGAACAAAAAGGCCTGAAAAAACCAATGTGAAAAGGGAAATTTGTATATTGACAACTTTTTCTTCTGAATGAGGTATAAACATAACCGTCAGCTTCCTGCGACCGCCGTTGATAAATCTCATAAAAAAATTATCTCGATTACCGTTCATTGAATGATGATAATCGCCTTTTTTATTTTTGTTCCTCATTGCTTTTATATCCTGAACCATTTTTATTATGGGTATATGTTATTTCTTAATTATCGGCAGTTGGATTTTATACCATTATAGCTTTATTACTGTCTC